>NZ_WHNU01000066.1:0-33313 GCF_009362305.1 Burkholderia sp. BE17
TGCGCCAGCGCTCCCACATTAGCGCTTTCTGGCTGTCTGTATAGTAGATCCGCCGTCTCTGTTTCATTGCAACACTCCTCGCTGCTATGCAGCCTCAAGTGTGTTGCATCGACGGGTTGAATCCGCAGCCGAACACTGACGCTCTACCCCACGCCCCCAGAAAATCTGCGAAATAACCTTTCCCCATCGAGACCATGACAATCCGTCGCCTCATTCCTTTGCTGGCGCTCGCCGCCGCTTCCACCGCTTACGCCACCGACAGCCAACCCTGCGGCGACGACACCGTCACAGCCGTCGCCCGCTGGGCCGGCATCGCAAGCGCACGCATCGCCACGCGCGACGCGGACCGGCTCGTCGTCGCGTCGGCATGCAAGGTCATGCCGAACGAGCCGGGCACGACGATCGCGGCCGTCGCGTTCGATTCGCTTCCGAAAAGCAAGAACCCGGACGAAAGCAGCAAGCTGCAAGTCGTTGCGCTCGTCGAGGGTGGCAAGATCGTGGCGGCCGAGCGGTCGGTGGTTCAGGAAGATGCAGCGACGGAAATCGGCGAGAACAGCTATCGCATCGACACGGCGCCCTACCGGTTATCGCCGGATGTGCGCGCGTTCGGGGTCGTATTCACGAGCGCCGCGCGCGGGCCGAGTTGCCCCGATGCCGACGCGAGCGAGGAACTGACGCTATGGGTGCGCGACGGCAACCGCATCCGTCCAGTGTTCGGCACCAACCTCTACGGGTGGGTCAGCATCCAGGGCGAAGCCTGCGGCCCGGGCGTCGGCGACGCGAGCAGCGAAGATGCCCGCATGACGATTGCAGTCGAGAAGACGTCGAGCCACGGCTTCGCCGATCTGTCGATCACAGCGCACATCACCGGGACGCAGCGCAAGGACCGCGATTACGCGGAGACGGGCAAGCGCACCGCGCGCACGATCGTCCACTACGACGGCAAGTCGTACGGGGTCGATATGTTCCGGAACTTCTGGTATTCGCCCGCCGCGATGAAGCGCTTCAAGTAAGACTGCGCCCCACGCACCTACTCCACCACCTTCGGCCCGATCGCATCGGTCGGCGCCGGCATCCGCAGTGCGTCATCGCGCACACGTCGCGCCTCGCGCGCCGTATAACGATCCTTCAGCCGCAGGAACGGCTTCTCGACGAGGAAATAACTAGCCGTCGCGGCCAGCAGCGCCCACACGATGCCGAGCGGAAACGCATGCGCGACCGGCAGGTCCGGGTTCGCGAACGGCTGCTGCCACAGATAAAGGCTGAACGAGATCGTGCCGATGAACACGACCGGCCGCGCGCGCAACCAGCGCGCGCACCAGAACTCGCCGCGGAAATTCAGCACGACGATCACGATCGCGATCAGCGCGGCTTCGAGCGTCACGCCGTACGTCGCATTCCAGAAGCCGCCGAGCCGATGTTCGGCGAGCGGCATGCCGAGCAGCACGATGAAGACGATCGCCGTCACGATCTGCGTCTCGCCGCGCCACGAACGAATCCACGCCTCGAGCCGTTCGCGGTTGAGCGACGCATAACAGCCGATCAGGATCGGATCGACACCCGTGTGGAGCATCATCCCGAGCTGCCCGCGCAGCGCCGGTGCAACAAAATACGTGACGGCGCGCACCAGCGGCACGATCAGGATCAACGCGGCAAGCCAGCGCGTGCCGCCGCGGCGGACGCCGTACACGAACAGCAGCGGCCAGAACCAGTAGAACTGCTCCTCGAGCGCGAGCGACCAGAAATGGCCGAGATACCACGCGCCGTCCGGATGCAGCGCGTTGTCGCCGGTCAGCCCGAACCACGCCGAGTAATTCCACAGGTGCAGCGCGGCATACAGCCACTGCCGGCGATCGACGTCGAACCAGCCGGCGAAGGCCACGATCGCGACCGCCGCGAGATAGACATAACAGGCCGGCCAGATCCGCAGCGCGCGGCGCACGTAGAACGACGTCAGCGCGATGCCGCCCGTGCGCGCGAACTCGGCGCGCAGCACGTTGGTGATCAGGAAACCGCTGAGGACGAAGAAGATCAGCACGCCGAGCCGGCCGTCGGCGATCAGCCGCAACGGCGCGTACCAGCCCGTGTAGCCACCCGGCAGCACATGCTCGGCATGGCCGACGACGACCATCGACACCGCGACGGCGCGCAACCCGGTCAACTGCGTGACGCGATGGTTCATCGGCTGGTTCCCGTTGGCACGGTAAAGAAGCAGGAGATAGGCAGGCGCCCCGATTCGGCGCACCGATATGCCGCCGGGATTTTGTATGAAAAATATCGGAATGAAATTGCTTCAAAAATCCCGGAGCGGATACCGGCGACGGCGCGCCGTCTGGCGAGCCGACGCCAGCGGCGGCGAATGGGCATAATGACAAGCCTTGTCCGGCGGCGGCCGGTCCGATGCCCACGCAACGAGTTTTTTGCGGCGCCGCAATATCCCCAGTACCGTGCCCCGCCCGCACACCGGCCCGCGCCTCGTCCGCCTCCTGTCGACCCTCACCCGGAGCCTGCCTGTGTACCCACCGATCGAACCCCACGCCCACGGCCACCTCGACACCGGCGACGGCCATCGCATCTACTGGGAGCGCTGCGGCAACCCGGCCGGCAAGCCCGCCGTGTTCCTGCACGGCGGCCCCGGCGCGGGCTGCAGCCCCGATCATCGCCGCCTGTTCGACCCGGAGCGCTACGACATCCTGCTGTTCGACCAGCGCGGCTGTGGGCGCTCGACGCCGCATGCGAGCCTCGAGAACAACACGACGTGGCATCTGGTCGCCGACATCGAACGCCTGCGCGAGATGGTCGGCGCCGAGCAATGGCTCGTATTCGGCGGCTCGTGGGGCAGCGCGCTGTCGCTCGCGTACGCGGAAACGCACCCCGAACGCGTGAGCGCGCTGATCGTGCGCGGCATCTTCACGATGCGTCGCGCGGAATTGCTGTGGTACTACCAGGAAGGCGCGTCGTGGCTGTTCCCCGATCTGTGGGAAGCGTTCCTTGCACCGATTCCGGAGGCCGAGCGCGGCGACCTGATGGCCGCCTACCATCGCCGGCTGACGGGCGACGACGAAGCCGCGAAGCTCGAAGCCGCGCGCGCATGGAGCATCTGGGAAGGCCGCACGATCACGCTGCTGCCCGATCCGGCGCTCGCCGAGCACTTCGCGGACGGTCACTACGCGCTCGCGTTCGCGCGGATCGAAAACCACTACTTCGTCAACAAGGGCTTCGTCGAAGAAGGCCAGTTGCTGCGCGACGCGCATCGCCTCGCCGGCATTCCGGGCGTGATCGTGCAAGGCCGCTACGACATCGCAACGCCTGCGCGCACCGCATGGGAACTGTCGAAGGCGTGGCCGGAAGCGACGTTCGAGATCGTGCCCGGCGCCGGGCACGCGTACAACGAGCCGGGGATCCTGCAGGCGCTGCTCGCGGCGACGGACCGGTTCGCCGCGTAATCGACGCAACACAACGCAAAGCAACGCGGCGCGTGCAGCCATAGATGCCGGCACGCGCCGCGCCGCGCGATCAAAGCGCGGTTTCGACGATCGTCCTGCCGCTGATCGCCCGCTCGACGAGCTGCTCGTCGCCGACCTTGCGGATCGCGTCGTCGAGCAGCCCTTCCGGCTCTTCGGTCGCCACCTTCAGCAGGCCCGACAGGCCGCGCGCGTCGAGCACCACCAGCGTTTCCATCGAATCCGCGCGGCTCACGAGCACGCGGCGCAACGCCGGCCCCGCGCCGAAGCTCGCGCAGAGCGCAATCGTCTCGCTGCCGAGCGTGTAGTCGAAGTTCTTGATCATGATCTGTCGCCGTTGCTGGGGAATGGCGAGGCGCGACGGCGCGGCGCCGTGACGTCGACGCACCCGCGCGTGCCGCCGGCGCCGGACCGAAGCTCGATCCGTTCGCCGGCACGATCATGCTAGGCGTGCAGAATTAACGAAGACTTAAACGGCGAATCGCCCGGGCGGGCGGCATCGCACGACATCACGGCGTGTCGAGCGGCTCGACCGTCACGCCGACCTTCAGCTCCTGATCCGCGCCGCCGCCGCGAATCACGCCGCGCAGCGGCGTCACGTCCGCATAGTCGCGGCCGATCGACAGCATCACGTAGTCGTCGCCCGGCGCGCGGTCGTTGGTCGGATCGAGCTGCAGCCAGCCGTTGTCCTCGGGCCACGCCGGGTCGTACACGTCGACCCACGCATGCGACGCGTCGGCGCCGATCAGCCGCGGCTGCCCGGGCGGCGGCTGCGTGAGCAGATAACCGCTCACGTAACGCGCGGCCAGCCCGAGCGAACGCAGCGCGCCGATCATCACGTGCGCGAAATCCTGGCAGACGCCCTTGCGCAATCGCAGCGCATCGAGTGCGGACGTCGTGATGTCGGTGCTGTTCGGCATGTACGCAAAATCGGCGTGCACGCGCCGCATCAGGTCCCATGCGGCCTGCACGAGCGGCCGCTGCGGCGTGAAGCTCGCGGCCGCATACGCGGCGAGTTCGGCGTCGCACGCGACATGCGGCGAAGCAAACACGAATTCGCTCGCCGCGTCGTAAGGCTGCCTCGCGCGGAACCGCAAGCGGTCGCGCACGGCTTCCCAAGCAGTCGCGTGCTTTCCGTCGGGATGCGCGATCGCGGGCGGCGGCTCGCCGCGCGCACCGAGCGACCACACGGGCGGCGTCACGCGCACCGTGCTGCGGCTGCGCACGAGCAGCGCGTCGTGCGGCTGGTTCAGCGCGAACGATGCGCGCGCGTTGCCGAACGCGTCGATCTCCGTGCAGATCGATTCCGGCGCGGGCTGGATGTCGAGCGAGAACGACAGCACCTGCTGGCGCGGCGTCGCGAGCGGTTGCAGGCGCGCCTGGTGCTGTGCCGATTCGACGCGCGCCGCGTAACGGTATTCGGTATCGTGCGTGACGCGCAGCAATCGGCCGTGCGCAATGGCGGTGGGGGCGGCCGGCGCGGCCGGTGCCGCTGCCTGTCGTCCGTTGCCGGAACCGGGCGGCGTTTTCGTCGTGCCTTTCGTCGTCACCATAACGTCCTGCCCGCCTCGCGCACGTGGCTGAAATAACGCTCGCCGATCCGGTTCGACAGCTCCCAGACCGCCTTCACCGTCGCGTCGAGCAGATCGAGCAGCTTGTCGTGCCGGCCGCCGTCGGCGGTTTCGCACAGCTCGTGCAGCGACCACGCGGGCACGTTCGGAATCGTCTCGGCCAGTTCGGACAGTGCATAGCCCTCGCTGCGCTCGACCTTCGCCAACCGGCCGCGCAGCGCCTGCACGACCCAGCCGAGCGAGCGCGGGTTGTCGGTATCGAGCACGACGAGCGACAGCAGCGGCGCGACGTCGAAGCCGCGCTGGAACCGCGAGCGGAACGTGATCGTGCTGTCGAACAGCTCCAGCACGAGCTCGAAGCCGTCCTGCCGGTACACGGCGCCTTCGTCGAATGCGAACTTCAGCACGCTGCACAGGAAGTCCAGCCGGTCGATCTGCCGGCCGATCGACAGCAGCCGCCAGCCGTCGTCGCGTGTCATGTGGTCGGTCTGCGCGCCCGTGATCGCGCCGAGCAGCAGGCCGAGGCGTTCCAGCAGTTGCAGCGCCTCGTTGCCGATCTGCTCGTCGGCTTCCGGATGGTCGGCGCTGTCGGCGAACAGTTGCGTCGCGTCGTCGATCAGCCGCCACTGATCGCTCGACAGCCGTTCGCGGATCGCGGCGGCGGCGCCGCGCATCCCGAACAGGCACGATGCGATTCCCGACGTGCGATCGGCGCCGCGCGTCAACGACGTCGCGAGCGCGTGCTGGAACGCGCGCGGCGCATCGACCGCGTTCGGCGTATCGGCCGCTATCAGGCCCGTGTCGCGGCACAGCGTGTCGAGCAGCTCCAGATGCGCGGGGCTGTCGACGTCGTCCTCGCCGCGCAGCCGTTCGAGCGCGGCGCGCGCGAGGCGCATCAGGTTGGTCGCGCGCTCGGTGTAGCGGCCGAGCCAGAACAGGTTCTCGGCCGCGCGGCTCGCGATCGCGCGCGGCCGCTCGACGAGATCGTCGGGGCCGAGGTGCGTCTGCAGCAGCGTCGTCGAATCGACGATGCCTTCGGTCATCACCCACGTATCGACGGTGCTGCCGCCGCGCGGCATCGGCGCGTTGAACAGCGTGTCGCGCGTGCCGACCCGCGACAGCCCGCCCGGCAGGAGCCGCCAGCGCTGCGCGCCGTCGGCGAGCGCGAACACGCGCAGCAGCAGCGGCTTCGGCACGATGCGCGCGCCGCCGTTGCCTTCGGGCGTGCCGTGCCCCGGCCAGGTCGGCGCCTGCGACAGCGGCAGGTCGGCCTGCACCGTGTAGTGTTCGGGCCGCGCGAGTATCCGCGCGCGCCAGTCGGCAAGCTGCGCCTGCGTGAGCCGCGCGCCGATCACCGGATCGAACGGGCCGCCCGCCTGCACGTCGGCCGGATACGACGCCTTCACGATGCCGCGCGCGAGCTGCGGCAGCGCGTCGTCGCACGCGGCCGCCTCGCCGCACCACCACGAATGCACGGCCGGCAGCGTCAGCGTTTCGCCGAGCAAGCCTTCCGCGAGACGCGGCATGAAGCCGAGCATGGCCGGCGATTCGAGGAAACCCGAGCCCGGCGCGTTCGCGAGCAGCACGTTGCCCGCGCGCACGGCCTGCAGCAGCCCCGGCACGCCGAGCATCGAATCGGGCCGCAGTTCGAGCGGATCGAGCCATGCATCGTCGACGCGCCGCAGGATGCCGTGCACGGGTTCGAGCCCGCGCAGCGTCTTCAGGAATACGCGGTTGTCGCGCGCGGTCAGGTCGCCGCCCTCGACGAGCGTGAGGCCGAGGTAGCGCGCGAGATACGCATGCTCGAAATACGTCGCGCTGTGCGGCCCCGGCGTCAGCAGCACGATCCGCGAATTCTTGGCGGCCGGGCTGAGCGCCTGCATGCTCTGCAGCAGCGCGCGGTACGCGGACGCGAGCCGCTGCACGCGCAGCCCGCGAAACCCGCGCGGAAAGAGCCGCGACACGATCAGCCGGTTTTCGAGCAGGTAGCCGAGCCCGGCCGCGCCCTGCGTGTGCTGCGCGACGATCCGCCACTGCCCGTCCGGGCCGCGCGCGAGATCGAACGCGACGACGTGCAGCCACGTGTCGCCCGGCACGCGCGCGCCGCGCATCGCGCGCAGGTAGCCCGGATGGCCGGTCACGAGCGCGGGCGGCAGCAGCCCGCGCTGCAGGATCGTCTGCGGCCCGTACAGGTCGGCCATCGTCGCGTTGAGCAGCCGCACGCGCTGCAGCACGCCGCGTTCGATCGCGACCCAGTCCTCCGGCGTGACGATCAGCGGCAGCAGGTCGAGCGACCACGGGCCGGCCGCGCCGTCGCCGGCGCGCTGCTCGTGCAACTGGTAGAACAGGCCGTTCTCGCGCATGCGCCGGTGCAGCGCATCGGCGCGGCGATCGAGGTCGGCCACGCCGTCGCTGCCGATCGATGTGAAGAAACTGCGCCATGCGGGCGCGAGCGCAGGCGCGTTCAGGCCGGCCGCGCTGCCGCGCAGTTCGTCATAACGGCCGGCGGCCGCCGGCGCCGCGAGCGCGGCGGCCAGTTCGGCGGCGTCCGGCTGCGCGCCGGTATCGAAAAGCGTGGGCATCGCGTCGGGGTCGGCGAGATGGTCGGAGTGAATGGGCTGCACGGTGTCGTTTCGTCGTCAGGGTACGGGCGCGCATGCACGCCGCCGCACGAGCGGCGGGCCGCGGCGCGCGGCCGCGATCTGCCCGCATCCTAGCATTCCGGCGGGGCCGCGATCGGCCGGCGCGCCGGGAGGTCGCGAACCGCGCATCGTCGTCCCCCCTTCATCTGCCCGTCACGGCCGCCGCAGGTCGAGCGTGAACGGGAATTCACGGCTCGGCGCGGCGGCCGACACATCCATCCGCCCCGGCGTGTGCCCCATCTCGACGAAGCGCGCGAGCCGGCGGCTCTCGGCCTCGTACGCATTGACGGGGAACGTCGCGTAGTTGCGCCCGCCCGGATGCGCGACGTGATAGCGGCAGCCGCCGAGCGAGCGCTGCAGCCACGTGTCGACGATGTCGAACGTGAGCGGTGCATGCACGCCGATGGTCGGATGCAGCGCCGACGGCGGCGACCACGCCTTGTAGCGCACGCCCGCGACGTATTCGCCGACGGTGCCGGTCGGCTGCAGCGGCAGCGCGCGGCCGTTGACCGTCACGACATGCCGGTTGTCGTTCAGCCCCGTCACGCGCACCTCGAGCCGCTCGACCGACGAATCGACGTAGCGCACCGTGCCGCCGGGCGCGCCCTCCTCGCCCATCACGTGCCACGGCTCCAGCGCGCCGCGCAGCGACAGCTGCATCCCGTTCACCGCGATCTGGCCGAACAGCGGGAAACGGAATTCGAAGTGCGGTGCGAACCATGCCGGATCGAACGCGAAACCGGCATCGCGCAGTTCGGCCAGCACGTCGTCGAAATCCATCTGAAGGAAGGCGGGCAGCATGAAGCGGTCGTGCAGCGCGGTGCCCCAGCGCGTGAGCGGCGTCGTGTACGGCACGGCCCAGAAACGCGCGACCAGCGCGCGCAGCAGCAATTGCTGCACGATGCTCATCCGCGCATGCGGCGGCATCTCGAACGCGCGCAGTTCGAGCAGGCCGAGGCGGCCGGTCGACGAATCGGGCGAATACAGCTTGTCGATGCAGAACTCGCTGCGGTGCGTGTTGCCCGTGACGTCGATCAGCAGGTTGCGCAGCACGCGATCGACGAGCCACGGCGGCATGTCCTGCCCGTACAGCAGCTTGTTGCGCTGGATCTCCGCGAATGCGATGTCCAGTTCGTAGAGCTGATCGTTGCGCGCCTCGTCGACGCGCGGCGCCTGGCTCGTCGGCCCGATGAACAGCCCGGAGAACAGGTACGACAGCGACGGATGGTTGTGCCAGTACGCAATCAGGCTCGCGAGCAGGTCCGGGCGGCGCAGGAACGGGCTGTCGGCGGGCGTCGCGCCGCCGAGCACGAAGTGATTGCCGCCGCCCGTGCCGACGTGGCGGCCGTCGACCATGAACTTCTCGCTGCACAGCCGCGACTGCCATGCGGCGTCGTACAGGAATTCGGTCTGATCGACGAGCTCGTCGAAGCTCCTGGCCGGATGGATGTTCACCTCGATCACGCCGGGATCGGGCGTCACCTGCAGCAGCTTCAGCCGCGCGTCGCGCGGCGGCGGATAGCCCTCGAGCACGAGCTTCACGCCGAGCGCGTGCGCGGTCAGCTCGATCGCGCCGAGCAGGTCGAGATAATCCTCGAGCGCGGCGAGCGGCGGCATGAACAAGTACAGGATGCCGTTGCGCACTTCGACGCACAGCGCGGTGCGTGTGATCCATGCGGCCGATTCGAAGCGCTCGGGCCGGCGCTGCGGATCGTGCGCATGCGCGGCATGCCGCCCGTTGGCCGTGTCGTCGTTGCGCCACTGCATCACGGTCTGCGCGGACGCTTCGCGATGCACGCCGGACAGGTAGCGCGGCGCATCGGCCGGGCCGGTATAGCGCGCGCGGATGGCGGCGGCTTCCGGCAGCGCGGCGCGCGGCGCGAACGGATCGCGCTCGACCAGGTATGGATGATCGGCGCGGGCGGCCCATGGCAGCGAATCGAGCGGCAGCCGATAGCCCATCCGCGAATCGCCGGGCACGAGGTACATCCGCTCGTCGCGGAAGAACCACGGGCCCGTCTCCCAGCGCGGGCCGTCGAGGCCCGGCCGATGGCCCCCCCCCGCGTCGTCCGTACGCTTGACCGGCAGCACGTAGCCGACCACGCTGTCGAGCTGCTGCTCGAACACCTTGCGCAGCCGCGCGCGTTCGAGCTCGTCGTCGAGGCGCGAGTCGAACGGATCGACGTTGACCGGCAGCCGGCGTTCGCGCCACAGGTAATACCAGACGTCCTCGTAGCCGGGGCGGATGAATTCGCCGGTCAGGTTCAGCCGCGCGGCCAGCGCATCGATGAAGCGCTTCGCGTCGTCGGTCGTATGCGCGGACGGCTCGCGCTCGTCGGCGAACAGCGACGGATCGTGCCACACCGGCTGGCCGTCCGCGCGCCAGAAGATCGACAGCGCCCAGCGCGGCAGCTGCTCGCCCGGATACCACTTGCCCTGCCCGAAATGCAGGAAGCCGCCGTCGCCGTATTCGGCGCGCAGCCGCTGCACGAGTTCGGTCGCATAACCACGCTTGGTCGGGCCGAGCGCATCGGTGTTCCATTCAGCGCCATCGCGATCGTCGATCGACACGAAGGTCGGCTCGCCGCCCTGCGTGAGCCGCACGTCGCCGGCCGCCAGCGCGCCGTCGACCTGCGTGCCGAGCGTGCGCACGGCCTCCCATTGCGACTCCGTATACGGCTTCGTCACGCGCGGCGATTCGTACACGCGCGTTACCGCCATCTCGTGCTCGAACGACACCTCGCATTCGTCGATCAGCCCTTCGACCGGCGCGGCGCTCGTCGGCTGCGGCGTGCACGCGAGCGGGATATGCCCTTCGCCGGCGAGCAGGCCCGACGTCGGATCGAAGCCGATCCATCCGGCACCGGGCAGGTAGACCTCGCACCACGCGTGCAGGTCGGTGAAGTCGACCGACGTGCCGCTCGGGCCGTCGAGCGACTTCACGTCCGGCGTGAGCTGGATCAGGTAGCCCGACACGAAGCGCGCGGCGATGCCGAGATGGCGGCAAAGCTGCACGAGCAGCCACGCGCTGTCGCGGCACGAGCCGGATGCGAGTTCCAGCGTCTGTACGGGCGTCTGCACGCCCGGCTCCATCCGCACCAGATAACCGATGTCGCGCTGAAGCTGCTGGTTCAGCGCGACGAGGAAGTTCACGGTGCCGGCCGGCGTGCGGTCGACGCCGTCGACATACGCGCGGAACAGCGGCGACGCACTCGTCTGCGGATCGCATGCGAGATACGGCGCGAGCTCGGTCTTCAGCGCGTCGTCATAGCTGAACGGGTATTGGTCCGCGCTCGCTTCCAGGAAGAAGTCGAACGGGTTGTACACCGACATCTCGGCGACGAGATCGATCGCGACCTCGAAGTACTCCGTGCGCTCCGGAAACACGAGCCGCGCGAGATAGTTCGAGAACGGGTCCTGCTGCCAGTTGATGAAATGCTGCGCGGGCTCGACCGTCATCGAATACGCGAGGATCGGCGTCCGGCAGTGCGGCGCGGGCCGCAAGCGCACGACCTGCGGGCCGAGGTTGACGAGCCGGTCGTAGCGATAGCGGGTGGTGTGATGCAGCGCGACGTGAATGGACATGGGAGCTCGATTCGGGTTGGGCCGGCCGCGCACGCCGCGTCGCTATCGACGCGGCGGCCCGGCATGGCGGATTCGGCGAAAGCGCGCGTCGGGTCAGACGAGTTCGGGCGTCTGCACGACGCTGATCTCGACGCCCACGGCCGTCGCACCGAGTCCCGTCACCGGCTGCGCGTCGCGATAGTCGAGGCCGACCGCGATGCGCACGTAGCGCTCGTCCGGGCAACGGTTCATGAACGGATCGAACCCGACCCAGCCGAGCCCTTCGACATAAGCCTCGGCCCACGCATGGCCGGCCGGCTGCTGCATCAGCGCGGCGGCTTGCGGCTGCGCGCCGAGCGCCGCCTGCGACTGCCCCTGGGACTGAGTCTGCGACTGCGACTGCGCGGCATGCGACGCGCCGAGCACCTGCTGCATGCCCTCGCCGCTCTGCAACGCGAGCGCTTCCTCGTCTTCGTCGTCACCCGCGTTCTGCTTCGCGTCGGCGATGCGCTGCATCGCGCTGTCGGCGAGCACGTAGCCCGAGATATAGCGTGCGGGAATCTTCAGCGAGCGTGCGGCCGCGATGAACGCGTGCGCATGGTCGCGGCTCGTGCCCTCGCCGTTTTGCAGCGCGGTTTCCGCATCGACGGGCGCGTCGGCGGCCAGGTTCGGTGCGTATGCGATGCGGCCGTGCACTTCCGTCATCAGCCAGTGCAGTGCGTCGAGGCCGCGCGGCTCGATCGGCAGCGCTTGCGCGAGCGCACGCACGGTGTCGCCCGCCTTCGTGAGCGCGGTCTCGCGCTCGAAGATCCACGGCGGCGCATAACCTTCCGGATTGCCGAGAATGCCCGCGCGGTCCTGCGTCTCGACGACGCCGGCCGCGACGACGACGATCTCGGCCTTCGCGCCGCGGTCGTGACGCACGAGGTCGATCCGGTTGCCGAGCCCGTCGGCGTACGACAGCGTCGGCTCGACGCCGTCGATCGTGACCTGCCACGCGCGCACCGTCTGCCCGGGCCCGGACTGCGGGCGCAGCCGCAGCCGTTGCAGCGCATGGGTGGCTTGATCGTCGAACTGATAACGCGAGATGTGTCGGATGGCGAGTCGCATGGCAAGTCTCAGTCGAAGTTGTAGGCCTGGGCGATTTCGAGCCCGAGGCTGTTGTTGCGGCCGATGAAGTCGGTCAGGAACTCGTGCAGTCCGCTCTTGAAGATCCGCTCGACCGAGGTATCGGACAGCATCTGCAGAATCTTCGTGGCCGTGTCGTGACACGGGTGTGTCACGCCGTAATCCTTCGCGAGCAGGTTCAGGCTCGACACGACACGCCCGTAGCAATAACGCAGCGAGCGCGGCATGCGGCCGTTCAGGATCAGGTAGTCGGCGATGTTCATCGGCTTGTACTGCACGTCGTACACCCAGCGGTACGAACGGTGTGCGGCCACGCAGCGCAGGATCGTCTCCCACTGGTAGTTGTCGAGGATCGTGCCCACGTGCGACACCGACGGCAGCAGCAGGTGGTACTTCACGTCGATGATCCGCGCGGTGTTGTCCGCGCGCTCGACGAACGCGCCGATCTGCGCGAAATCGAAGATCTCGTTGCGCAGCATCGTGCTGTAGAAGCTGCCGAGGATCAGCGCGGTTTCGCGCTTCACCTCGTCGAGCACCGCCGGCAGCTCGCTTTCCGGCACCGGCCGCTCGAATGCGCGGCGCAGCGCGAGCCACGCGCCGTTCACGCTCTCCCACGCCTCGCGCGTCAGCGCCGTGCGCACCATCCGCGCGTTCGAGCGCGCGGCCTCGATGCACGACAGCACGCTCGACGGGTTGTCGCGGTCGCGCAGCAGGTAGTCGGTCACGGTATCGGCCGCATACGCGTCGTATTTCTGCCGGTAGCCTTCGTCGGCGCCCGAGCTGACGAGCACCGACGACCATTCGGCCGGCGCGTCGGACGTGCGCGTGAGCGCCATCCGCAGCCCGGCATCGACGATGCGCGCGATGTTTTCCGCGCGCTCGATATAGCGGTACATCCAGTAGAGACCGCTTGCAGTACGTCCCAGAAGCATCTCGTGTCCACTCCGTCTTCGTTCGTTTCGCGCCTCGCCCGGCGAGGCGCGCGGTCGCCTTCGGCTCAGTCGGCCAGCACCCAGGTGTCCTTGGTGCCGCCGCCCTGGCTCGAGTTGACGACGAGCGATCCTTCCTTCAGCGCGACGCGCGTGAGCCCGCCCGGCGTGATGCGGATCCGGTCCGACACCAGCACGAACGGCCGCAGGTCGACGTGGCGCGGCGCGAGGCCGGCTTCGGTCAGGATCGGCGTCGTGGACAACGCCAGCGTGGGTTGCGCGATGTAGTTCGCGGGCCGCGCGCGCAGCTTCGCGGCAAACGCCTCGATCTCGGCCTTCGACGCGCACGGCCCGACGAGCATCCCGTAGCCGCCCGAGCCGTGCACTTCCTTCACGACCAGTTCGTCCAGATGCTCGAGCACGTACTTCAGGCTGTCCGCATCGCCGCAGCGCCAGGTCGGCACGTTCTCCAGCAGCGCCTTGCGGCCGGTGTAGAACTCGACGATCTCCGGCATGTACGAGTAGATCGCCTTGTCGTCGGCGATGCCGGTGCCGGGCGCGTTCGCGATCGTGATGTTGCCCGCGCGGTACACGTCCATGATCCCCGCGACGCCGAGCACCGAATCGGGGCAGAACGTGAGCGGATCGAGGAACGCGTCGTCGACGCGCCGGTACAGCACGTCGATCGGCTGGAAGCCTTCGGTCGTGCGCATCGCGACGCGGCCGTCGATCACCTGCAGGTCGCTGCCCTCGACGAGGTGCACGCCCATCTGGTCGGCGAGGAACGAATGTTCGTAGTACGCGGAATTGTGGATGCCGGGCGTCAGCACGGCGATGGTCGGGTTGTCGGCGTTGCCGCCCGGCGGGCATACGGCCGCGAGCGACTGGCGCAGCATCTGCGGATAGGTCTCGACCGGGCGCACCTTCACCTGCTGGAACAGCTCCGGGAAGAGCTGCATCATCGTCTCGCGGTTTTCCAGCATGTACGACACGCCGGACGGCGTGCGCGCGTTGTCCTCCAGCACGTAGAACTCGTTCTCGCCGGTGCGCACGATGTCGACGCCGATGATGTGCGTGTAAACGTTGCCGGGCGGCCGGAAATCGATCATCTCCGGAATGAACGCCTCGTTGTGCGCGATCAGGTGCTTCGGCACGATGCCCGCGCGCACGATCTCCTGGCGGTGGTAGATGTCGTCGAGGAATGCGTTGAGCGCCATCACGCGCTGCTCGATGCCGAGCGACAGCCGGCTCCATTCCGAACCCGAGATGATGCGCGGGACGATATCGAACGGAATCAGCCGCTCGGCGGCCTCCGCGTCGCCGTAAACGGCAAACGTGATGCCCGTCTTGCGGAACACGCCCTCCGCGTCGTGGGCTTTCTGGGCGAGGCTCGCGGGATTCTGCGTGTCGAGCCATTGCTTCAGGCGCGCGTAAGGCGCCCTTACCATGTCGCCGGATTGCAGCATTTCATCGAATGGCTTCATCGATCTTTTCTCCATCGATCGTTTTCCCCGGCATTGCGCATGCCGGACCGGCGTAACGACTACTCTGCAAGGACCGTGCCTTGCGATATCCCCCTTTTTGGGCCGCGCCGGGCATGCCCGCGCGGCAAACCGCACCATTACGGTGCGGCACGCGACGCCGATGGCGGCATCGATGCGCCGCGATCGCGCACGGCCGATGCTGCGCCGCGTCTAACGAACATAGTTCTCCCGCGTGTCACGAATGCGCAATCTGCACTGCACAAAAAAACGGCACGCCTGGAGCGCCGGCCGCCGGAACCAAACAATGGAAAGGCGGGCCGGCACGCACACCGCGCGTGCCGGCCCTGGGGAAGTACCGTCTGCGGCAGCACCGGCAGTTCGACGCGATGAACCAACCGGTTAGCCGGGTCCGGCACCTCAACGCTATGCAGCCGTAATCCCGCCGACAACGCCCATGCATATTTCGACTGACACCCATCGAAAAAAAACATCGGCCCGACCGGCATGAGGCGCGGTACGCTAGAAGGTTCGTGCAGCGAAGCGGCGCCGCCGCCCTCCCGGCGCCCGACTATAAAAAGCGAAGATCGAAATGGAAGCAAAGTGGCTGGAAGATTTCCTGAGCCTTGCGGATACCAAGAGCTTTTCCCGTGCCGCGCGTAACCGGCACCTGACGCAGTCGGCATTCAGCAGACGAATCGCCGCACTCGAAACCTGGATGGACGCGAAGCTGGTCGATCGCAGCATCAACCCGATCACGCTGACGCCGGCCGGCCAGATGTTCCGCGGCCTGGCCGCCGACATCCTGCGCAGCATGTATGCGGCGCGCAATCTCGTGAACGGCTACGACCAGTTCGCGGCCAGCGACCAGGTCGTGCGCTTCGCCGTCGCGCATACGCTCGTCTTCACGCTGTTTCCCGAATGGCTCAAGCAGCTCAACGGCGAGGTCGGCCACGTGACCGCGCGCGTGAACGCGGTGAACGTGCCGGAAGGCGTGCAGCAACTCGTCGAAGGTGAATGCGACCTGCTGCTCGGCTATCACCATCCGCAGTTGCCGATCGTACTCGACCCGAACCACTTCCCGTTCGTCACCCTCGGCGTCGAGCGGATCCTGCCCGTATCGACGCCCGACGCGCGCGGCAAGCCCGTGTTCCAGTTGCCGGGCACGCCCGATGCGCCGCTGCCGCTGCTCGCGTATTCGTCAGGCGCGTTTCTCGGCAACATCGTCGAGATGCTGCTGCTGAATGCGACCGAGCCGTATGCGCTGCACCGGTGCTTCGAGACGCACATGTCCGAGGCACTGAAGGGCATGGTCGTGGCCGGGCACGGGATCGGCTGGCTGCCCGAAAGCTGCGTCGCGAAGGAGCTCGCGAAAGGCACGCTCGTGTGCGCGGGCTCCGGGGACTGGATCACCGAACTGGAAATCCGCCTGTACCGGTCGGCGCGCAAGCGCGGGCTCGCGGCCGAGCAGCTGTGGACCTACATCATGAACCGGCCGCGCCCGGCGATCGAAGGCGCGAGCGGCGCCGAGCAATCAGCCGCGCCGGCGATGCGCATCGCACGGCGAAGCGCGGGCGGCAGCCGCTGACATTCGCGTTCGCGCCGTGTCCGCCCACGGCGCGAACGCGGAAGCGATCCCGGGCAATGCGGCGTTCGCATGCCTGCGCGTCGCGCCGCTTGATCTCGAACGCGCCCTCCTTTCCGCAGCAATCGGCAATCCCGCGCAGCCCGCGAAATCACTTTTCAAGCCCGAAATCGTTACCGAGGAAAATGCAAACGTTTGCGATTCAAAATGGAATCTTTTAATCCTCTCGTATCGCAACAGAATATCTCGTCTTATTTTCAGATCAGAAATACCCCGTTACATAACAAATAAAAAGTTTCTATTTTCATGCAACGAAACGAATATCAAAAAAGAGGTATCTCCCCATTTAAAATCGCGTAATCCGTGTCTGAAATTGATCGCCTCGCCTTGAACACAAACGAAAAAATTTCTTTTATCAGTCGTTATTTTTCGGTACGAATTTCGATACCTCCGACTTGATTCAATGCGTGCTCGATCATCTCTACCGAATTCAATATTCATATCTGGCAATATCGACTTTCTTCAGCGGCAAGCGGATCGCACAAATCCGCCGCAATCTTATTTAAATAGCATCTTTCGCCGCCGTACCATTCAAACCACACGCGGTTGTTGATTCAAAATCCATCGTGTATCAATAGCGTGTCGCAAAAAGAACGTTGGCAAATTTGACTCGGAGACCCGGAATAAATGCGCCTCCATTGATTCCGGACGGGAGGTTGCAATGTCTTCCTCGTTTCGACAACATGCTCGCCCTTTCCTGAGCGTCGTCGTATCCGCGCTCTGCCTGAATGCCACGGCCCAGACGCCCGCGTCCGGTCCCGGCGCAGGCCGCTATGTGATTTCGTATATTTGCGGCGATGCACAAATCGACGGTACGGCGCCGCTTCCCCCCGACGGCCGTCCGTACAACCTCGGCGTGTCGTTCGCGTCGGCCCGAACCGGGCAACCGCTTGCCAACGTACAGGTGCGCCTGAGGCGGCACGGCCGCGTGCTCGTGGAATTCAACGCATCGGGGTCGCGCTGCCTGTTCAGCGTGCCCGAGGCGAGCTATCGGGTCGAAGGCACCTATCAGGGCTCCACGCAGTTCGCGATCGTCGAAACGGGTGTACTCACCACGCAGTTGCGATGGTGAGCGCCGCCTGAATCCGCTCCGATTGCGTCATTCAACACAACGTATCGAATCGAGGAGCATTGAATGACTCGTGCAGAACGACCGGACGACCCGCCCGCCAGCCAGCCGAAACCCTCGTGGGGTCCTGGAAAGAGCGCGGCACTCAGCTTCGTCGCGTTTGCCACGATCTTCGGCATCTTCGCGTATGCCGAGCGGGACACGGTGGTCGGCCATGCCAGCGTGACGCACGACATCTCCGGCGTGATCGGAACCGCCGTCGGGAAATACCGCAACGCGATCGTGGCCGCGACATCCCGCGCAACCGGTGCGTCCGGTGCGCCCGGAACATCGGCCGCGCCGGCGCCGGCGCCAGCGATCGCACAAGCCGCGCCGCCGGCGCCGCCCGAACCGTCCGCATCGGCAACGCCCGAGGTGTCGACGGTACCGCCCGTCACGCTCGCGGCCGAACCGGAGGCCCCGCCACCGGCAGCGCCCCGCACCGCCGCAAAACACCGGCAACCGTCGCACGCGCCGCCCGTGAAACTCGCGGCCAATACGCATGCCGCGCCAGCCCACGGTCGCGCCCACGCACGGCTCGGCGATACGCATCGCGCACCGCGAACCGAGACACTGGCGGGCACGAGAAAGCGCATGGACCTCGCGCCGAAGCCGCAGTCGTACAGCCCCGGCACGGTGCACATGCAGACGGCAAGCGTCACGCACGCGGAACTGGAAGGCGCCCGCGCGCTGGCAAAGGCGCGCTGGTGCGCGCAGATCGACGAATGGAACTGTGTGGAACAAAACGCGAGCCGGGCGCTCGCGATCGACCCGACCAACAGCGAATCGCGCTCGCTGCTCGGGCAGGCGATCCGCAACCGTCTGTGAGCCGGTTCCGCATGGCCGGGCCCTCGCTGCCCGGCCGCACGGCGAGCGGCGGCGTGCATCGTCGGGGCAACCGATGTGATTGTTTCGAAGTGAGGACATACCGTGGCCAACAATCGTAAACAACAATGCACCATCGTCGCTCCGTCCAGCCGGCGGATCCTCCTGCATGCGCCGCTCGTGTTGCTGCTCGTCGCATCCGGCCCCTGCTTCTCCGCCGAAGGCGACACGGAACCGGGCGGCGTCGGCGAAATCGCCGGCACCAACGGTGCGCCGAATCCGAAGCCGCCGGGCGTGCCGACACCGGGCGCGCTCGTGCCGGACGCGTCACCTCCGACTGCGCCGACCCCGATCGCGCAGGCCGCGAGTGCCCAGACGCCGAATGCGCAGGCGCCCGCCGCCCAGGCGCCGACACCGCAGACGCCCGGCGCGCCGATGCCGAATGCGCCGATGCCGAATTCGCAGGCGCCGGGCGCCCAACCGCCAGGTGCCCAGATACCCGACGCCGAAACCCCGAACGCGCAGATGCCCGACCTCCGCACCGCCGACCCGGCCACCATCCGCAACGACGTGTTCGGGCTCGCATCGAGCGGCGGCGCGGTCAAGGCGCTGGAGGAAGCGAAGGCGCGCCCCGACGTCTTTTCCGCCGTCGATCTCGCGCAACTCCAGGAACTGTCGATTCGCCAGCAGGTGCGCGGCGGACGCGACAAGTCGCGCTCGATGACAAGCGCCGACCGCTTCGACGGGCTCGACAGCGCATTGCGCGCCGCGGACGACCTCGACAAGCGAATGCCGGCCACGCCCGAGTATTCGCCGGTCAGGACGGCGCTCGCCGGCGACCGGACGATCGCCTACGCGGCGCGCGGCAACATGAAGACGGCAGTCGCGACGTTCGAGACGATTCCGCCCGACGCCGAAATCTCGATCGACGCGCTGGCGGCCGTCGGCGACGCGTACCTGTACCTGAGCGAACCGGGCAAGGCCAACGCCGTGTACCAGCGCGCACTGAAGCAGGCGACCGCGTCGTCGACGGACAGTGCGACGCGCGGCTTCCAGTACGGCGCGCGCACGCGTCCGATCGAATTGCGCGAGGGACTGTTCTGGTCGTACGTCGACCAGGGACGCGCGGCGGACGCGAGCCAGGTGCTCGACGAAATCGGCAAATCGCTGCCGCCGGCCGACCAGGTGCGGTCGTGGGGCCCGGAAAACGACGACTACCTGCGCTACTACCGGCTGCAGGCGCAATACCTGATCTACACGGGCCGGGTGGACGAAGGGATCGCGGCGCTGGAAAAGCTCGAGAAGGAAGTGCCGTTCAATGCCGAGGTCCGCGCCGCGCACGCCGACGCCGTATCGGGCCAGTCGCATCCGCGCCAGGCGATCGCGATGTATCGCGCGTCGCTGACCGACCACCCGGACAGCGTGGAGATGCTCGCCGGGCTCGGCCGCGCATCGCTGACGGCCAACGACTACGCGACCGCGAAGAGCGTCGACCAGACCTTCGACAACACGTTCCCGGACAGCGGCGCCGTGCGCACGTTCAAGCGCGACTACAACGCGTACCGCAGCCCCGTGTTCACGACCGACCTGAGCTTCGAGCACGGCAACAGCGCATTGGCCGACAACAGCTTCTCGTCGGACAGCTATGTGTATTCGCAACCGTTCGGCGACAACTGGCGCGTGTTTGCCCACACGTTCTTCGGCCATGCGCAAACCGACGCCGGCAGCATCAGCCGCACGCGCACGGGTGTCGGCGGCGACTACCGGCACGGGCCGCTGACGATCCTGGGCGAAGTCACGCGCTCGCTCGGCAGCGACGGTCGAACCGGCGGCCGCGGCTCCATCACGTACAACCTCAACGATTACTGGACGGTCAGCGGCGCGCTCGACTCCAACGACAACACGTTGCCGTGGAAGGCGTATGTCGCGCACATCTGGGGCCGCTCCGCGAACGTCGAGGTGGTGTATCGCCAGAACGACCGCCGCGAAGTCAAGCTGAGCTACGGCGTAAGCCGCTACAGCGATTCGAACCTGCACCAGGAAATTTCCGCGACCGGCACGCAGCGCGTGTACACGTCCGCGAACCAGCTCGTCAACGTGTCGCTGAATCTCGGCACCGACAGCAACACGCGGCAGGACGCGCCCTACTTCAGCCCGCGCCGCGACTATGCGGCCGCGGCGACCGTCATGCATCAGTTGACGCTGTGGAAGAAGGGCGACATGTCGTTGCAGCAGCGCCTGTCGGCGTCCGGCGGCGTGTACAACGAGCGCGGCTTCGGCACCAGCCCGCTGTGGAGCGCCCGCCTCGAGCACGCCTGGACGTTCAAGCACGACATCACGCTGACCTACGGTGTCGAGGTCAGCAGCCATGCGTACGACGGCCAGCGCGAGCGTTCCGAAACCGGCTTCCTGTCGCTCAACCTGCCGTTTTAGCAAGGAGCTCGAACAATGCAATCCAGACGGATCTTCATGTGCGGATGCCTCGGCACGTTTGCGGCCTGTTCGTTGTTCCCTGGCGTGACGAACGCGCGGATGATCGACCTGCTGCCGCCGTCCGATCCTGCCGACGGCAAGACGTTCCGCGTGATCTGCCTGCACGACGTGCGCGACAACCTGCTGTCGACGTTCGCCACGTCGACGATGGTCGATCCGTACGCGGTCGATACCGGCACGCTGACCGCCATCTTCTCGTGGCTGCAGACCAACAACTATCACACCATCACGGTCAAGCAGATCGAGGCGTCGCGGCACGGCGGCAAGCCGCTGCCGCCGCGCGCGGTGCTGCTCACGTTCGACGACGGCTACCGAAGCCACTACACGAAAGTCCTGCCGCTGCTCGAACGCTTCAAGTATCCGGCCGTGATGGGCATCGTCACCGCGTGGATCGACGCGCCGCCCGATGCGCCGATCAGGATCAGCGACAGGATCCAGATGCCGCGCGACTACTTCATGTCGTGGGACGAGGTGCAGAAGGTCGGCCGGTCGAATCTGGTCGAGCTCGCCTGCCACACGCACAACCTCCATCACGGCGCGGTCGCGAATCCGCAGGGCAACGAGTTGCCGGCCACCACCTCGCACCTGTACCTCGAAAACGAGAAGCGCTATGAAACCGACGCGGAGTTCGAAGCCCGCGTGCACGACGACCTGCAGACTTGCGTGCGGCAGATTCGCGAACGCACCGGCATCGTCGCACGCTCGATGGTCTGGCCATACGGCGCGGAAAACCAGCCCGTGCGCAAGATCTCGACGTCGCTCGGCATGGACATCCAGTTCAGCCTCGACGCCGGCCCGAATACGCCGGACGTGCCGCTCGACCGGCTGCGGCGGATCCTGATGATGTACGACGTCGACATCGGCGGGTTCGAGCGATCGATGCGCGAGCCGGCGACCAACCGCGGCGACGTCGATATCCCCGAGCGCGTCGTGCAGGTCGATCTCGACCAGGTCTACGATCCCGATCCGGCGCGGCAGGAAACGAATCTCGGCAAGCTCGTCGAGCGCATCTACCGGATGCAGCCGAAATCGGTGTACCTGCAGGCGTTCGCCGATCCGAAGGGCACCGGCGTCGCGGAATCGCTGTACTTCCCGAACCGGCACCTGCCGATGCGCGCCGACCTGTTCTCGCGCGCCGCATGGCAGCTCAACACGCGCTCGAACGTGCAGGTGTACGCGTGGATGCCGGTACTCGCGTTCCGTCCGCCGGCCGACAAGCATCGCGGGCTCGAGGCCGTCAGCGCATACGGCGGCGCGCCCGCGCGCGAAAACGGCTCGCGCGTGTACCGGCTGAGCCCGTTCGACCCGCAGGCGCGGCTGATGATCGAGCAGATCTACGAGGATCTCGGCAAGTACGCGTCGTTCAGCGGCATCCTGTTCAGCGACGACGCCGTGCTCGACGATTACGAGGATGCGGGCCGGCATGCATTGAGCACGTATTCGCAGTGGGGGCTGCCGGCCGACATCGGCAAGATCCGCGCGACGCCGGAGCTGATGAGCCGCTGGACGCGGCAGAAGTCCCGCTACCTGATCGACCTGACGCGCCAGCTCGAACAGATCGTGCTCGCGAACCAGAATGCGGGCGACGTGCTGACCGCGCGCAACATCTTCGCGCTGCCGGTGCTGAAGCCCGAGTCCGAATCGTGGTACGCGCAGAACTACGACGATTTCCTCGCCGCCTACGACTTCGTCGCGCTGATGGCGATGCCGTACATGGAACAGGCGCCGGACCCGCAGCGCTGGATGGACCGGCTCGTCGACGCCGTGCGCGCGAAACAGCGCGGCCTCGCGCGCACCGTGTTCGAGCTGCAGTCGTACGACTGGCGCGCGCGCAAGGACATTACCGGCAACGCGCTGCTCGCGCAGATGCGGCGGCTGCGCAGCAACGGCGCGGTGAACTTCGGCTATTACCCGGACAACTTCCTGAACAACCAGCCGGATCTCGACACGATGCGCGACGTGATGTCGCTGAAGTCGCGTCTCGATCCGACGTCGATCAACGCGCTGATGCACGGGCAGCATCCGCAGGGGACGAAGACACCATGACGACCCACGGCATCATCCAGCGCCTGCAGGATTTCGTCTTCTACTACCCGTTCTTCATGTCGTATCTGTGGATGATCGGCGGCGTCGTGCACTACTTCCTGCTCGAGGAGGGCCGCGTGCTGTCGACCCGGACGATCGCGTCGAGCGGCATCCCGAAGATCTCGATCGTCGTGCCCTGCTTCAACGAAGCCGCGAACGCGCGCGCCGTGATCGGCCACCTGAACGCGATGCAGTACCCGAACTACGACATCATCGCGATCAACGACGGCAGCAAGGATCGCACCGGCGAGATCCTCAACGAGCTGGCCGTGGAGATCCCGCGGCTGCTCGTGATCCATCACGCGCGCAACGAAGGCAAGGCGGTCGGGCTCACGACCGCGGCAGCCGTATCGAACGCGGAATACCTGCTGTGCATCGACGGCGATTCGCTGCTCGCGCACGACGCGATCGGCTGGATGCTCGAGCATTTCCTGACCGACCCGGGCGTGGGCGCCGTGACCGGCAACCCGCGCATCCGCACGCGCACGTCGCTGCTCGGCCGCATGCAGGTCGGCGAGTTCTCGTCGATCGTCGGGCTGATCAAGCGCACGCAGCAGGTGTACGGCCGCATCTTCACGGTGTCGGGCGTCATCACGATGTTCCGCAAGACCGCGCTCGCCGACGTCGGCTACTGGAGCTCGGACATGCTGACCGAGGACATCGACATCAGCTGGAAGCTGCAGTGCCGCGACTGGCGCGTCGTGTACGAGCCGCACGCGCTGAGCTGGATCCTGATGCCCGAAACGGTGAAGGGACTGTACCGGCAGCGGCTGCGCTGGGCGAAAGGCGGCATCCAGGTGCTGATGAAGTATGCGGGCACGCTCGCACGGCCGACGCAGATGATGATGTGGCCGCTGTTCGTCGAATACCTGATCGGCATCGCGTGGGCCTATTCGATGTCGTTCATCCTGCTGCTCGCGCTCGTCGACGTCGTGCATCCGCTGCCGCTGGACTGGCACGTATCGGTCGTGCCGCACTGGCACGGGATGCTGCTGGTCGCCACCTGCATCCTGCAGCTGATCATCGGCAGCATGATCGATCGTCGTTACGACGAAAAACTCCTGATGTATTTCCTGGACACCGTCTGGTATCCCGTGGCCTTCTGGCTGATCAGCATGATCACCACCGTCGTCGCCCTGCCCGCCGTCGTATTGCGGGGCCGCGGCAAGCGGGCCGTGTGGGTCAGCCCCGACCGAGGCATTCAACATGAAGAACGCACCGATTATTGACCTTTCCCTGCGCACGCCGCGCGAAATGATCGCCGAGCGCGGCCGCGTCGTCGGGCTCGTGCTGGTCGTCTGGTTTCGCCTCGTGCGACCCGCGCTGGTGGGAGCCGTGTGGGCATCGATCTGCATCTACACGTACCGCTACCTGCTGCCGTTCAACCAGGCCGAGATGCCGATCGAGCAGATGGTGTTCTACGCGACGTGCATCGCGACCATCGGCGGCACGACCGTCACATGGCTGATCGCGGGGCGCGTCGTGCATCCGCTCGCATACCGGCTGCGCGTGTCGAAGATGCTGCGGCGCTCGGCCAGCGTGAAGGTGCGCTCGGTGCCGCCGACCGCGCTGGCCGGCGCACGCCGGCGCGGCGCGCGGCGCATGACGCGCATTCTCGTCGCGTCGCACGACGCGAACGGGTCGATTTCCGGCATCGAATGGGTAGCCCACGCGGGACCGCCGCCCCGCGAGTAGATCAGCGGAGACGCGCCGCCGCGCATCGCCGGCAGGCCGGCAACTTCTTGTGGACGAGGTGAATCATGTGCGGAATCGTCGGAGCAAGCGGCATCGGCAATCAGGTGCCGCAACTGGTCAATGCACTGAGCCGGCTCGAGTATCGCGGCTACGATTCGTGCGGCATCGCCGTGCAGGGCAACGGCCGCCTGCGCAGCGAGCGCACGCTGCGGCGCGTGACGGACCTGCAGGATCGCGTGATGACGCTCGGTCTCGAAGCGCAGACCTGTATCGCGCATACGCGCTGGGCGACGCACGGCGCGCCGTCGGAAATGAACGCGCACCCGATCATGTCGGGCGACACGATCGCGGTCGTGCACAACGGCATCATCGAGAACCACGACGCGCTGCGCGCCGAATTGCGGCAGCGCGGCTACACGTTTCGCGGCGAAACCGACACCGAGGTGATCGCGCACCTGATCCACAGCGTCTATCGCGACGACCTGTTCGACGCCGTCACGCGCGCCGTCAAGCGGCTGCACGGCGCATACGCGATCGCGGTGCTGAGCGCGCGCGAGCCGCAGCGCCTCGTCGCCGCGCGCGCCGGCTCGCCGCTCGTGATCGGCATCGGCGCCGAACAGAACTACCTCGCGTCGGACTGCGCGGCGCTCGGCGACCTGACCGATCGTTTCGTCTATCTGGAAGACGGCGACGTCGCGCTGATCACGCCGGAGCGCATCGCCGTGGTCGACTCGGGCGGGAACGAAGCGCAGCGCCCGCTGTGCCACGTGAGGGCGCGCGACGGCGACGCCGCGCTCGGCCCGTACCAGCACTTCATGCAAAAGGAGATCTTCGAGCAGCCGAAGGCGATCGCCAGCACGCTCGACGGCATCGACACGATCTCGCCGGCGCTGTTCGACGCGAGCGAAAACACGCGCGCGCAGCTGTCGAACGTTCGGAGCGTGCTGCTGCTCGGCTGCGGCACCAGCTACTACGCGGGCCTGACCGCGAAGTACTGGCTCGAAAGCATCGCGGGCGTGCCCGCGCAGGTCGAGATCGCCAGCGAATTCCGCTACCGCGACACCGTGGCCGATCCGCGCACGCTCGTGGTCGGCATCTCGCAGTCGGGCGAGACGGCCGATACGATCGGCGCGATCGAGCGTGCGCGCGAAATGGGCCAGGAACTGTCGATGGCGATCTGCAACGTGGCAACCAGCACGATCGCGCGCAACGCGCCGCTGCGCTTCCTGACGCGGGCCGGCATCGAGCTCGGCGTCGCGTCGACCAAGGCGTTCACGACGCAGCTCGTCGCGCTGTTCGTGCTGACGCTGACGCTCGCGCAGTTGCGCGGCCGGCTCGACGCCGCACAGGTTGCGATGCACCTGAAGCAGTTGCACGCGCTGCCCGAGCGCATCGGCCACGCGCTCGCGCTGGAAACGCAGATCATGGGTTGGGCCGCGAAGTTCGCGCGCACCGAGAACGCGCTGTTCCTCGGGCGCGGCATTCACTTCCCGATCGCGATGGAAGGCGCGCTGAAGCTCAAGGAAGTGTCGTACATCCATGCGGAAGGCTATCCGGCCGGCGAGCTGAAGCACGGGCCGCTCGCGCTCGTCACGAGCGCGATGCCGGTCGTCACGATCGCGCCGGACGACCGCCTGTTCCAGAAGCTGAAGTCCAACATGGCCGAGGTGCGCGCGCGCGGCGGGCGGCTCTACGTGCTCGCCGGCAATCAGCTCGCGATCGACGCCGATCGCGATACGCACCTGATCCGCGTGCGCGAATCGGGCGACCTGTTGTCGCCGATCGTCAACGTGATCCCGCTGCAACTGCTCGCGTATCACGTCGGCTGCGCGCGCGGCGCCGACGTCGACAAGCCGCGCAACCTCGCGAAATCGGTGACCGTCGAATGACGGAGCGAACGCGCGCGGCGCAGGCGGGCGCGCGGCCGAACGCGGCTCGGCGCGTCGCGGCCGCGCTCTGCGGCGCGTGCTGCATCGTCGCGGCGCCGCCGTCGGCCCGCGCCGTCACGCCGGCCGTGCATACGGTCACCGTTCAGGGCCCGGCAGCGTCGAAGGACACCGACGACCCGCGGCGCTTCATGCACGGCATCGGCACGGCCGACGCGGGCAACGGCAAACGCTGGGTATTCTTCAGCAGCTCGGGCATCGTGCCGCGCGGCGCGATGCGCAACGGCAACTGGCCGCACGACGTGTACGTCGGCGAATGGCTGCCCGGCAAGCCGCACCTGCTGCACATCAGACCGTTCATCAGCCGCCCCGAGGCGCAGGAACCCGTATCGATCGCGCAGAACGCGCGCGGCGACATCTTCATCACGTTCGAGGACGGCTGGAACGCGCCGCAGGAAGTCAGCCAGCGCTACGGCGTCTACCGCCGCGACCTGAAGCCGGTCAAGCCCTACCCGAACGACGTCGAGCCGGGCGGCCACTCGGGGCATGTCGCGACGGTGGGCGAACGCTTCGTCGTGTTCTATTCCGCCGACTGGGTCGACGGCGGCGGCGTCGACAACCTCGGCACCGGCAACGGCGTCTATCTGAAAACCTACGATGCGGCCGGGCGCGAGCTGAACCATGTCGCGGTCGCGCCGCACCGCCGCGAGTGGTGGCCCGTGATCGCCGGTTCGCCGCGCAACGCGCTGCTCGTCTGGCAGAAATTCATCGAAGGCAGCACGGACGCGACGCTCGAATACGCGATGTTCGATCCGGTCACGGCGAAGCTCGAAAAACTCGGGGCGCTGAACGGTGCGATCCGGTACTACGTGTACTCGTCGGCCTACGTGCCGGCGATCGACCGCTTCATCGTCGTCGCGACGACCGCGGACGATCGCGGCGTCGCGATGCTGATCGCCCCGGACGGCCACCGTACGGCGACGCTCGACTGCCTGCCTGCGTCGGTGCGCGAATCCGCCATCGGTGTCTCCGGCACGCATGCGTATGTGCCGACTAGCGACGGAAGGCTGCTGACGCTGGCGCTTGCGCCGGCGGAGATTTCGGTGAGCGGCGCGCAGCGCTCGCCGATTCCATGGGGCACGACGGGCATCGCCGGTTTTCCGGCGCAAGGCGCGGCGATGCATTTCGTATCGCTGACGCCGTCGGGCGCGCGCGAAGCCGATTTCGAGCCGCAGCGGGACATACCGTTGTCGAAGAACGAAGTGCCGTGTGCAAATCACTGACGGCGGTCCGGTAACGGCAATGTCGTGAACGCGGGCAGTCCGCCGCCCTTCGTTTTCTCCCTGCCCGAGCCGCGCTACGACAACGCCACACCAATTTGGCGGTTCGGTAGCCGGACACGCTGTCGCGGGCCTGCCCGATCGTAGCCGCCCAACCTTTCCCGCACCGGAGTCGCCAGCGCCGCGCGTACCGGATAGACTGTCGCCCGATTCCTTCCATCGGCCGCGGCTTGCGCGTCCTGCCGCCGCCGCAACGCCCCTTCCCGGAGAACGAATGCTGAAGCGCCAGTGGTTTTCGCTCGTGCTGCTGACGATTTGCCTGATCGGACAACGCGCGTCGGCCCAGTCCGCGCTCGAACTCGAGACCGACGGCACGGCCCGCGCCCTCACGCGGCAGACGCTGCTCGCGCGCCCCGATGCGACGGAGATCCACGTGCCGCGCGACATCGCGTACGGCCGGCCGATGACGTTCCGCGCCGTGCCGTTCGCCGCGCTGCTCGGCGACACGCCGCTGCCGGCCGACGGCGTGCTCGAAACGCGCGCGGCCGACGGCTTCGCCGCGCAACTGCCACTCGATCTCGTGCGTCGCCGCGCGCCGGCCGGCGCCGTCGCATGGCTCGCGATCGAGGATTCGGCCCATCCGTGGCCGAAGCTGCCCGGCAAGCAGGTCAGCGCGGGGCCGTTCTATCTCGTGTGGCTCGGGCCGGACGCGTCGTCGGTGCGCGGCGAGCAGTGGCCGTACCAGATCGTGCGCGTCACGATCGAATCGTCGCCCGTCGCGCGCTGGCCGTCGCTCGCCGTCGATCCTGCGCTGCCCGAAAGCGATCCGGCCCGCGCGGGCCAGCGCCTGTTCATCACGCAATGCCTCGCGTGCCACCGCGTCGACGGCGCGGGCAGCAGCCATGCCGGCCCCGACCTGAACACACCGATGAATCCGGTCGACTACTTCCAGCCCGCCGCGCTGCGCCGCTACATCCGCAACCCGGCGTCGGTGCGCGACTGGCCGGGCCGGAGCATGCCGGCGTTTCCGCCGGATCAGCTGAGCGACCGGGAGCTCGAGCAGATCGTCGCGTATCTCGCGTACATGGCGCGGCGCAAGGCGGGCAAGTAACGCGCGGCCGGACAATAAAAGGAGTTGATGACGTCAGGCGACACGCCGTTCACCATCGCCTCGATCGAGGCCGCGCAGACGCATCCGCTCAGGGCGATGGTCCTGCTGAACGGCGATCCGAACGCGTGCGAACTGCCGGCGAACACCCGCCCGCCGGGCCGCCTTCGTCGAGCTCAGGCTTCCTGCGCGCTCAGCAGCGCCGCGCGCAACAACACGTCGGCGCCCGCCGCCGCCCATTCGGGCGTAATCGCTTCGGCTTCGTTGTGGCTCAGCCCGTCGACGCACGGCACGAAGATCATTCCAGTCGGCGCGACGCGCGCGACATAACACGCGTCATGGCCCGCACCGGACACGATGTCCATGTGCGACAGCCCGAGCGCCTGCGCTGCGTCACGCACCGCGTCGATGCAGCGCGGCGCGAACGGTATCGGCGGATATGTGAAGATCTGTTCGATCCGCGCGCCGAGGCCGGTCTCGTCCGCCACGCGGGCAAGTTCCGCCCGCAGTGCCGCGTCCAGCTCATCGAGCACCGCATCGTCCGGGTGACGAAACTCGACCGTGAAGAAACAACCGCCCGGCACCGTGTTGCGCGAATTCGGCCGCGCTTCGATCATCCCGACCGTCGCGCGCGCGTGCGGCGCGTAACGGCGGCCGAGCGCGTCGACGAACGAGATCATCCGCGCGGCGCCGACCAGCGCATCGCGACGGAATTCCATCGGCGTCGTGCCCGCGTGCGCATCGACACCGATGAGCGTCACCTCGTACCAGCGCTGCCCCTGCCCGGCCGTCACGACGCCGATCGTCTTGCCGGCCCGTTCGAGAATCGCGCCCTGTTCGATATGCAGTTCGTACGCCGCGTGCACCGGATAACCGCCGACGGGCTCGGCGCCCGCGTAGCCGATCCGCTCCAGTTCCTCGCCGATCGTCCTGCCCGCGCTATCGGTGCGCGACAGCCCGTATTCGAGCGTATAGACGCCTGAGAACACACCGGCCGAGACCATTGCCGGCGCGAAGCGCGAACCTTCCTCGTTGGTCCAGATCACGACGTCGATCGGGCGTTCGGTCTCGATGCCCGCGTCGTTCAGCGCACGCACGACCTCGAGCCCGCCGAGCACGCCGTAGATGCCGTCGTAGCGGCCGCCCGTCGGCTGCGAATCGGCGTGCGAGCCCGTCATCACCGGCGCGGCATCGGGATTGCGGCCCGCGCGGCGCGCGAACACGTTGCCCATCCGGTCCACCCGCACCGTGCAGCCGGCGTCGCGCGCCCACTGCACGAACAGGTCGCGCGACTCGCGATCGAGATCGGTCAGCGCGAGACGGCAGACGCCGCCCTTCGGCGTCGCGCCGATCTGCGCCATCCGCTCGAGCGACGCCCACAGACGGTCGCCGTCGACGCGCGGCGCACTCACGTTGTCGTCACACATCGCCGTTCTCCGGCGCGCTCTGCAGCGCATAGCGGAAATCGCAGCGCTTGCCGCCCTGCATGATCGTGCTCGTGCGCGTCAGCGCGATGTTCGGCGCATAACCCTGGATGAAATAACTGTCGCGCGCGCAGCTCAGCAGGTGGCCGATTTCGCCGAGCCCCATCGCGTGATACATCTCCGCATAGCTGCAGCGATGCACGTCGTAGTCGTAGTGCGCGTCGTCCGCGCGCCGCACCTCGACGTCGAGCGCATCGTCCTTCTCCCACAGCACCTGCAGCGCGATGAACGACTTCACGCTCGTACCGCCAGGCTCCTGCGCGGCGAACGTGCGGCCCGCGTCGACAGCCGCACCGCGCACGGCTTCCGCGATCACGGCCTGCGCGCGCTCGGTGCCGAACTCGCGCTTCATGATCTCGTAGATCGGCTTGATGATTTCCGCTTCGATGCGGCGCCGCGCGAGGATCCCGAGGCGCGTGTCCTCGGGTGCCGCGGCGGATGTCTGGGTCGGTTCGGTCATGGGGATCGTCCGTGTCGTTTATTTGGTCGTGGTGCGCGTGCCGCCGAGCACGTCGACGACGCTCCACTTGCCGCCGCGCACCTGGTAGATCGTGAAGGCCGGGTCCTTCAGGTTGCCTTCGCCGTCGAACGCGATCCGCCCCGTCACACCGGGCCGGTCGATCGCGCGGACCGCCGCGACCAGCTTCGCCGGCTGCGTCGCGCCGGCCTTCTGCGCGGCCGCGATCAGCGTGGCCGCCGCGTCGTACGCAAACGGCGCGTGCAGTTCGATCGGTGCGCGAAAACGCGCCTGGTACTGCGCGTCGAACGCGTTGCCGCCCGGCATCCGGTCGAGCGGCAGGCCCGGTTCGAGCGCCGTCACGCCGTCGCCGTCCTTGCCCGCGAGCGACAGGAAGGTCTGGCTCACGAAGCCGCCCGCGCCGAGCAGCGGCGCGTTCACGCCGAGCTGGCGCATCCGGCGCGCGATCGGCGCGGCCTGCGCATCGAGGCCGCCGAAGAACACGAGATCCGCGCGCTTGCCCTTGATCGCGGTCAGCACGCCGCTGAAGTCGGTCGTCTTGTCGTTCACGTACTGGCGATCGACGATCGCGCCGCCGTTCGCCTGCACGCCCTTGATGAACTGGTCGGCCAGCCCCGCGCCGAACGACGTGCGATCGTCGATCACCGCAATGCGCTTCGCCTTCAGCGTCTTCACCGCGTACGCGCCGGTGAAGTTGCCGCCCGCATCGTCGTGACCCATGATGCGGAACGCCGTTGCGTAGCCCCGCTGCGTGTATTGATGGCCGGTGGAAGCCGGCGCGATCTGCGGAATGCCCGCGTCGCGGTACACGCGCGACGCCGGCACGCTGCAGCCGGTGTTCCAGTGACCGACGACGCCGATCACGTGCTGGTCGACCAGTTGCTGCGCGACCGCGACGGCCGTGCGCGGATCGGACTGGTCGTCGGCCGCGACGAGCTTGTAGACCACCGGCTTGCCGCCGATGGTCGGATGCTTCGCGTTCGCGTCGTCGATCGCGAGTTGCGCGCCGTTCTGCAAGTCCTTGCCGATACGTGCGGACGGGCCGGTGAGCGGTGCGGCGAGACCGATCAGGATCGTCTGCGGCGCGGACTGCGCGAACGCGGGAACGGAGGCGACCAGGGCGGCCGCCGAGAAAACGAGGCTGGCGTGAAGGAAGGCGATTTTCATGTGCGGGGATCGGGGAATCGAATCAAAACATGAAAAATATTAAATATTCATCACTCACACCCCAAATACTCAATTGTTGGATGCTTATGCCGTTCTCAATACATTAACTCAAAACCTTGTAAATAATAGATATTTTCTTGTTGTCGCTTACGCTGACTTTTCGATAAAATTCGATACATGAAAAATATCGAACAATTGCCGCACGATCCGCCGTTGCGCGCGGTGCGTGCGTTCGAAGCGTTTGCGCGCCTCGGGTCGGTCACCGCGGCGGCGGGCGAACTCGACATCACGCCGTCGGCGGTCAGCCATCAACTGCAACTGCTCGAAGCGTTCATCCAGACGCCGCTGACGGTGCGCGAGGGCCGGCTGCTCGCGCTCACCGACGAAGGGCGCGACTACTACCGCTCGATCAGCGCCGCGTTCTCGGTGCTGCGCAGCGCGACGCGCTTCGTGCGCGACCGGTCGTCGCTGCGGCAGATCACCGTCAGCCTGATTCCGCTGCTCGGCATCGGCTGGTTCATTCCGCGGTTGCATTCGTTCCTGGCCGACAACACGGATGTCGACGTGACCGTGCTGTACGCGCATCACCGTAATTACCGAAGCGATGCGTCGGACCTGTCGATCCGCTTCGGCACCGGCGACTGGCCCGGCTACCGCTGCGAGCGGCTGCTGCCGGGCGCGATGGTGCCGATGTGCAGCCCGTCGTTCCTGAAGCGCCACGGGCCGTTCCGCACGCCGGCCGATCTCGCGCGCGCGCCGCTCGTGCATGACGAGGATCGCAGCACGTGGGTCAACTGGCTGCAGGGCGCCGGCGTGCGGCATGTGTCGCACGCGGTCGGGCCGATGTTCGAAGATGGCCAGCTCACGTTGAGCGCGGCGCGCGCGGATCTCGGCGCCGCGCTGCTGCGCGCGCCGCTGGTCGAGCGCGAACTGGCGAACGGGGAACTCGTGAAGCTGTTCGATCACGCGCTCGACGACGGGCGCGATTATTACCTGTGCACACGCGAGGATGCGGACATGCCGGACGGGGCACGGCGGCTGGCGGCGTGGTTGAGGAGGATGGCGGGGATTTGAGCGGGGCAGGCCGTCACTGCGCCGTCGGTCGACTGATCCGGAACGCGACACTCGTATCGGACTTGCCGCGCCCTTGCGCTAGCTGTGAAGCGCGGCCGGATCGCCATGACGTCGCGGAAAACGAGCCGATTCACCCCGAAAGACACATTCCCTCACGTTCTCACCGAACGGGCACCCGGCCCGCGACCGCCCCCACGCAGTACGTC
>NZ_WHNU01000067.1:0-32901 GCF_009362305.1 Burkholderia sp. BE17
GCCCGGCGGCCGTGTACGAGTTCGTGAAGAACGACGACGGCAGCGATCGCCTCGTGATCAACGCGCAGAACTGCGTGCACTGCAAGACCTGCGACATCAAGGACCCGACGCAGAACATCGTGTGGGTTACGCCCGAAGGCGGCGGCGGGCCGAATTACCCGAACATGTAAGCTGCCAGAACGCGCCGCCATGAGCGGCGCGTTTTATGGGCCACGGCAGACTGCTGCAAACGAAACGGGGCGCTGCATCACGCAGCGCCCCGTTTGCATTCGTCGCTCGACGGTCGAGACGAGGCGCACCGCGCCCCGCCCGCTTGCGTCAGGTCGCGCTGCCCGCGATCTTCGGCGTCGTCGTCTCGACGTCGCCGCACTGCGCGCGATGACGCAATGCATGGTCGATCAGGACCAGTGCGAGCATCGACTCGGCGATCGGCGTCGCGCGGATGCCGACGCACGGATCGTGGCGGCCGAAGGTCTCCACCGTGGCCTCCTCGCCGGCCTTCGTGATCGAACGGCGCGGCGTGCGGATGCTCGACGTCGGCTTGATCGCGATCGACACGGTGATGTCCTGTCCCGTCGAGATCCCGCCGAGCACGCCGCCCGCATGGTTGCCGACGAAGCCGCCCGGCGTCAGTTCGTCGCCGTGCACGGAGCCGCGTTGCGCGACGCTGTCGAAGCCCGCACCGATCTCGACGCCCTTCACCGCGTTGATGCTCATCATCGCCTTCGCGATGTCCGCATCGAGACGGTCGAACACGGGCTCGCCCCAGCCGACCGGCACGCCCGACGCGACGACGTCGATGCGCGCGCCAATCGAGTCGCCATCCTTGCGCAGCGCATCCATGTAGGCCTCAAGTTCCGGAACGACCGCCGCGTTCGGCGAGAAGAACGGATTCTCGTGCACGTACGACCAGTCGACGAACGGCACGTCGATCTCGCCGAGGCCGCTCATGTAGCCGCGCACCTCGACGCCGAAGCGCTCGCGCAGCCACTTCTTCGCGACCGCACCCGCGCCGACGATCGGCGCGGTCAGGCGAGCGGACGAACGGCCGCCGCCGCGATAGTCGCGGATGCCGTACTTCTGCCAGTACGTGTAATCGGCATGGCCGGGACGGAACGTCTCGACGATGTTGCCGTAGTCCTTGCTGCGCTGGTCGGTGTTGCGGATCAGCAGCGCGATCGGCGTGCCGGTCGTCACGCCTTCGAACACGCCCGACAGGATCTCGACCTCGTCGGCTTCCTGCCGTTGCGTCACGTGCCGCGACGTGCCGGGCTTGCGGCGATCGAGCTCGACCTGGATGTCGGCTTCGGTCAGCCCCATCCCCGGCGGGCAGCCGTCGATCACGCAGCCGATCGCGGGACCGTGCGATTCGCCGAAGGTCGTGACAGTGAAAAGCGTGCCGAGGGTATTGCCGGACATGATGGAACCGCCCAATGAGAAATGGGCAAACCGATGCGCTGCCCAAGCCGCAGGCAGGTCGATCGTTTGCCGGTCGAGAAAAAGAGGTAAACCGCTATTATGCCAGCCGTCCCGGGCCCGCGGGCCGCATGAAACGCCGGCCGGGCGCACGGTACGGGCATGCACGGCCCGGCCGGTGCGGCCGGAAGCCCGCTCCGGCCGACTTGCAGCCGAATACCTGCCCGCGCGATGCCGGCGCGCGCCGCCTACTTCCGCGCGCCGCGCAGCTCGGTCACCGCGGCCTGCAGCGACTCGGGCGTCGCGACCGACGCCGGAATCGGCTCGCCGACCGCCAGCGTCAGCCGGCTCATCACGCCGCGCTTGATGGGCCGCGGCATCCGCGCATCGGAATGCCGTGAGAAATAGCTGCCCCAAAGCCCGCGCAGCGCCATCGGAATCACCGGCGCCGGCGTGCGGCTCAGGATTTCGGTGATGCCGTGGTGGAACGTATTGATGTCGCCCGTTTTCGTCAGCTTGCCCTCGGGGAAGATACACACGAGTTCGCCGTCCTTCAGCGCGGCCTCGCACGCGTCGTACGCGCGCGCGAGCATCCCGGGATCCTCGTGGCGCGGCGCGATCGGGATCGCCTTCGCATGCCGGAACACCCAGCTCGCGAAGCGCGTCTTGAAGATCCGGTGATCCATCACGAAACGGATCGGGCGCGGGCTCGCGGCGGCCAGCACGAGCGCATCGACGTAGCTGACGTGGTTGCACACGAGCACGGCCGCCCCCTCCGCCGGGATCCGCTCCGCGTGCACGAGGCGAATCCGGTAGAAGGTGTGCACGAGCACCCACGCGACGAAGCGCAGCAGGAACTCGGGCACGAGCAGGTAGATATACGCGGCGACGATGACGTTCAGCAGCGCGGTGACGAGGAACAGGCCCGGGATGCCGACGCCGGCCTTGGTCAGCCCCATCGCCATCACGGCCGACAGGATCATGAACAGCGCGTTCAGGATGTTGTTCGCAGCGATGATCCGCGCACGGTGCGTCGGTGCGCTGCGGCTCTGGATCAGCGCGTACAGCGGCACGCTGTAGAAGCCGCCGAACATCGCGAGCAGGAACAGGTCGGCGAGGATGCGCCAGTGGCGCGCGCCGGCCAGGAATTCGCCGACCGACAGCAGGTGGCCGGGCGACGGCAGCGCGTGGCTCGCGAAATACAGTTCGATCGCGAACACGCTGATGCCGATCGAGCCGAGCGGCACGAGGCCGATCTCGACGCGCCGCTGCGACAGGCGCTCGCACAGCAGCGAACCGAGGCCGATGCCGACCGAGAACGTCGCGAGCAGGATCGTGACGACGTCGGGGCTCGCGGACAGCACGTCCTTCGCGAAATTGAAGAACGACGTGAGGAACGTCGCGCCGACGAACCACAGCCACGAGATGCCGAGCAGGCTCAGGAACACGGTGCGGTTCTGCCGCGCGAGCCCGAGGTTGCGCCAGGTCTCGCTGAACGGATTCCAGTTGATCGCGAGATCGGGCTGCGGCGCCGGCGTGGACGGCACGCGCTGCGCGACGAGCCGCCCCGCGAGCGCGATGACGACGACGCTCACCGCGAGCACGCGCTCGCCGCCGCCTTCGATGCCCGCGGCCGCGCCGCCGATGATCGTGCCGATCAGGATCGCGATGAACGTTCCCATCTCGACGAGACCGTTGCCGCCGACCAGTTCGTGCTCGCCGAGATGCTGCGGCAGGTACGAATACTTGACGGGCCCGAACAGCGTCGAGTGCATCCCCATCATGAACGTGCACAGATACAGCAGGGTCGCGCTGTGCATGACGAAGCCGGCCGCGCCGACCAGCATCAGCACGATCTCGAAGGTCTTCACGAAGCGCGTGAGGGTCGCCTTGTCATACTTGTCGGCGATCTGGCCGGACGTCGCCGAGAACAGCACGAACGGCAGGATGAAGATCGCGGAAATCAGGAATGCGGCCGTTTTCGCGTCGACGCCGGAGAACCGTGCGGTGTGATAGGTGACGAGCGACGTGAAGCCGATCTTGAAGACATTGTCGTTCAGCGCACCGAGGAACTGGGTCGTGAAGAACGGTGCGAAACGGCGCTCGCGCAGCAGGTCGAACTGCGATGCGTGGGCGCGGCGTTCGTCGCGCCGCCCCGGAGTGGCTTGCGTTTGATCGCTCATGCGGAATACGCGCGCGTCGTCTTGGCGAAGCTGCGCGGGCCTTGTCGTGTTGTCGTTGAAAAAACGGCGGCGCAGGACAAACCTGCGCCGCCGCATGCCGGATGGCGACGCCCGCGCATCAGGGCGCAGGGCGCGGCGCGGTTCACGGCTTGTGCGCTTCGGCTTCCGATTCCGGCCAGTCGCGGATGTATGCCTTCAGCATCCGGTTCTCGAAGCTCTGCGCCTCGACGACCGTCTTCGCGACGTCGTAGAACGAAATGACGCCCATCAGCACCTTCTTGTCGAGCACGGGCATGTAGCGCGCATGGCGCTCGAGCATCATCCGGCGCACTTCGTTGACGTCCGTTTCCGGCGTGCACGTGAGCGGCTCGTCCATCACCTTGCGCACCTGCACGTCGCCGATCGCGCCGCCGTTGACGTGCAGGCGCAGGATGATCTCGCGGAACGTCAGCATCCCGACGAGATCGCCGTACTCCATCACGACGAGCGAACCGATGTCGTGCTCGGCCATCGTATCGACCGCTTCGCGCAGCGGTTTATCGGGCGTCACCGTAAACAGCGTGTTGCCCTTCACTTTCAGAATATCGCTGACGCGCATCGTAGTCCCCTCATGCTTGAATGCAAATCCTCTTTCGATCCTATCGGAAAGCCTGTCAAAAGGAAAGCGCGGGCCGGCGCGGCGGGCCGCCCCGCCGCTTGCGGACACCGGCCGCCGGCCGCACAATGACCCCATGAACAGCGGCCCGAGGAGACACGGCCATGGCGCATACGCATTCGGAGCAATTCGCCAGCTTCGCTGATTTCTACCCGTATTACCTGAACGAACACCGGAACCTGACGTCGCGGCGGCTGCACTTCATCGGCTCGCTCGGCGTGATCGGCTGCGTCGCGATGGCGATCGCGACAGGCAACTGGCTGTGGCTGCCGGCGGCTGTCGTCTGCGGCTACGGGTTCGCGTGGGTCGGACACTTCTTCTTCGAGAAGAACCGCCCGGCCACGTTCCGGCACCCGATCTACAGCCTGATGGGCGACTGGGTGATGTTCAAGGACATCTGCATCGGCAAGATTTCGCTGTAGCCGCCGGGTGCGGCATTCAAGCGGGCCGCGGCGGCCGCGCGTGCGGGTCGGGCACGCCGTCCGGCGTCGGCCCGGAGATGCCCGCCGGCTGCGCGCCCGCGAGCCGATGCGCGGCGATCAGCGACGCGAGCGACACGTCGAACCGGTCGCTCGACAGCACCGCGAGCAGCGCCGCGCCTTCGACATGACTGCGGCGCCGCTGCAACTGGTAGGTCAGCTCCGTGCGGTCGATCACCAGCACGTCGAACAGTTGCGCCAGGGTCAACTGCTCCGGGTTTGCCAGCAGGACGTAGCGCGGCGCGGCGTCACCGCTGTCCAGTCGCGCGACCCATTCGCGTTCCTCCATGGTCGTCAGCAGCCGTTGCGCGGTTTCCATGTCGCAGCGCAGCATGGCCGCGAGCCGCAGCGCCGCGTACCCGGGCTTGCCGGCCGCGCGTGCCTCGGCAAGCCGCGCGAGCAGTTCGAGCGCATCGAGCAGGTCGCTGCCCGGATAGTGGATGCGATGGAACTGGCCGACGCGGATCGCCGGCAGCGCGGAGGTCACCATCGCACCGAGCAGCGCGACGAACCAGCTGAGATACACCCACAGCAGAAACACCGGCAGCGCCGCGAACGCGCCGTACACGGCCGTATAGGTCGGAATGCGCCGCACGTAATAGCCGAAGCCGCGTTTCGCGAGCTCGAACGCGACGGCCGCGAACAGCCCGCCGATCACCGCGTCGCGCCATGCGACCGTGCAGTTCGGCAGGTACACGTACAGCAGCGTGAACGCGAGCACCGTCAGCGGCAGCGACGCAAGCGCGAGCAACCACTCGACGATCGACGTGGACGGACCCGCACCGGTGAACGCGAGCGACTGCGTGAACAGGTACGACGAGATCGACAGGCTCACGCCGAACAGCAAGGGCCCAAGCGTGATCAGCGCCCAGTACGCGAGCACGCGCTGCGCGAACGGCCGCGGCTTGCGCACCCGCCAGATCAGGTTGAAGGCCGATTCGATCGTCATCATCGTCATCACCGACGTGACGACGAGCACGATCAGGCCGGCCGTCGTCAGCCCCTTGGCCTTCGACGCGAACTGGTTCAGGTACTTGAAGATCTGGACGTTGAACTGCGCGGGCATCAGGTGATCCGCGAGGAACCCCTGCAGCGAGATCTGGAACGACGCGAACATCGGGAACGCGGTAAACAACGCGAACGCGACCGTCACGAGCGGCACGAGCGCCAGCATCGTCGTAAACGTCAGACTGCCCGCCACTTGCGGGATGCGATCCTCGGCGCTGCGCCGGGCCGCGAACTGCGCGAGGCGCTTGATGGTGTCGAGATCGACGCTCAACTTCGGCAAACGGCTTCTCCTTCTTGATGCGATGCGCGTCACGGCGCGCCGCCGCCGCGCTGCGCGACGGCTTCAGCCCCTATAATAGCCGCTCGATCCAGCAGGGGCCGACTGCACCGGGCACGCGCGCGGCCGCACGCGGCTCCGTAGCCCATGAAAGACATTCTCGTCCTTTACTACAGCCGTCACGGCGCCACGCGCGATCTTGCGCTCGCGATCGCGAACGGCATCGACAGCGTGCCGGGCATGCAGGCGCGCATCCGCACCGTGCCGCCCGTGTCGACCGTCTGCGAAGCCAGCGCCCCCGACATCCCCGCCGACGGTCCGCCCTATGCGGAACTGCGCGACCTCGAGGAATGCGCGGGCCTCGCGCTCGGCTCGCCGACCCGCTTCGGCAACATGGCCGCCTCGCTCAAGTATTTCCTCGACGGCACGACGCCGCAATGGCTGTCGGGCGCGCTGACCGGCAAACCGGCGAGCGTGTTCACGTCGACGGGCAGCCTGCACGGCGGCCAGGAATCGACGTTGCTGTCGATGATGCTGCCGCTGCTGCATCACGGGATGATGATCGTCGGGATTCCGTACACCGAATCCGCGCTCAGCACGACGCGTACCGGCGGCACGCCGTACGGCGCGTCGCACGTGTCGCAGCACGATCGCGCCGAGCCCGGCGGGCTGTCGGCGGACGAAAAGGCGCTCGCAGCCGCGCTCGGCGTGCGGCTCGCACGCGCGGCGGCCGCCCTCTCCAACGCCCAGGCCGCCGAAATCGCATGAACGCGCCCGCCCGCCCCGCCGTCGCGGCCCGGCCGCGCTACGCGCTGACCGCCGTCGCATGCCTCGTCGCGCTGATCGCGCTGTCGCTCGCGTGGGAGCTGTGGCTCGCGCCGCTGCGCCCGGGCGGCTCCGCGCTGATGCTGAAGACCGTGCCGCTCGCGCTCGCACTGCCCGGCGTCTGGCGGCGTAACATCTATACGATGCAGTGGGCGAGCATGCTGATTCTCGTCTATTTCGCCGAAGGCATCGTGCGCGGCATGTCCGATCGCGGGTTGTCCGCGACGCTCGGCTGGTGCGAGACCGCGCTTGCCGTCGGCTTCTTCGTGGCGGCGCTGGCGTACGTCGCGCCGTTCAAGCGCGCGGCGAAAAAATCGCGCGCCGCGTCCTGACCCTTACGCGACAAGGTGATGATGTCTCCCGAAGCTTTCGTTTCCGCGTGCCGCGACGCGATCGGCGCCGACCACGTGCTGACCGATCCGCACGATACCGAACCGTTCCTGACCGACTGGCGCCGCCGCTACAAGGGGGCCGCGTGCGCGGTGCTGAAACCCGCGAACACTGCCGAAGTCGCCGCGCTCGTCAAGCTGGCCAACGCGCACGGCATCGCGCTCGTGCCGCAAGGCGGCAACACGGGCCTCGCCGGTGGCGCGACGCCCGACTCAAGCGGCAGCCAGGCCGTCCTGAGCGTCGCACGCCTGAACCGCGTGCGCGCGCTCGATCCGCACAACAACACGATCACCGTCGAAGCCGGCGTAATCCTCGCCGACATCCAGGCGCGCGCCCGCGAAGGCGGCCGGCTGTTCGCACTGAGCCTCGCGGCGGAAGGCAGCTGCACGATCGGCGGCAACCTGTCGACCAATGCGGGCGGCACCGCGGTGCTGCGCTACGGCAACGCGCGCGAGCTGTGCCTCGGGCTCGAGGTCGTGACGCCGCAAGGCGAGATCTGGGACGGCCTGCGCGGGCTGCGCAAGGACAACACCGGCTACGACCTGCGCGACCTGTTCATCGGCGCGGAAGGCACGCTCGGGATCATTACCGCTGCCGTGATGAAGCTGCATCCGCTGCCGGCCGCGCAAGTCACGGCGCTCGCCGCGCTCGAATCGCCGCACGCGGCGCTCGATTTCCTCGCGCTCGCGCAGCGCGCGGCCGGGCCGCTGCTGACCGGCTTCGAGTTGATGTCGGATTTCTGCATGCAACTGGTCGGCAAGCACTACCCGCAACTGCGCTACCCGTTCGCGCAGACGCATTCGCAGACGGTGCTGCTCGAACTGTCCGACAACGAAAGCGAAGCGCATGCGCGCGCGCTGTTCGAGAAACTGATGGAAGAAGCGTTCGAGGCCGGGCTCGTGGTCGACGCGGTGGTCGCGGAGAATCTCGCGCAGTCGCGCGCGTTCTGGGACCTGCGCGAGCACATCCCGCTCGCACAGGCCGACGAGGGGCTCAACATCAAGCACGACATCGCGGTGCCGATCTCGTCGGTCGCGCGGTTCATCGACGAAACCGACGCGGCGATCCAGCAGGCCGCGCCGGGCGCGCGGATGGTCACGTTCGGCCACCTCGGCGACGGCAACCTCCACTACAACGTGCAGATGCCCGAAGGCGGCGATCCGAAGGCGTTCCTCGCCGCGTTCCAGGCGCCGATCAACCGGATCGTCTACGACAACGTGCACCGCCACCACGGCACGATCAGCGCGGAACACGGCATCGGCCAGTTGAAGATCGACGATGCGCAGCGCTACAAGTCGCCGGTCGAAACGACGCTGATGCGTACGCTGAAGACCGCGCTCGACCCGCGCGGCCTGATGAATCCCGGCAAGGTCCTGCGCTGAAGCCGCCCACTCAGGAGCGAAGCCCGTGAAAATCCGCGTACTGTCCGACCTGCATCTCGAAAGCAACCAGCCCGACGTGATCGCGCATGCCGACGCGGATCTCGTCGTGCTCGCCGGCGACATCCACAATCACGCGGAAGGCCTGCGCTGGGCCGCCGAGACGTTCGACCCGGCAGTGCCGGTGGTCTACGTGCCGGGCAACCACGAGTACTACGACGGGGAATTCGGCGCGCTGGAGACGGCGATGCGCGACGCGGCGCATGCGCTCGACAACGTGCACTACCTGAACAACGGCGTCTACGTCGATCCCGAACAGCGCTTCCGCGTGCTCGGCACGACGCTGTGGGCCGATTTCTCGCTGTTCGGCAGCGACGAAGCCAGCATCGCCACCTCAATCGAAGCCGCGCTGCGTGTGATGCTCGATTTCAAGGGATTGATCCAGGTGACCTGGCCGCACGACGCGGCGCTGCATGCGGCACCGGGCGCGGCGGAACGGGATTTCTCGCCGGCCGACGCGATCGCGCTGCATCGGCAAGGCCGCGCGTGGCTGGAAACGCAGCTCGCGGTGCCGTTCGCGGGGCGGACGATCGTCGTCACCCATCATGCGCCGCACCGGCGCTCGCTGGCGGAACGCTACGCGGAAGATCTCGCATCGGCGGGGTTCGTCACGGATATGGCGGAACTCGTGCGGCCGCCGGTGGATTTGTGGATCCACGGCCACACGCATACGTCATTCGACTATGTTGCGGACGGCGGCACGCGCGTGGTGTGCAATCCGCGCGGCTACATCCGCCGGCGCACCGGCGAACTGGAAAATACCGCGTTCACGTGGGACAAGGTCGTCGAGCTCGGCTGAACGCCGGCCCGCCCGGCCGCGTTGCGCGGCCTTCTCCGACCGGAGCTGATACGGGCAGTACGGGCTGATATGGCTCGATCAGCGGTCGCTGCGGCGCGATCCGTGCTGTGCCGCGCGCACGCGCACCGGCACCGGCTTCAACCGTGCCTTCGCCTTCATCGCACGCAGCAGGTCGCGGGTCGCCGCGGCGGCAGCGGCCGCGCCAAGCAGGACTCCAAGGCCGATCATCAGGTGCGTATCCATTGCTACTCCGGGGTGACGTATGTCGATTACTTTAACAGTATCAAACTGTCCGACACGCGTTCGTAAAAAAATGTTGCGTGAAGGACAAATCTCGTCAGATTGCGATCAACCGCGCTGTCATGTCGCACGCGTGTACAGCTCGAGCGCGGCTTCGTCGGCTGCGAGCGTGGACGGCAGCTCGTCGCGCAGGAAATCGACCCAGGTACGGATTTTCGCGTCGAGGTACTGACGCGACGGATACAGCGCATAGATGTTCATCACGTGCGACCGGTATTCGGGCATCACGCGCACGATGTGCCCGCTGCGCAGCCAGCCGATCGCCGAATAGAGCGGCAGCCCGCCGATCCCCATCCCCTCCCGCACGGCCACCGCGAGCGCCTCGGCGACGTTCACGCGGAACGGCGGCGCCGTGATCGGAACGACCTCTTCGCCGTTCGGCCCCGCCAGCGCCCATTCGTCGTAGTGAAAGCCCGGCGCGACCATCCCGAGGCACACGTGCTGCGCGAGATCCGCCGGCCGCTGCGGCACGCCATGCGCCTCGACGTAGCCGGGCGACGCGCACACGACGCTGTAGCTCTCGCCGAGCCGCTGCGACACGAGCCCCGAATCGGGCAGGTCGCGGCCGACGACGATCGCGACGTCGTAACCCTCATCGAGCAGGTCGGGCATGCGCTGCGCGAGCGTCAGTTCGACATGCACGTCCGGATAGCGCTCGCGATAGCGTGCGATGGCCGGCACCAGGTAGTGCTGGCCGAGGCTCGTGAAGCAATGGACCTTCAGCTTGCCCGACGGGCGCGCGTGCGCGTCGCCGGCCTCGGCTTCGGCCTGGTCGACGTACGCAAGGATCTGCTCGCAGCGCTGCAGGTATCGCTCACCGGCCTCGGTCAGCGCGATCCGCCGCGTCGTGCGGTTCAAGAGCCGCGTGCGCAGGTGCGCCTCGAGATCGGAGACCGCGCGCGACGCATAGGCGGTGGTCGAATTCATCTGCTGGGCGGCCGCGGTAAAGCTCCCCGCGTCGACCACGCGGACGAATACCCGCATGTTTTGTAACGTATCCATCCGTTTACCCATTTGAATCCGGAGGGATTGTTGCACAGGGGCGAACAAATATTGTCTCAGGATTCGTAAAAATGACTTGCACCGTTGTCCGTTTATTCAGGAATCACTGAAAAATATAATCGCATCCGACTCATCTATATCCGAAAGGGAGAAAATCGTGCAGTCTCCGGCGACAAAAGGGACGCTCGCACTGGCGGTTCTTGCAGTCTCATTAATAATGGCCGGATGCGCGAGCATGGGCGACAACAAGCCGCAGTCGGCCCGCATCGAAGCGAACGCGCTCGACGCCGGCGCCGCGATCCGCGCCGCCGACCGCGACGCGGGCTGGCCCGCGGCCGACTGGTGGCGCGCCTACCGCGATCCGCAGCTCGATTCCTGGATCGCCGCCGCGCAGGCCGGCAACCCGACGCTCGCGGCCGCCGAGGCACGCGTGCGCGAAGCGCAGGCGATGGCGCGCGTCGCCCGCTCGGCCGAACTGCCGCAGATCAACGGCAACCTGTCGCTGATGCGCGAGCACTGGCCCGACAACGTGTTCTACGGCCCGGGCCCGCTCGCGAACGCCGATACCTGGAACAACACCGGCACGCTCGGCCTGTCGTACCACCTCGACCTGTGGGGCAAGGACAAAAACGCGACCGAGCGCGCGCTCGACACCGCGCATGCGACCGCCGCCGACGCGCGCGCGGCGAAGCTCGAACTCGAAGTCAACGTCGTGCGCGCGTACGTCGGCATGTCGATGAACTATGCGCTGCTCGACCTCGCGCACGAAACGTTCGAACGCCAGCGCTCGCTCGCCGATCTCGCGCGCAAGCGGCTGCAGGCCGGCCTCGGCACGCAGCTCGAAGTGAGCCAGGCGGAATCGACGCTGCCCGACTACGAGCGCCAGATCGACAGCTATGAAGAAGCGATCCAGCTCGCGCGCCACCAGCTCGCCGCACTGGCCGGCAAGGGCCCGGGCGCCGGCGACGCGATCAAACGGCCGCAGCTTTCGCTCGACACGCCGGCCGGCCTGCCGTCGGCGATGCCGGCCGACCTGCTCGGCCGCCGCCCCGATGTGGTCGCGGCGCGCTGGACGGTGGACGCGCAGGCGCGCGGCATCGATGTCGCGAAGGCGTCGTTCTACCCGAACATCGACCTGCTCGCGACGGTCGGCGGCTTCGGCGTGACCGCGCCGTTCACCGACTTCCTGCGCGCGATGAACGGCGGCTGGACGGCCGGCCCCGCGCTGACGCTGCCGATCTTCGAAGGCGGCCGGCTGCGCGCGCAGCTCGGCGCGGCGAATGCCGGCTACGACCAGGCGGTCGAGCGCTACAACCAGACGATCGTCGGCGCGCTCAAGGACATCGCCGACCAGGTCGTGCGGATTCGCTCGCTCGATACGCAGAAGAAGGACGCCGCGCGCTCGGTGGCCGCCAACGACCGCAGCTACCAGTTGTCGCGCGAGGGCTTCCGCCGCGGGCTGACCGATTACGTGAACGTGCTGATCGCGCAACAGCAGTTGCTGCGCGCGCAGGAGACGGCGGCCCGCATCGATGCGGAACGCCTCGCCGCGCACGCGCAGCTGATGGCCGCGCTCGGCGGCGGCGTCGAGACGGGCAAGGACGTTCGGGGCGGCCATCCGTCGGACGACGAGCCCGCCGCCGGCGCCGCCACGTCGGGCGCGAAGCCCGTGGCGGCCGTTGCCCGCCCCGCGCAGGTCGCCGCTGCTGGCTCGTCTGGCTCGTCTGGCTCGTCTGGCTCGTCTGGCTCGTCTGGCTCGTCTGGCTCGTCTGGCTCGTCTGGCTCGTCTGGCTCGTCTGGCTCGTCCGGCATGTCCGGCATGTCCGGCATGTCCGGCATGTCCGGCATGTCCGGCATGTCCGGCATGTCCGGCATGTCGGCCGCACGGTAACGCGGAGCGCCCGCCATGTCAGCCTCCTCCCCCGCTTCCACGCACGCCGGCGGTCCGCTCGCGGCCTGGTCCGCCGCGTTCGGCGACTGGGCCCGCAGCGACGGCGCCGCGTGGCTCTACCTGTTCAAGGCACTGCTCGCCGCGTTCATCGCGACCGGCGTGTCGATGCGGCTCGACCTGCCCGCGCCGAAAACGGCGATGACGACGGTGTTCATCGTGATGCAGCCGCAAAGCGGCGCGGTGCTCGCGAAGAGCTTCTACCGCGTCGCCGGCACGATCTTCGGGCTCATCGCGACGCTCACGTTCGTCGGGCTGTTCCCGCAGCAGCCGCAACTGTTCCTCCTGGCGGTCGCGCTGTGGGTCGCGCTGTGCACGGCCGGCGCCGCGCGCAACCGCAACTTCCGCAGCTACGGCTTCCTGCTGGCCGGCTACACGACCGCGCTGATCGGGCTGCCCGCGTCGCAGCACCCGGACGGCGCGTTCATGAGCGCGCTGACGCGCGTTGCCGAAATCATGGTCGGGATCGTGTCGGCCGGCGTGGTCAGCGCGCTCGTGTTTCCGCAGTACACGGGCGAGCAGATGCGCACGACGGTGCGCAAGCGCTTCGGCAGCTTCGTCGACTATGTCGCGTCGGCGCTGTCGGGCAAGCTCGACCGCGCGCATATCGAAACCATCCATACGCGCTTCGTCGCCGACGTGGTCGGGTTCGAGGCGGCGCGCAGCATGGCCGTGTTCGAGGATCCGGATACGCGGATGCGCAGCGGCCGCCTCGCGCGGCTGAACAGCGAGTTCATGAGCGCGTCGAGCCGTTTCCATGCGCTGCACCAGTTGATGAACCGGCTGCATGCGGCCGGCGCGCAGGCCGCGATCGACGCGATCGAGCCGTACTTCCGCGAGATCGCACCGCTGCTGCTGACGCCCACGGGCGAACCCGTGCGCACGTCGACCGACGCGGGGCACGCGGCCGAGCAACTGCTCGCATGGCGCGACGCGCTGCCGCGCCGCATCCGCGCGACCCGTGCGGCACTCGAAACGCAGCCGGACTTTCCGCTGCTCGACTTCGATACGGCCGCCGAACTGCTGTACCGCTTCATCACCGACCTGCACGAGTACGCGGCGACCTACGCGTCGCTGTCGACCGCGACGCACGAGCGCGAGCGCTGGATCGAACGCTACGAACCGCGCACCAACATGACGGCGATGGTGATCGCGGCGATTCGCACCGCGACCGTGATCCTCGTGCTCGGCTGGTTCTGGATCGAGAGCGCGTGGCCGAGCGGCGTGACGCTCACGCTGACGGCGGCGGCCACCTGCGCGCTCGCGTCGTCGACGCCGCGCCCGACCGCGATGTCCGCGCAGATGGGCATGGGCACGGCACTCGCCGTCTGCACGGGCTTCCTGCTGACGTTCGGCATCTATCCGCACATCGACGGCTTCCCGCTGCTGTGCGTCGCGCTCGCGCCGCTGCTCGCGATCGGCATCTTCATGACGCTGAAGCCGAAGCTCGCGGGCTACGGGATGGGCTACCTGATCTTCTTCAGCTTCCTCGCCGGCCCGGACAACATCACGCACTACGACCCGACCAGCTTCATGAACGACGCGCTCGCGCTCGTGCTGTCGATGCTGGCGTCGGCGATCGCGTTCGCGGTGCTGTTCCCGCCGACCGCGCCGTGGCTCAAGAAGCGGCTGTTCGCCGACCTGCGCCACCAGGCCGTCGCGGCCTGCCACGCGCGGCTCGCCGGCTTGCGCACGCGCTTCGAGAGCGGCGCACGCGACCTGATGTACCAGGCGCACACGCTGTCGGCCGACCAGCCCGACGTGCAGCGCGACGCGCTGCGCTGGATGTTCGCGGTGCTCGAAACCGGCAACGCGGCGATCGACCTGCGCCACGAGCTGGCGACGCTGCCGTCCGACCCGCGCTATGCGCCGGCAATGCCGTGGCGTCGCGCGATCGAGACGATGCGCGGCTCGCTGTCGACGCTGTTCTCGAAGCCGAGCGCCGCGCGCTTCGATGCGACGCTCGCCGCGACCAATGCGGCGATCGACGCGACCCGGCAAACGCTCGACGCGTTCGAGCCGACACGCGACGAGCGCCATCGGCTGCAACGCATCCTGAGCCATCTGCATTTCGTGCGCACCGCGCTGCTCGATCCGGAATCGCCGCTCGAGTCGCTCAACCGCAACCGCCCCGTGCGTCCCCAACCAGGAGCCTCGTCATGATGCCGCGTGAAATCGCCATTCTCGATGCCTACATGCCCACGGTGGTGCTGATGTTCGTCCTCGGCGCGCTCGCGACCTGGGCCGTCGACCGCCTGCTTGCCTACACGGGCCTCTACCGTCTCGTCTGGCACCCGTCGCTGTTCCGGGCCTGCCTTCTCGTCTGCATTTGCGGCGGACTGAGTCTTGCCGTTTACCGTTGATTCCGAACCATCATGATTCTCAGAAAACTCTTCGGCTTCGTCGCGACCGCCGTCATCCTTGTCGTCGCGATCCTGATCGGGCGCTCGCTGTGGGTGCACTACATGGACGATCCGTGGACGCGCGACGGGCGCGTGCGCGCCGAGATCGTCAACGTCGCGCCGGACGTGTCGGGTGCGATCGTCGAGCTGCCCGTGCATGACAACCAGCTCGTGAAAAAGGGCGACCTGATCATGCAGATCGACCCGTCGCACTACCAGATCGCGGTCGAGCAGGCGCAGGCGGCCGTTGCCGCCCGCCGCGCGGAACTGCAGATGCGCCGCGACGACGCGGCCCGTCGTGCCGATCTCGACGCGCTCGTCGTATCGAAGGAAAACCGCGAGAACGCGGCGCACAGCGCGTCGAGCGCCGATGCGCAGTACCAGCAGGCGATCGCCGCGCTCGACGCCGCGAAGCTCAATCTCGAACGCACGCGCGTCGTCGCGCCGGTCGACGGCTACATCACGAACCTGCAGACGTTCAAGGGCAACTACGCGGTGGCCGGCCAGGCCAAGCTCGCGATCGTCGACAGCCACTCGTTCTGGGTCTACGGCTATTTTGAGGAAACCAAGCTGCCGCGCGTGAAGATCGGCGCACCGGCCGAAATGCGGCTGATGAGCGGCGGCGTGATGAAGGGCCACGTCGAAAGCATCTCGCGCGGCATCTACGATCGCGACAACCCGCAAAGCCGCGACCTCGTCGCGGACGTGAACCCGACCTTCAACTGGGTGCGCCTCGCGCAGCGCGTGCCGGTGCGCATCCGGATCGACGAAGTGCCGGCCGACGTGGTGCTGTCGGCAGGCACGACCTGCACGGTCATCATCGATCCGGACAAGCAGAAGAAGTCGTAAGCACGGGACGGTCGGGCGCGCTCAGGCCGCGATGCGAAAGCGCCCGACCAGCGACTTCAACGCCTGAGCCTGTTCATCGAGTGCGTTCGCCGCCGCAGCAGCCTGTTCGACGAGCGCCGCATTCTGCTGCGTGCCGGCGTCCATCTGCGTGACCGCGCGGCCGATCTCTTCGATCCCGGCGCTCTGCTCGTCCGATGCCGCCGAAATCTCGCCGATGATGTCGGTCACGCGCTTGACCGCGCGCACGACGTCACCCATCGTGCGGCCCGCGTCGTGCGCGAGCGCCGCGCCGTTCGCGACGCGCTCGACCGATGCGCCGATCAGCGCGCGGATCTCCTTCGCCGCGGTCGCCGCGCGCTGCGCGAGCAGGCGCACCTCGCCCGCGACCACCGAGAAGCCGCGCCCCTGTTCGCCGGCGCGCGCGGCCTCGACCGCCGCATTCAACGCGAGAATGTTGGTCTGGAACGCGATCCCTTCGATCGTGCCGATGATCTCGCGAATGTTCTTCGCGCTGTCGTCGATCTCGCTCATCGTCGCGACCACGCGCCCGACGACTTCACCGCCCGTTTCCGCAACGGCCGACGCATTGGCGGCAAGCGTGCTCGCCTGCCGCGCGTTCTCGGCGTTCTGCCGCACGGTCGACGTGAGCTGCTCCATGCTGGCCGCCGTGCGCTCGAGCGCGACGGCCTGCTGCTCGGTGCGTCGCGACAGGTCGAGATTGCCGGTCGATATCTCGCCGGATGCAGCCGCGATGGCCTCGGCGCTGACGGCGATCTCGCCGACGGTCGCCGCGAGCCCCGTCTGCATCTCGGCCAGCGCGCGCACCATGCTGTCGCGATCGTGCCGGCCGAGCGCGATCGGTCGCGTCAGGTCGCCGCGCGCGATGTCGGCCGCAATCGCCTTCGCGTGCGCCGGCTCGCCGCCGAGCTGCGACGCGAGGCGCCGCACGACGCGTTCGGCGATCGCGATCGCGAGCACGATCAGCGCGGCCGTCATGATCGCGATCATCGCAAACGACGACGAGAAGATGGTGGCGGACGCATCGAGCGTCGCCTTCGATTTCTCGCCGCGCGTCTTCACGAGTTCGGCGACGAGTTTTTCGAGCTTGCCGGTTTCGACCAGCAGCGACACGTCCTGCGTGCCGACCTGCCAGTTCATCTGCGACAGGTCGAGCGGCTGCGCGCGCACGAGCGCGACGAAATCGCGCAGATGCGCGCTCCACGTGCCGACCGCCGTCGAGAACGCACGCAGCCGCGCCGAATCGCCGGCGTCGGCCGGATCCGCATAGCGCTGCAGCGTGCCGAGCGCCTGGCCGATCGACGCGAGCCCCGCGCCGACCTCGGCGCCCAGTTCGTCGCGCTCCTTCGCGGTGGTCGCGGTCAGCAGCATCTTCTGCGCACGGCTCGCCCGCAGCACCTCGGCCCGGACTTCCTGCGCCGCGCGGCTCGCGACGTGGCCCTGCTCGTAGACCGACGAGATCGACGCGTTCAGCCGGCTGATCTGCCACAGCGAAAACACGCCGATCGCGAGCGTGCCGGCCAGCAGGATCGCGAACGCGGCGCGCAAGGTCGCCTTGACGGTCCACGGCCGGCGCTCGCGACGCGCCGCGCGCGGGCGCCGTGCGGCGCGACCGGCGGCAACGTCGGGTGCGGCGGCGGCCGCACCCGGCTGCGGATGCAATGATGCTGCTTTCATCGATAACTCCCCGTATGGATCACGCTGCCGGAAAGGTCGGTTCCGGCGGTCCGCGATGGCAGGCCATGCCGTGCGTCCTGCGCCTGCACGGCGGGTAGCCGGTGCCGGGCGCGGCGCACCTGTGGTCATTGGGTCGTTCTACGGCCGCCACCGCCGTTTCTTGAGTCCGGTAAAACACGCACCGGGCCCCGGCGCGGCCCCGCAGTCACGCAGACGCGCCGCCAGCGTTATACCCGGTCAAAAAAACGGGTAACGGCCGATCTGTAGGACGAATGTCCGATTCGCGATAAAACTTGGCCTGACATTCTCGATACGCCACATTACACTTCTTTGACGCATCAACGATTCAAAACGCGCCGATCCCCATCAGAGCGCGCCCGTTACCTCAACTCGTTCAGCTCACATGGAAACCAGCCTCGACACCCGAGCCGCCGGCGCAGCCGCCGCGCAGCCGTCCGCGCCACCCGCACCCCGCACCGTCTATCCGGTGCTCGGCGCGATCAGCTTCTCGCACATGCTCAACGACATGATCCAGTCGTTGATCCTCGCGATCTATCCGATGCTCAAGAGCCAGTTTGCGCTGTCGTTCGCGCAGATCGGCCTGATCACGCTCACCTACCAGATCACCGCGTCGCTGCTGCAGCCGCTCGTCGGCCTCTATACCGACAAGCGTCCGAAGCCGTATTCGCTGCCGGTCGGGATGGGCTTCACGCTCGCGGGGCTGCTGCTGATGTCGGTCGCGCCGAACTTCCCGATGCTGCTGGTGGCCGCGGCGCTGGTCGGCTGCGGCTCGTCGGTGTTCCATCCCGAATCGTCGCGCGTCGCGCGGATGGCGTCGGGCGGCCAGCACGGGCTCGCGCAGTCGGTGTTCCAGGTTGGCGGCAACGCGGGCTCCGCGCTCGGGCCGCTGCTCGCCGCGCTCGTGATCATTCCGCACGGCCAGCACAGCATCGCGTGGTTCTCGGCGGCCGCGCTCGTCGCGATGGTCGTGCTCACGCAGATCGGCCACTGGTACAAGAAGCATCCGTCGATGAAGAAGAAGGCCGCGGCGGCCGGCCACCCGACGCTGTCGCGCGGCCGCGTGATCGGTGCGATCGGCGTGCTGGTGCTGCTCGTGTTCTCGAAGTACTTCTACCTCGCGAGCATCAACAGCTATTTCACGTTCTACCTGATCGACAAGTTCCACCTGTCGGTGCAGGCCGCGCAGATCCACCTGTTCGTGTTCCTCGCGGCCGTGGCGGCCGGCACGCTGATCGGCGGGCCGGTCGGCGACCGGATCGGCCGCAAGTACGTGATCTGGGTATCGATCCTCGGCGTCGCGCCGTTCACGCTGCTGCTGCCGTACGCGAACCTGTTCTGGACGAGCGTGCTGACCGTGATCATCGGCATCGTGCTGGCGTCGGCATTCGCCGCGATCCTCGTCTATGCGACGGAACTGATGCCCGGCAAGGTCGGGATGGTCGCGGGCCTGTTCTTCGGCTTCGCGTTCGGCCTCGGCGGCGTCGGCGCGGCCGTGCTCGGCCAGCTCGCCGACGCGACGAGCATCACGTTCGTCTACAAGGTGTGTTCGTTCCTGCCGCTGATCGGCGTGCTGACGGTGTTCCTGCCGAACCTCGAAAGCAGCCGGCGCAAGCAGGCGTAACGAGCCGGCCGCGACGTGCGCGCCGCGGCCGGTCGAACGGCTTGAACGGAGAAAACGACGGCGGCTTCAGGCCGCCGCCGTCGCATGCAGCGTCAGGAAACGCGTGAGGATGCCGGACGAATAGCTGCTCGCGATCGCCGACAGGAAGTGCGAGAACGACTGCGTCGCGTGATCGTCGGCCGTATCGGAGATCGTGCGCACCAGCGCGAACGGCACGTCGTGCTCCGCGCACACCTGCGCGATCGCGGCACCTTCCATTTCTACCGCGAGCGCGTCCGGCAACGCGTCGCGCAGCGTGACGACCTCGCGCTCGCTCGACACGAACCGGTCGCCGCTGATGATGAGCCCGGCGTGCAGCGTCGCGCCGGCGAGCCCGAAGCGTTCGGCGAACCGCCCGCCCTCTTCCGCGACGAACAGCGTGCACGCGGCCCTGAGACGGGCCGTCAGTGCCGCGTCGGTCGCGAAACGCGTGATGCCGAGCAGCGGCACCTCGTAGCGCGGAAAGAGCGGCGACGCGTCGAGATCGTGCTGCAGCAGCGTATCGGCCACGACTACGTCGCCGACGCGCACCGCGCTCGACACGCCGCCCGCGACGCCGGTGAACACGACGCCCGCCACGCCGAACACGTGGATCAGCGCACTGACCGTCGCGGCGGCCGCGACCTTGCCGACCCGCGCGAGCGTGATGACGCAGGCCGCGCCGTGCACGGTGCCGACGTGGTAATCGCGGCGGCCGAGCGTGACCGTCTTCATCGCGCCGTCGGCGCGCATCGCGGCGATCAGGTCGCCGAGTTCCTCGGGCAGCGCGGCCAGAATGCCGAGCGGGCGGATCGAAGCCGTGGCAACCATGTCGATGCCCATCATTCCACCGCCTGCAGTTTCGCGACCGCGAGCGCGAGCCACTTCTCGCCGTGCCGCTTGAACTTCACCTGCGCCTTCGCATCGGTGCCGTTGCCTTCGAGTGCGGTGACCGTACCTTCGCCGAACTTGGTATGGAACACCTGCTGGCCGACCCGGAAGCCGGCGCCGGCCGCGCGCTGCTTGTCCGCGAACGCGGGCAGCGGCGCGGACACCGCTGCATCGACGATCTGCTCGCGGCTGCCGCCGCCCGGCCGCGCAAACCAGTCGCGCCCGTACCCGGCGTTGTCCGAACGCCCGCCCCAGCGCGAACCGGCCTCGACCTTCGGCGTCAGCCACTTCAGCACGTGCTCCGGCAACTCGTCGAAGAAGCGCGAACGCACGTTGTAGCGCGTCTGGCCGTGCAGCATCCGGCTCTGCGCGAACGACAGGTAGAGCCGCTCCTTCGCGCGCGTGATCGCGACATACATCAGCCGGCGCTCCTCCTCGAGACCGTCCGATTCGAGCACGCTGTTCTCGTGCGGAAACAGCCCTTCCTCGAGGCCGGTGATGAACACGGCCGAGAATTCGAGCCCCTTCGCCGCGTGCACCGTCATCAGTTGCACGGCGTCCTGCCCGGCCTGCGCCTGGTTGTCGCCGGCCTCCAGCGACGCATGCGACAGGAAACCGGCGAGCGGCGTCATCGTGTCGGGGTTCTGCGCGGGATCGCCTGGCGACGCGGGATCGAGTACGTCGACCGCCGGATCGTCCGTCGCCGCGCCGAGCTCGGGCGCCGCAATCGCGCCCGCGCGCAGCGGGATCGAGCGGGCCGGCGTGTCGAGCCCGTAGCCTTCCTCGCTGACGAACGCGGTGGCCGCGTTCACGAGTTCCTGCAAGTTCTCGAGACGGTCCTGGCCTTCGCGCTCGCCCTGGTAGAAATCGGCGAGACCGCTCGCGCGCACGACATGCTCGACGGTCTCGGGCAGGCTCATCTGCTGCGTGTCGGCGCGCATCTTCGCGACCAGGTTCGCGAACCCGCCGAGGCTCATCCCGGCCTTGCCCGTCACGTACGGGATCGCGGCCGCCATCGAGCAATCGTAGAGGCGCGCCGCATCGGCGAGCTGCTCGATCGACCGCGCGCCGATGCCGCGGGTCGGGAAGTTCACGACGCGCACGAACGCCGTGTCGTCGTTCGGGTTGTCGATCAGGCGCAGGTACGCGAGCGCATGCTTCACTTCCTGGCGCTCGAAGAAGCGCAGGCCGCCATACACGCGGTACGGGATGCCCGACGACATCAGCGTGTGCTCGATCGAACGCGACTGCGCGTTGCTGCGATACAGGACGGCGACTTCGCTGCGCGCCATCCCGGTGTTGATCAGCGAGCGGATCTCTTCGACGATCCAGCCGGCTTCCTGCGAATCGGTGCTCGCCTCGTACACGCGCACGGGCTCGCCGTGGCCCGCATCGGTGCGCAGGTTCTTGCCGAGACGGTGCGCGTTGTTCGAGATCAACTGGTTCGCCGCATCGAGGATGTTGCCGTGCGACCGGTAGTTCTGCTCGAGCTTGATCAAGTTGCGCACGCGGAATTCGTCTTCGAAGTCGCGCATGTTGCCGACGTTCGCACCGCGGAACGCGTAGATCGACTGGTCGTCGTCGCCGACCGCGAAGATCGCGTTCTGGCCGCCCGCGAGCATCTTGAGCCACGCATATTGCAGCTTGTTGGTGTCCTGGAACTCGTCGACGAGGATGTGCTTGAAGCGCGCCTGGTAGTGCGCGCGCAGCGGTGCGTTGTACGCGAGCAGTTCGTAGCAGCGCAGCAGCAGCTCGGGGAAATCGACGACGCCCTCGCGCTGGCACTGCTGGTCGTACGCCTGGTACAGCTCGACGAACTTGCGGTTGAAGCTGTCGGTCGCGTCGACCTTGTCGGGACGCAGCCCCTGCTCCTTCGCGTTGTTGATGAAGTACTGGACGTTCTTCGGCGGGTACTTCTCGTCGTCGACGTTCGCCGCCTTCATCAGCCGCTTGATCGCGGACAGCTGGTCGGCCGTGTCGAGAATCTGGAAGGTCTGCGGCAGGCCGGCGTCGCGCCAGTGCGTGCGCAGCATCCGGTTGCACAGGCCGTGGAACGTGCCGATCCACATCCCGCGCGTGTCGATCGGCATCATCGCCGACAGGCGCGCCATCATCTCGCGCGCGGCCTTGTTCGTGAAGGTGACGGCGAGCACGGTGGGCGGCGACGCATAGCCCTGCTGGATCAGCCACGCGATGCGCGTGATCAGCACGCGGGTCTTGCCGCTGCCCGCCCCTGCGAGGATCAGCGCCGGTTCGTTCGGCAACGTGACGGCGGCGTGTTGTTCGGGGTTCAGATTGGCGAGCAGATCGGGCATGGAGCGGCGGCGGACGGGCGAGAAAAATGCGGACCCGCCATTATAAGTCGGCCGCGCGATGCCGTTCCCGATCCGTTCGGTCGAGCGCCGCAAGCGCGTTGCGGCCGCTTCGCGACAAGCCCGCGCCGGCAACGCGATGGCTGGCCGATGTGCATCCATTTATAATTGTCAGATTCGGCATCCAATTCACGCATTTTTCGGCAGATTTCCAACATGAGCGACAACACGCTTGCGAAGAGCTTCGAGCCCCACACCATCGAGTCCCAATGGGGGCCGGAGTGGGAAAAACGCGGCTATGCCGCCCCGGCGTTCGATCCGTCCCGCCCCGATTTCGCGATCCAGTTGCCGCCGCCGAACGTGACGGGCACGCTGCACATGGGCCACGCGTTCAACCAGACGATCATGGACGGCCTCGCCCGCTATCACCGGATGCTCGGCGAGAACACGCTGTGGGTGCCCGGCACCGATCACGCGGGGATCGCCACCCAGATCGTCGTCGAACGCCAGCTCGACGCGCAGGGCGTGTCGCGCCACGACCTCGGTCGCGAGAAATTCGTCGAGCGCGTGTGGGAATGGAAGCAGCAGTCCGGTTCGGCGATCACGGGCCAGGTGCGCCGCCTCGGCGCATCGACCGACTGGTCGCGCGAATACTTCACGATGGACGACAAGATGTCGGCCGCCGTGCGCGACGTGTTCGTCACGCTCCATGAACAGGGCCTGATCTACCGCGGCAAGCGCCTCGTCAACTGGGATCCGGTGCTGCTCACCGCGGTGTCGGATCTCGAAGTCGCGAGCGAAGAGGAAAACGGCCACCTGTGGCACATCCGCTACCCGCTCGTCGACGGCTCGGGCTCGCTGACCGTCGCGACGACGCGCCCCGAGACGATGCTCGGCGACGTCGCGCTGATGGTCCATCCGGAAGACGAGCGCTACGCGCACCTGATCGGCAAGCTCGTCACGCTGCCGCTGACGGGCCGCGAGATCCCGGTGATCGCCGACGACTACGTCGACCGCGAATTCGGCACGGGCGTCGTGAAGGTCACGCCCGCGCACGACTTCAACGACTACCAGGTCGGCCTGCGCCACAACCTCGTGCCGATCGAGATCCTGACGCTCGACGCGAAGATCAACGACAACGGCCCCGAGCAGTATCGCGGCCTCGACCGCTTCGAAGCGCGCAAGGCGATCGTCGCCGATCTCGACGCGCTGGGTTTCCTCGACTCCGTGAAGCCGCACAAGCTGATGGTGCCGCGCGGCGACCGCACGGGCGTCGTGATCGAGCCGATGCTGACCGACCAGTGGTTCGTCGCGATGACGAAGCCGGCGCCGGAAGGCACGTTCAATCCCGGCAAGTCGATCACCGAAACGTCGCTCGACGTCGTGCGCAGCGGCCAGATCAAGTTCGTCCCGGAAAACTGGACGACCACCTACTACCAGTGGCTCGAGAACATCCAGGACTGGTGCATCTCGCGCCAGCTGTGGTGGGGCCACCAGATCCCCGCGTGGTACGGCGAGAACGGCGAGGTGTTCGTCGCGCGCAGCGAGGAAGACGCGCGCGCGAAGGCCGCCGCGCAGGGTTACACGGGTGCGCTGAAGCGCGACGAAGACGTGCTCGACACGTGGTTCTCGTCGGCGCTGGTGCCGTTCTCGTCGCTCGGCTGGCCGAACGAGACGCCTGAACTGAAGCATTTCCTGCCGTCGTCGGTGCTCGTCACGGGCTTCGACATCATCTTCTTCTGGGTCGCCCGGATGGTGATGATGACCACGCACTTCACCGGCAAGGTGCCGTTCCATACCGTCTACGTGCACGGCCTCGTGCGCGACGCGGAAGGCCAGAAGATGTCGAAGAGCAAGGGCAATACGCTCGACCCGATCGACATCGTCGACGGCATCGATCTCGAAACGCTGGTCGCGAAACGCACGACGGGCCTGATGAACCCGAAGCAGGCCGCGACGATCGAGAAGAAGACGCGCAAGGAATTCCCGGACGGCATCGCCGCGTTCGGCACCGACGCGCTGCGCTTCACGATGGCGTCGATGGCGACGCTCGGCCGCAACGTGAACTTCGACCTCGCGCGCTGCGAAGGCTATCGCAACTTCTGCAACAAGCTGTGGAACGCGACGCGCTTCGTGCTGATGAACTGCGAAGGCCACGACTGCGGCGCCGACAAGCCGGAAGTCTGCGGCGCGGGCGACTGCGGCCCCGGCGGCTACCTCGACTTCTCGGCGGCCGACCGCTGGATCGTGTCGCTGCTGCAGCGTACCGAGGCCGACATCGCGAAGGGCTTCGCCGACTACCGCTTCGACAACGTCGCGACCAGCATCTACAAGTTCGTGTGGGACGAGTACTGCGACTGGTATCTCGAACTCGCGAAGGTGCAGATCCAGAACGGCACACCGGAACAGCAGCGCGCCACGCGCCGCACGCTGCTGCGCGTACTCGAGACGGTGCTGCGCCTCGCGCACCCGGTCATCCCGTTCATCACCGAAGCGCTCTGGCAGAAGGTCGCGCCGCTCGCGGGCCGCTATCCGCAAGGCAAGGCCGAGGGCGAAGCGTCGCTGATGACGCAGGCATATCCGGTTGCCAACCTGCAGAAGATCGACGAGGCGTCCGAGCAGTGGGCGGCCGACCTGAAGGCGATCGTCGACACATGCCGCAACCTGCGCGGCGAAATGAACCTGTCGCCGGCGACGAAGGTGCCGCTGCTCGCGGCCGGCGATGCCGAGCGCCTGCGCTCGTTCGCGCCGTACGTCCAGGCGCTCGCGCGCCTGTCGGAAGTGCAGATCCTCGCGGACGAAGCGACGCTCGACAAGGAAGCGCACGGCGCGCCGATCGCGATCGTCGGCCCGAACAAGCTGGTGCTGAAGGTGGAAATCGACGTCGCGGCCGAACGCGAGCGCCTGTCGAAGGAAATCGCGCGCCTGACGGGCGAAATCGCGAAGTGCAACGCAAAGCTCGGCAACGAGGCATTCGTCGCGAAAGCGCCGCCGGCCGTGGTCGAACAGGAGCAGAAGCGCGTCGCCGAATTCCAGAGCACGCTCGAGAAACTGCGTGCGCAGCTCGATCGGTTGCCTGCGTAACAAACCGTAAGGCCGTTTGCGTTCACTATAATGCGGACGTGAACATACATCGTCTGACAAGTCGATTACAGGAATAAAGGTTCGATCATGTTGAAAGTCACCAAGGCGGTATTCCCCGTTGCCGGCCTCGGCACGCGGTTCCTGCCGGCAACGAAGGCGAGCCCGAAGGAAATGCTGCCGGTCGTCGACAAGCCGCTGATCCAGTACGCAGTCGAGGAAGCGATCGCCGCGGGCATCACCGAGATGATTTTCGTCACCGGGCGCAGCAAGCGCGCGATCGAGGATCATTTCGACAAGTCGTACGAGGTCGAAGCTGAGCTCGAGGCGCGCGGCAAGGAAAAGCTGCTCGAGCTCGTGCGCAGCATCAAGCCGAGCCATGTCGACTGCTTCTACGTGCGCCAGCCGGAAGCGCTCGGCCTCGGCCATGCGGTGCTGTGCGCGGAGAAGCTCGTGGCCGACAACCCGTTCGCGGTGATCCTCGCGGACGACCTGCTCGACGGCAACCCGCCCGTGATGAAGCAGATGGTCGACGTGTTCGACCACTATCACAGCTCGGTGATCGGCGTCGAAGAGATCCCGCCGTCGGAGACGAAGTCGTACGGGATCGTCGACGGCAAGGAATGGGAAGAGTCGATCGTCAAGATGTCGGCGATCGTCGAGAAGCCCGCGCCGGAAGTCGCGCCGTCGAACCTCGGCGTGGTCGGCCGCTACATCCTGAAGCCGCGGATCTTCCAGCACCTGCGCGCGCTGAAGCCGGGCGCGGGCGGCGAACTGCAGCTCACCGACGCGATCCAGGCACTGCTCGCCGACGAACAGGTGCTGGCCTACAAGTACCAGGGCACGCGCTACGACTGCGGCAGCAAGCTCGGCTACCTGAAGGCGACGGTCGAATTCGCACTGCGCCACCCGGAAGTCGGCGCGGAATTCGACGAATACCTGCGCACGCGCGGCGGCGCGCAACCGGCCGCCTGAGCGCGGCAAGGGCTCGCCCCGGCGGGCCCGCCCTCACCTCACCGGCCGGCGCTCAGCGCGCCTCGGCCGGCTTCACCGAGACGACGCCCGGCATCCCGCCCGCGTCGTCTTTTTTCGTCTTCACGAGCCAGCCGCCGCCATCGCCGAACGGCACCTTCACGAGCGCGCTCTTCACGAGCGCCGGCGCGGCCTGCTGCGTGGCCGGTTCGCGATCGCGCAGCGCGGCCGTCACGCGATAGACGTCGGCGCCCGATTTCGCATCGACGAAACGCAGCGTCAGCACGTGGCGGTATACGTTGCCCGCGAACGGCAGCGCGAGCGGCGACGGCCCGTCGACCGTCACGCACGCGCTGCTCGCGGCACCGCAATGGTCGGCGATGGCCGCGACCGCCGCCGGCTGCGTCGCGTACGCGATCGACAGCCGGTAGCGTGCGTCCTTGAGCGGCTGCGCGTCGAAGCCGCGGCGCGCGAGTTCGTCGCGCACCAGCGTCTCGATCTGCAGGTATTCGGCGTCGTTCGCCTGCGCAGCCGTCCGGACGAAATCGTAGCCGTGCGCGCCGGCTGCGAATGCATTCGGTTGCCCGACCGCACTCACGCCACTCGTCACGCCGGCGCAACCCGTCAACAGCGACGCCGCCAGCGCGGCCGCTGCCCATTCCTTTCTCATGGCTTTCCCCAGATGCCTGCCGTCGCGCCCGGCCCTGTCAGGCGGACGGCTCGTCGATCGCGGGCAGCGACACCGTCACCGCGGTGCCGACACCCACTTCGCTGTCGACCGACACGCTGCCCCCATGGCGCGTGACGACCGTCTTCACGAATGCCATGCCGAGCCCGGAACCCGGGATCTCGGGCCGCTCGCCGGCATGGAATCGCTTGAAACGCTCGAACAGATGCCGCTGATCTTCCGGCGCAATGCCGTACCCCTGATCGCGAATCGTACAGAACATCCGCTTCGACGCGTGCTCGACCGTCAGCGTACACGTGATCACCGTGTCGGACGGACTGTATTTGACTGCGTTGTTCAGCAGGTTAACGAACGCGCGCGTGATCAGCGAGCGGTCCGCGCGCACCCAGCACATGTCGGTGCCGACGTCGGTGTAGACGCGGATGTGCTTTGCCTGCGCCTGCGGCCATACCTCGTCGCTCGCATCGATCAGCACGTCGACGAGGCTCGTCACCTCGAGCTGGTACGCCTGCGACTCCGCGCGCGCCAGTTGCACGAACTCGTCGGCAAGCGACAGCGCGCGGTGCGCATAGCGCTCGATCCGCGCGAGCAGCCCGCGCATCGCGTCGGTCTCGACGCGGTCGCGCTCGATCTCGACCAGCGCGAGGATCGACGACTGCGGCGAGCGCATGTCGTGCGACAGCAGGTGCAGCGCTTCCTCGCGATGCCGCTCGGCCGCGTGCAGTTCGGTCACGTCGACGAGGCCGGCAATCCAGCCCGTCACGCGGCCCTGCGCGTTCGTGCAAGCGGCATAGCGTAACAGATGGTCGAGCCCGTCACGGTCGCGCACCTCGATGCCGCGCGCCATCGCGTCGTGCTCGGCTTCGAGCGTCGGGTCGAGCGCGGCCGGCCAGTGCTCGCGGATCGCCGCATCGTGTTCGGCGTTGCCGTCGACGGTCTTCATGAACGTCAGCTCGCCGAGCGCGGTGCGCAGCGGCCGCCCTTCCGGCAGCGGCAGCGCGAGCCGCGACCCGTAGCGCTTCGCCGCATGGTTCGCGATCAGCACGGTGCCGGCCAGGTCGGTCACGAAGATCGGCTCGGGCATGCTGTCGAGGCTGTCCCACACGAAGCGCTTCATGTCCTGCACGCGCTGCGCGGCTTGCGCCATCAGCGCCATCTGGCGCTCGAGCACGTCGCCGCCGACGCTGCGCGTGCGCGGCGCCTCGGGCAGCAGGTGCGGCTCGTCGGCGAGCCGCTGCAGCTCGCGGCGCAGGTACGACATCGTCATTTCGAGGCGCCGCCAGTTCCAGATCGGGTAGACGGCGATCAGCCCGAAGATCGCCGGCGCCGGCGACAACCAGATGCGCGCCTCGAACAGCAGCGCCATGCTCGCGACGACGGCAAGCGCGGCGAGGCTGAGCGTCAGCAGCAGCGCGCGCCACGGCGACAGCATCAGGAAGCCGCCCAGCAGCGCGGCGAGCGGCAGCAGCGACGCGGCGAACAGCCCCGCGCGCGACGCGGGCGAGATCGCGCTGCCGGTCGCCAGCATGTCGAGCACGTTGGCGTGGATATACACGCCGGCGAGCGGGCCGAAATCGCCGGATACGGGCGTCGCGAAACGATCGTACAACCCCGACGCGGTCACACCGACGACGACGATCTTGCCGCGCAGCACGTCGGGCTTCACGCGCCCCTCGAGCACGTCGTCGAACGACACCGTCGGATAAGCAGGCGTGTTACGGCTGAACGGAATCAGGTAGCGGCCCTCGCCGGCCGCGTCGCGCGCCAGGTCGTGCGCGTTCGCGCCCGGCGCGCCGCCGGCCGGATGCAGCCGGCCGGCCTGGATCGCGCGGTACACGGGCACCATCAGTTGCGGCCAGCGCACGCGGCCGTCGCTTTCGAACAGCGCGACGCTGCGCACGATACCGTCGCGATCGACTTCGAGGTTGATGTGACCGAGCCCCGTCGCGCGCGCCGCGAGCGCGGCCACCGGCGGCTCGACGGTACGCGTGCCGTCCGCCTGCTCGGGGCTCAGCAGCACGGGCAGGAAAGTCGGCACGTGGCTCATCGCGTCCGCGAACGCGCGATCTTCCGGCGACGGTTCGGTGAACAGTACGTCGTAGACGACGGCGGCCGGCTGCGCGCGCGCCAGCGTGTCGAGCAGCCGCGCGTGCACGTCGCGCGACCACGGCCAGCGGCCGAGCGCCGACACGCTCTGGTTGTCGATGTCGACGACGACCACGTCGGGCGACAGCGGCAGGCTGCGCTGCATCAGCAGCCGGTCGTAGATCAGCCCGTCGACGCTCGACGACAGGCGGCCGAGCGCGCACGCGAGGATCACCGCGATCCCGAGGCAGCCGATCGCGATCCATTCGATCAGGAAGCGGCGGCCGAGGTGCCGCCGTGGGGAAACGGAGTCGGGTTTCATGCGCCGCGGGTCAGCGCGACAGCGTGAACGCGCTGACCGGACTGGTCTTCTCGTAGAACTTGCCGCCTTCGAACTCCTCGACGGTCACCGCCCAGAAATAATCGCCCGGCGGCAGGTGCGCGACGGTGATCTGGCGCGCGTGCAAGCCGACCTGGTCGACGACCGGGGCGCTCAGGTCCCTCGAGCGCGACAGCACGAACCGGTAGCGCGCGTCCTTGCCCGAACCATTCGGCGACCAGCGGAACTCGTAGCCACCCGCGCCGGGCGACGCGCTCGCGTCGAGCCCCATCACGCGACGCTCGAACGCATAAGTGCGCGGCAGCCCCTCGAGGCCGTTGGCATCGATCGCGGCGATCCGCACGAAGTAGTTCCCGTTCGGTACGTCGCGGAAGACCGCGCGCGGCGAATCGGTGCGCGTTTCGCGGAACAGGTCGAGCAGCCCCGCATCGTGCGCGAGCTGCACGCGGTACGCATGCGCGTTCGCCTGCGGCACGACGTCGAACGCGACGTCGGGTTCGTCCTGCACCTTGTCGGGATGCGCGAGCGCCGGCGCGGCCGGCAGCGCGACGGGTGCGCCGACCGCGCCGGACGACGTCGCGACGCTGCCGAAGTTCGCATGTACGAGCGTCGGCTTGGCCGATTGCCGGCCGCCCGCGACGCCGACGGTGCCGTCGAGCACTTCGACACGCGTCGACGCATTGCCGGCCGCGTCGTAGTTCACGCGAAAGCGCGTGCCGCGCACGCCGGCCACGACCGACGGCGAGCGGATCTGGAAGCGGTCGTCGCGTTTCTTCAGATGAGTGACTTCGCTGTCGACCGAGCCGCGCGTGAGTTCGAACTGGCGATCGAGCGTGCCGGTCAGCACGGTGCGGCGCAGCGCCTTCAGGTCGAGCTGGCTGTCGGGCGGCAGGCTCATGTGCGTGCCGTCGGTGAGTTCGAGCGTCACGAAGCCGTTCGCGCCCGTGCGCACGCGGTCGCCCTCGGCGAGCGCCGTATCGTTCGCCAGCGGCACGTACGCGTCGCCGGACGCCCGCTCGGCCGTGCCCTGCACCGCGACGACACGCGCGGTCAGCTTTTCCTTGCGCAGGCGCGCGACCGGCAGCTTCAGCGCGACGCCGGGCTGCAGGTGCTTCGGCGCGGGGACGCCGTTGATCTGCTGGAGCAGTTGCCAGTCGTCCGCACCCTGCAGGTAGCGGGCGGCGACGTCGTAGAGCGTGTCGCCCGCCTCCGTGCGGTAGACGACCATCTTGCCCGCGGCAGCGGGCGGCTGCGCGGCCGCATGCTGCGCGGCGAATGCAAACGCGACCGCACAAGCCGCGCGCAGCACCATCGTGTGCAGGTTCGCCGTGCGCTGCGTGAATCCCGTGGTCACTCCGGTTCCCCCTGACCGACCCGCTCGAGCCGGTAGCCGTAGCCGTAGATCGGCGCGAGGCGATAGCCGTTTTCGGGCCGCAGGCCAAGCTTGGTGCGCAGCATCGAGATGTGCGTATCCATCGTGCGCGACGGGATGTCGGTCGCCTGCTTCCACACGAGATCGAGAATGTGCGCGCGCGACAGCGGCCGGTCGAGATGCTGGAACAGCAGCAGCGCGAGCTCGAATTCCTTCTGCGTCAGGCTCACGGGCTTGTCGCCGACGTAGGCCTGCTTCAGGTTCACGTCGAAACGGAATTGATCGAATTCGCGAACGGTCGCCTCGGCGTTGACCGGATACGCGCGGCGCAGCAGCGAGCCGATGCGCGCGCGCAGGATCGGGCCCGACACGGGCTTGACCACGTAATCGTCGGCGCCGGCGTTGAGGATCTGCGTGATCCCCGCCTCGTCGTCGCGGCTCGTCATGAAAATGATCGGCAGGCTGTGCTCGGTCTGGTTGGCGCGCACCCACTTGAGCACTTCCTCGCCGGACATGTCGGGCACGTTCCAGTCGAGCACCAGCAGATCGAACGTCTCGCGCTGCAGACGCTTCTTCAGGGCCTTGCCTTCCTTGAACGCGTAGCACGTATGGCCAACGGCCGTCAGCGTTTGACTGACGAAATCCGTCTGGGCCGGATCGTCATCCAGTACAGCAATTCTCATAGCACCCCGCAAATCGAAATCGATTCGTCCAGTTCAGCTCCCCGCACCCACCGCGCAGCACGCGCGCAGCTTCCTTCCGGATACGGGCCGGCGAGCCATCGTTTGCCGCTCGCGCCACCTGCGCAAACCGGCGACCCCGGCTAAATATCTCAAAAACGGGGCGCGGACGAACCGGCGATTTCATCATAGTAGTATGAAATTCGCCAAGAAATTGCGCGGACTACCGTTCTTTCTTCGAATAATCGTTCCTGTCGCGCAATCTGACGCCTAATCGGCGCCCGCCACCGTTTCGGCGAAATCGTCGGTCGGCACGCGTTGCACCAGCGGTTGCGACAGCGCCGGTTGCGCGAGCATCCGCTGCAATTGCCCGCGCACGCGCTCCCACGCGTTGGCCGCGTAGTCGGGCTGGCCCGCCGCCCATGCCTGCGCCAGATCGAACACGCGCTCGATCGTCGCACTGCAGTAGGTCAGGCCCGAGCCGTCGTCCTGCGCGGCATCGCGCAGCCGTTCGTCCAGCCACTCGGCCAGCCACGGCATCTCGGCCGCGGCCGAATCCGCGTAGGCCTCCAGCGCGGCACGCGCGTGGCGATCCTGCTGCGGATCGAGCTCGATACGGCTCAATTCCGACGCACGCTCGGGCGCAATGCATTCCGCTCCGGACGGACTTCGAAGGGTCCCTGGTCTGAAGGACATGTCCTCTCCCCGTTGTACGACGGCAGCGTCAGGCATGGCCCCCGTGCCAGCCATACGACGTACCGCGGCCGGCACCTCCGCTGGAAGCGGACGACCGGCCGGGTCAGTATACGCAGCCAGTCACGAAGCGAGGTTTAAGAATTGTCAGAGGCTCGACCGGAGCGCTTTCCAATGGAACAGGAGCCTGGGCGCGCGATGCGGGCCGTCAGCGGCGGCGCATCAGGAACACGAAGGTCTTGTCCTGCGTCGTCGATTCGACGATCTCGTTGCCCGTCTGCTTCGCGAACGCGGCGAAATCGCGCTGCGAGCCGGGATCGGTCGCGAGCACCTTGAGGATCTGCCCGCTTTCCATATCGGCAAGCGCTTTCTTGGCACGCAGGATCGGCAACGGGCAATTGAGCCCGCGCGCGTCCACTTCCTTGTGAATCTGCATCGGCTGTCGACCTTCGAATGTCGC
>NZ_WHNU01000068.1:0-32025 GCF_009362305.1 Burkholderia sp. BE17
CAGCATCAGATCCTGAACCTCGGTCGGCGTCATCGGCCCCTTGACCAACTGGTCCAGCAGTTCCTTGGGCAACTCAGGCAGCGGCCCGCGGGCCGCTGCCTGACGCGCTACGGTTTGCCTCTTCTTCTTCATCGGCATATCCATGACTTTTATACCTCATGATATGCCCCGCCCACGAAATGACGGATAGGTCCCGCTGCCCGGGCAGGCAACCAGGATCACGCTGTTCTCTTCGCGTACAGCCTCCGACTGTTCATCGTTCAGCTCGGTCCGGGTCCAGGCGAACGTCACGGCAGATCTCCCAGAAATGCAAGGATCTGATCGCCGGGGAGCCCGACAGCTGCCTCCGCCCTGATGGTGTTGGAGTCAATTCGACCTGCGCGATACTCAAGCAGACGTTGCCAATAGTGTTGCAGTGCTGGCGGTGTGGCGGCTCCGCCCGGATTGTTAACAGTCACTCTGTGCTTCAATATGCTGAAGATCAGCTCGGTGGAGAACGTGCCGTGCGCGAAGATGATCGCCTGCCGGATGTAGGGTGGGACGACGGTCCTGTGATCTATCAGCTTGCCTAGAAGAATGGCGAACCAACCCTTGCCTTCATAGTTGGCCATGGTGAGCACCCGCCTCCCGAACTGAGCCGGATCGCCCGAGTTCAACTCAGCTGTCGACTGAGCGCGCGTTGCGGGTTGCGTATAGACATCGTTGACTGATGCGACCACCGTCCCCACGTTGCCGCATGACACGAAGTCAACTTCGAACGTATTGGCGGCATAGAAGGGCCGAACCCATGCATTACCAGCGACCTGCGCATCGAGTGCGACTTTGCGAGCCGCACCGGCCGTTTGGGACCCGAGCAGTTTGCTCTTGAATTTCAATGTCTCAGGATCGTCGCCCGGTACGGGGTGCGGGTTCATAAATGCCGCGTCCAGGTCCGTGATGATCGAGCAACGTCGGCGGACTCTACTCTCGTGGAACAGTACAGAGACATTGGCGAAGCCAGTGCTGCCGATATTGACCAGACTGATTCCAAGTTCGTCAAGGCTTACGCCAAGAACCTTCTTCACCATCAATGGAATGAGGATTTCTTCGGCGTCGCCCTCCACAAGGAGCACGCTCTTTGCGAAGAGCAGGTTACTGCGAACGGCATCGAGGTAGCGCTGGAGGTTGCCCACCTGTTCAGGAGCAAGCCCTGTCGACGGCTGGAACGCTTCACATGCAATCCCGTTGCGCCCCAAGATGTTGACGCTCTGAATGTTGCTCACCTCTGAGATGTGCGTCGAGTGCGTCGAGTAGATAATCTGCGCCCCCGCGTATCCGATTCGATCGAACAACGTCTTCTGAACGTGCGTATGTAGGTGTGCCTCTGGCTCCTCGATAAGCAAAAAGTTTGCAAGCGCCTGACGTTCGTGCTGGTACTTGAACTCCAGAAGCTTCAGCGTCAGGAAAATCAGATTGGCTCCCCCAAGGCTGAGCTCTTGGATACTACCCTCATGTGTCGCATCGAACTCACCGACGAAGAGCTTGAGTGACTGGAACAGCAAATCCGCTTCATCCGGAAGATCAGATTTGATTGATAGCAAGGAAGGGGAGTAGGTCTGCCCGGCAGCTCCATGGATCGTATCCACGATGTCGGAGCGAACAGTTTGCACATCGTTCAGATTCTCAATCTCTCTGTTCAGTTGCCGCGCGCGCTCTATGATTGGTTGAAACTGCACAGGGTCTATCTGTCCGCTCTTGCTCTTCAGCAGTGTGAGAAGAGGGTTGGTCCGGTTGTTGTGGAACTCGGATACCACATCGCGTAGCGCTTGAATAAAGGTGAATGACACCTCCTTGGTGACTGACAACGTACCCGGAATGCGAGCACCTAGCTCCGGAAACTCGACTTCATTGCTAAATACAGCGTTGCCAAAGTCTCCCACGATGCGTCGATAGACCGCTGGATCTGCAAAATCGGCAACGCTCCGCCCTGTAAATAGAGTTTCGTAGTCGTCGATCGTTACCTGATCCAGAATCGCGTTCATCCCGGCAGCATCAAAGTCTGCGAGCGCTGCCAGATTCATTCTGATCTGCTTATTTGGTCGGAATATCAGGTTGTACGTTGCTTGCCCTACGATGCCGCCAGCTTGCCCTACACCCGTGCTATGTACAAAGAGCGCCTGAATTGCCTCATCTGCGCTGATTTCCTCGAACTCAACGCTGATGATGATCCAGTGCCCGCGCCAGGAACCAAGGCCGCGATAGAAGTCTAACTCATTGAGCTTGTATGAAGCTCGGACCATGTTGTCGTCCAACATGAGTCTGATCGCTCTTAGTACGTTGGTCTTTCCCGCGCCATTTTCGCCAATGATCGTATTGACGCCTTTGCTGAATCGCAGCGTGGCGTTAGCGAAATTTCGATAATTTACGAGTGTTAACTTGGAAATGTGCACGCGTGCCCCCGATTTCTAATGTCGCGCGAGTTCACAAGTTATCACAGACTCCGGCGGCGCACTCACTGAAGCTTGCAATAACCGAAGGTGCAGCAACTGGTCAAGCGCCGAACAGTTTCCGCGATACGGCAGTCGGAGGCAGTGTGGACAGGCGTGCACGCAGAGCGACTAGCGCAGCAGAGATCCCGCTGCCACCGAGAGGGCGCCCTCAGTCGGGGGCGTGAGTCGCGTGCAACGGCTAAATACCAGCGAGTGTCAGTGCCTCACGCTCGCGGTGGCGTGATCGGCTCGCGCGTCACATGCCTTCGGCTATCGTTGAACCGACTGCGGCTATTTTGAGCACCTTAAGGAGATGACGCGAACATTCGCATTTTCTTGTTTAACTAGACACACGTTCAGTTCGAATGTTACGTTGAGTCGTTTCCGACCCTCTCCCCGACATAAGCAAAGCCTTCCTCGCAAAACCACTCGGAATCTGCAAGCGTTCTGTACAAAGCGGCTTGCCAACAATTTTTATGGTGTTCACTCCAAGAGTCAGCATCCTCGGTCAATACAAATTTCACCTCGGTCTCGCCTCCGCGCGCCCAAGCTTTTGCGAGTTTTCCAGCAATACCGGAGAGTATGGTGGCGGCTTGGGATGCGTATAGTTTCGCGAGCTCGAACTTTTCAAAGTGCAGCGTCAAGCGTTTCGTAATTGTTTTATCGCAATCATCGACTATAGAAATCCGATATTTTAAAGCTGGTGGTCGCGAATGCTCCAGGTCGGCGACGAGCCAAATTCCGGCTGGCAAAACGTCGAAATATGGATGTATGAGCTGCTGATCGTCGCTTTTTGGGAAATGTTGTAATTTGGTGTGGTTGCATTCTTGACAAGCCGGGACGAGATTGATGGGAGTTACTGCCAAACTCGGATACTCAGCTTTGGGGAGATAGTGATCCAAAGTTGATACGTCTCTCTGTCCGCACAATGGGCAGACGCCGTTCTCGGGCACCATCATTAGTTTGTCGTAATAATCCTTTCGAACGGGCGACGACTTTCTCGCGAAAACGTTGTCGTATAAGTCCTCCATTTCCTTTGTCGAAACGCATGCGCCAACGCCGTTCGTTCTTTTTATTTCATGGAGCGCTAAAATTTTGGCTTTTTGTTTATACTGATCTTCAGCATTTGTGATTTCGGATGTGACAGTCTGGAGGCGGGCTCTAAGGGTTTTGTTTCTTTTGATCTTAATGCAATCTCCAAAGACCTGAGTCGCGGGGTAATTGGGGCGCTTTAGTTCTCTCATGTTTTATTTATTCTTCACTGCGGCAATCAGTCCCCGCACAATGGCTCTAGCTTCAGAGCCAAGTTGGCCAGAAAAATGATTGAGTATGTCCTCATACTTTTCGTTAGTCGTCACAGCCTTTTCGAGTAGGTTATGAAACCCTGAACGTGTTACGTCCAACCCGAACACTTCGCTAGTCAAAATTCCAACGTTCTCTCCAAATGTCTCGAGCGTTGGTCGTTCTGCCACAGATACGGCACCAGAACGGCGCAACTTCCAGGCGCAAGACATGGGCACCTCCTGCAGAACCACGGGAGAATGTGTTGCAACCAAGGCCACTCCATTGCGCTTGCCGAGCAAATCGGCCACTGAGCGGATGAAGGCAGCAAGGAGAGGCGGATGGAGATGACCCTCAGGTTCATCCAAAATAACGAGAGTACGCTCATCGACTAATTCGACTAGTCGAGTCATCGTTAGTAAGACTATCGCATGGCCTGAGCTAAGCTTCCGAAACAACTTTCTTGCCGCGGTGTCCCAATCTGCATCATCCAAATCAAGCAGATTTCTGACGTTAGCTTCTTTGAACAACGAGTCGGCCTCAAGAGTGTCCAAAGCTTGAAGCCATCGTCTGGCCCGTGGTCCATTTCTGCATGAGGCGAGACTTTCGACAAAATCATCAGCCAACATGTCCGGTGTCTTTACGTGTGAAACACCTTCGACATTCTCTTGAGTAGGTGCCCGCAAACCGATCTGCGAAGCTCGTATGCCCGAATCACCGTCGGAAGGCAGATCGAAGTCGTCGAACGCACTGAATGACACCGATACCACGCCGGCAAATGTCCATTCGCTCGAGTTATCGCCGAGTCGAGCTAATTGACCGTACTGAGGGTCGGCATCATCACCCATCAGAACGGACGTAATTAGGTTTTGGATGCATCGAGTTTTCCCAACGCCATTTCGTCCAATTAACACGTGGACATTCGTAGGCGGCTCGATATGTGGTTTAACCTTGAAAGTAAGCGTCGGCGGGCTTTCTTCTGCTTTGCTTCCGGGAAGCGTATAACTAAACTCGAATTTCGTGAGAATTGCGTCGCCTTTGGCAAGGCGGTGATAGCGATTTCGTACATTGCGCTCCTGAGTGTCTCTCAACAGCGACTCGGACATTACGTCCTCGTTCAAGTTCAGTTCAAAAATGGTGAGATCGTAAGCGCAGTCTCTAAGACCTCGAAGAACGGCAGTTCGGAAATCTTCGTCGCCGACTTCATTCAGGGCTTCGTAATAGTTCTCGGTTTGCCCCAGAGAAAAATTCTTCGCGCCTAATTTGTGAAACTCGGAATCAAGAGTCGGTGCGCGAAATCCGGGTGACAATTCTTCGCGCCCACTTCTTGGGCGCAAACCAACTTCGCCGATTTTTACAGATCCAAGCGAATGGATCTCGCCTTTCGCGTCAATTACATGTACCGAGAATTGCGTACGATACTTTCCCCAATCGTCCCAGTTATCGGTAACCAAATAGACATGTTCTGTTCTTCGCAGCGATTTTTGCGGCAGGCTGACTACAACGGAGAAGAGCGGTGTCGTATGCGGCATCAAACTTTTCCTCGTTCCTGTTTCGTTAAATATCCGGTCGTGGCGTTATTTTACAGGATGAACGTGAAGCACTATCGATAGAAGTGCGGATGCAGTTCTCCGCCCAATAGGTAGGCGAACGCGGACATTGAGGTGTTTGCTGCGAGCGTTTCTTTGGGAGGGCGGCAAGCGACATCCCCGAAAATCTGTGAAGAGCCAAAAAAGAATGACACGGAACGAAGGCAGGTGCGCTGTCGCGCACCTGCCTTCTATGTCGCGAATCTGCCCCTGTCAAATGGGGCTGGCCTTACCCTTTCCCGTCCTGGTGGGGTTCGTGCAGGCCGGTATGAAAGCCCGAACGCCGGACGACGTTGAGGATGGCTGACGCGGGTACCGCACTGAACGCGACCTCAGCGAGCAGCCGTGTGCGCTCGGTGCGGATGCCGGTGGTCAGCTTCTCGCGCAGCGCGTCTCCTTGCGCGAACCCATGCTGCGTGGCGAGCACAAGCAGCGCATCGAGCAGTTCGAGTGCGCGCCTACGTCCCCAGGGCGAGATCTCGCTCGCGCAGACCGTATTGCCTGCAAGCAAGAGCAGCGTTGCGGCGGCGACGTGGAGAGGTTCGTCGAGTGGTAGATCGCTTAGTTGCGAGTCCGTTGTTTCAGGCATGGCCGGTGTTGTTTTGCCTGAATAACGTCAGCGAAAGCCTGCCGCCTCAGGGCAGGCAGCAGCGATAAGGCGAATCGCGAGCGGATCAGCGTGCGGCCTGCCATCCATTGTCCGTCTTGATCATGTCCAGTGTCTGCGTGAATTCTACGTCGACGTCGTTGCTGTAGTCCGTTCCCTTTCCATTGAAGAAGTTGGTGAGGAGCCGCAGGTCGATGCTGGGACATGCCTGAACGATAGCGCGCCGGAAGACCAGGCTGGGAGCGGTGTTATTAAGTGCCGCGGCGGCGTTGCCCACTTCAATTTTCGCATTTGACATCGCCTGGTACTCGTCCTGATGTTGCTGCTCGAACGTGCGTCCCGCGTCAAGATCGTTGGGATTCGCGGCAGTGTAGGCCTGTTGATTGTCGTAGTACTGTTTCGCTTTCTGTTCCGCGTCGGCGTTCAGGGATTGATACTTGTCGTACTGGTCTTTCCACTGTCTGGCGTAGGCCTTGATGTCGCTGTCCGAGGACAGGCGAATGGTGTATTTGACATCCACACGGTAGTCGTTGCTGGAGTCGCCAGGAAGACCGTTCACCTTCTGGAAGTCCCTGAGTTCAAAATATCGGCAGTCGCTGAGCGCGCTCGCGACGACCTGCTTCGCGTCGCTTTCCGAAGGCGCGCTCTGTCCGCATGCCGACAGGATTGTGACCGCGGTGGCGCACAACGCGATGCGGACGATTCCGATGTGACGTTTGTTCTTCATGATTTCGTTTCCCGTTGCAGTGGTGATTGATGAGATGGCAGGCGCTTCGTGGTGCCCTGCGCGTTCCGGGCAGCCGGAATAAAAAATGCCGACAGGGCGAGCCTGTCGGCGAATGGTCCTGGCATACGAGGGATAGACTGCTGCCAGGACTCAGGCCAGGGTTACGCTCCGTTTTCGGATGAGCGCGGTTAAACGCGGTCGGTTGCAACATCGTTTCCCTTATGTGTATCGGCCCGTATCCCCGTCATTGGCCGGTGGTCGGACCTCCTGTCCAGGGATTGCGTTGAGCGATTCCGCGTCCAGCACAGCCAGGCAAGCCCGGAAGACCGGTGTGCCCAGCATGCCGCTGCGCCTGAACGCAATTAGCCGCTCCCGCCGTATCGCGATCGGGTGCGCCGCATCACCAACCAGTTGCCAGGTCGCGTCGATCAGCGCTGCCCGTGCGGACCGCCGCCGGAGCATGTAAGCGACCCCGGCAATGGGTCCGACCCAGACCGACGCGACGACCCAACCGAGCGGCCGTAGGCCTACCCTGCTGGCGCGCAGTCGGTGCATGTCGAACACAATGGCAAGCGCCGTCGCGGCAATGCTGGACAGCCAGACGAGTTGAAACATGTAATCCTCCTCCAATATACCGTATACGGATAAAGAATATCCGCTATGTGTATCTAGAATTTCTTCATGACCCATCCGATCCACGATCCCCGTTACCAGCGGATTGCGACCTTGCTCGCAGACTTGCGCAAACAGCGCGGCCTGTTGCAACAGGACGTCGCGGATCGCCTCGGACGGCCCCAGGCCTTCGTGTCGAAGGTCGAGAGCGGTGTCCGGCGCCTTGATGTGGTCGAACTACTGGACTTTCTGCGGGCGCTGGATGCCGATCCGCATGCCTTTATTGATGCGCTACTCGATCAGCCGATTACATCGTTGCCGCGCTGACCGCTAATAGTCGCCGGGAAGCAGGAACGTGGAGGCGGAGCGGTCCGCCTCCGTGATCAGCCATACCGTGTGCCCGCCCGGCAGGACATAGCTGGACAGCAGGCGCAGGCCGGCGTCGATGGATAGCTCGTTCTGTTGACGATCGGAATCGGACAGATCGCCCCAGTCGCCGCGGACGTGGCGGATCAGCAGGTCAATGATCGAGGTACCCGCGTCTGCAATGACTTCCAAGGCTGCGGGTGTCGCGAAGATTCGGCCGAGCTTGAAGCGCGGGCCGGCGTGATGCGTCGAAGGTAAATTCATGATGATCTCGGGATAAGGGCGAACAAACCGCCTTCGGCAGAACCGGCTACGTGTTCACGAGATGAAACCGTGCCGGTGGAATCACCGGCTCGTCGCTTTTCCTCCGTCCGGATGGCGCTTCTGATTTGGCCGAGCCTGCGTCGGTATGTAGTCATAGGCCGGCCAGCCATAGCGGCGCGAGACGGCACGTGCATAGCGCAGCGCGCGCTGATGGGTCGACAGATCGGCGCAGCACATGACGCCACCGTCGACGCAATGCAAGTAGACGCTGAAGAAGGACGGATTGTCGTCATCCGCCTCGCAGGTCAGTGTTGGATCGGTGGCATCGGGAAATTGACGGACACCATGAATTTCGACGGCATCGAACCGACCAGTGGCCGTCCGGATCAGTCTGTTGGCGTAACGAACCGCTGGGAATGGCTTTGTGGCAGCGCAATAGCGTGCAGCTACTCGCCGCTTGAGCATTGCAATGACGGATGACATGACAGGGTTCTCCAGACGGGCGAGTGCGAGCCTCCGACAGAAGCGGATGCAAGATTTCGAAAGCAAGGGGAAATGCCAGACGCAGGACGCGCCCGACGGCGATGGGAATTACCGCGCTTCAGAGGCGAGCGCATTCGGATAGTGCTTGGCGAGGATCAGGTTTATTTGGTCGACCAGATCGGCGCGCTTGAACGTCAAGTGGCCATTGCCATTTTTGAACCAGCGCAGGTGGAAGTAGGCGTTCTCGGCTTCGGTGAGGCGGGCTTGTCGGTGGTCGGAGACGAGGCAGTACGCGCCGTTCCGGTGATCCGGCTCGGGCTTGCCGTCGAGGATGCAGAACACGCGGATCAGGTCGTCCAGTTCGTTGGTGACCCGGAAATTCGGGGAACCAGCGCTCAGCAGGTACCGCACGATGATGCGCCGGCCAAACTTAAACGGCTGATTCGTTTTGTAATCCCACGACAGCCGCCGGAAGCACTGGAGCACGCCGCGTTCAAACATGTCGCCGCGCGCGCCGTAGAGCTGCGCGAACGTCGCTTCGATGTTGGTGGACGTCAGTTCAGGCACGTCGCCTTCGGCAATCTGGTTGCTCCATTGCTCCCGAGCCTTTGCGTCCATGAAAGTGCGCAGACCCGATTCGGACAACAGGTAATCCCAGCCGCGTATGTCGATGAGGCGGACGATGGCGGCTTCAGCTTCGTCGCGTTTCGCATATTCTCCGGTCACGGTTGGCCGGCCGCGACAGCCGTAGCTTTCGTCGAGTACGAGCCGAGGAAAGCCGAGATGCGCAGCCTTGGCGAGTTGTTGCGCTTCGCCGAGCAGATCGAGGGCGGCGCGCACGCGTTCGACGACAGCGACGCGTTGATTGGCGAGGTTGGCGATGCTGATGCTTTTGACGAGATCGTTCGAGTCCATGTTTCGTGACGATGTGAAAGGGAATGAAGACGGGCAACATAAAGCCGGGCCACGCGCCCGGCTTTATGCTGTGGAGGTGAGTTCGGCGAGCTGACGGCGTAGCTCGGCCGCACGCGACTGCGAGCAAGCCAGGTGACGACGGATGTCGGCGACAGTCGGACGCACTAGGCCGGCCGCAATGTCTCGCAGGAGTTGCGGCAGGTGGTCGTCGCTGGGATCGGCGACCGGTAACGGCGTGATCGGGTCGTCACGCGGTGCGTGACTGTCGATCGTACGGTCGTGACTGGGCGTCACGGAATTGCGACTAACGGTCTCGTCGTAGTGACTGGCCGTGACGGGCATGACTCTCGGCTGAGTCATGCCGGCTGCGTCCGTGACTGCTGGAATCCCGGGTTGAGTCACGGCGGGAGTCACCGTGACTGTTGGCGGCACAACGCCAGCTACGACGGGTAACGGATTCAGTAACGGCGACCGAAGCGCGACGGTCCACAACAGGCACGCGACACCTTCCAGTACCGCAGCGAACGCAAGGCCAGTCAACAAGTCGACGCGAGCGGGTGTCGTGCCGAGTAGCGCCGCGAGCCTCGACGTGACCGGATCGACGAGTAACGCGTCATGTCGTGCCGTGACTCGATCCATCGCGGTCTGTTGGCGTCGCACGTCATCCGCTTCGGTATTCAGCGCATCGGCCTTGGCTGCGAGTGTCACGCGCCGACCTTCCAGCGTGACGCAGTTACCGGCGCAGTAACGCGCGTTGGCTGCCGCGAGCTGCGCGGTCACGGCGGCGCGTTCCGCCATGACGGCCGTGAGACTCCGGGTGGATGACGGCGCCGGGGCCACTGGTGCTGTCGACGCCCGTTGCTCGCCGGCGTGCTGTTGGGCGAAAGCGAAGAAGCCTGCGTGCCCGTAGCACGCCGTCACCAGACATGCAGCCCATAACAGGCTACCCACGACGCGGACGAGAATTGGCGCATTCCGGATCAGCGCCGGCAGCAGATGCGCGCTCGTAACGAGCACCGTGCCGATCGCGATCCAGATCAGCCGCTCCGGTAACGTGCCGCCGCGCTGCCAACCGGCCATAACCGACAGGCTGAGCGCAGTGGTCGTTGCCAGGATCGCCAATGCGAATGCCCAGCGTCGGACACTCATGCCGCCTTCCCGCCGAGCAGGACCGCCTTGCGTTCCAGCTTGTCGCGTAAGGTGGTGGGCGTGTCCGTGGCGCTGCCACCATCCGCATCCGAATGGTGGGTCGTGGCGTCTGGATAAAACTCCTCCGCGACCGCAGCCCGTTCATCAGGGCTATCCTCAAACGCTCCGTTGGCAAAGCCGAGCTTGGCTGCGGCGTCGAGCGCTACCTGGTCGAAGCCGGCCGACCGACGACGGGTATCCAGTTCTTTTGCTTCGATCAACGCCTGTTCGAGCGTACTGCCCGAGCGAACGACCAGGTCGACGTAGTAGATCGGAGAACGGTAGCTCTGTGTGGTGCTTTTGCCCCTCAGCTTCAGTTCAAGCGGCAGGCAGGCGAGCAGATTGCCAGATACAGCACGGAAGTAGTGCAGTCGAGCAGCCAGCGTACGAATGCTGTTATAGGACGTGGTACGGAAGATGAACGATGCAAGTTCGTCCTCGTCGCCGACGATCACGTTCAGCCGGGCGTAGGGCTTGCAACCACCTTGGTGACCGAATGCGCAGCCGTCCGGCGACGGGCAGGACTGACTCTCGATTCCGGCATCGGTCACGCGGCGGCACGTCTCGCCGTTGCCGACGCACACCGGCCGTCCGGTATCGCGATCGAACAGCGAGTATTCGGCCCGCAGGTTCAGGTCGGGGTCGTTGAACAGTACGCGGACCGGAATTGCCCGCAGCTTGCCGGACGTTGCCTTGCGCAGCGTTTCGTTCAGCGGATGCAACATCCATTCGCCACGTTGCTGGACTTGCGTCGTCAGCGTGAATTGGTCATCTTTTTCGGGAAGACGTTTGCCGTTCTTCTCGACAATTTTCCCGATGGCGATTCGGCCCACAACGGGCGGCGTAATAGCGAGACCTGTGATCATGATTTCATCCAAACAGAAAGGGAAGGGGGCGGTGGGCGTTGCGCAGCCGTACCGGCTACCGCGCGAAATGCGCTTCGAGCTTGTCGTGGATCTCCCGAGCGACGCCTTGCCATGCCTGGGCGCTGATTAGCGGGTGAACGCCGAATTGCTCTTGCAACTTGCTGAGGGGCACCGTGGCAACGCGCTCGGCGTGCTTGCTGAGTGCGTTCATCACAAACGCCTGTGCAAGCGCGCCGTATCGCGAAAAAGTCATGATGTCCGACAGACACTTGAGATTCGTCATGGTGGGTGGGAGTCAGGTGGAAACGAGAAAGCGCCGGGAACCCGGCTTGGAGATGGCGTACTGCTGTTCGAGCGACGGGTGATCGGCCAATAGACGATCGAGATCAACCGATGACGAATCCTTGCTGCGCTTGAACGACACGGAGCCGGTTTCGAATACAGCCCGGATTGCGTCACCCATCGCTTGTTGGATCGTCTGCTTGAACTGCGCTTCGAGCTGCTGGCGCGTTTCGATCTCGGCCCGCACCGCGACTAGATCGGCGAACACGGATGACAGGCCGCGGTCGTCGGTAAAATCGATAGTGCCGCCGTCGCCGGGATACAGGTGACGTAGCGCACGATCGGCTGACTCTGATCCGTCAGCAGGTGGCGGCGTATCCGTTTCCACGAACTGCTGCCAGAAGCGCGCCTCGAGTTCGATGAGCCGACCGATTAGCGTGTCATCGCGTTCGATCCGATGCACTTCCAGCGCCTGGCCGCAGATCAAGACGGCGACGTGCGCAGCAGACTTGCCCGTTACGGCGAGTTGGTGCTGTACTTGCAACTGCACGTACTCCGGCACGCCGTCACGCCAGAGCCGCGCGCCGAACTCGCCAGCGGTTTTGCACTCAAGAATTTGCACATCGCGCGCACCGATGACCTCACGGTCGATGTTGGCGAGCATCCACGGGATCGTCGGATGCCTCAGTACAGCGTTGACCTTGCGGACCTTGTTGCCGGTCTGTTGGGTATAGACGGCAGCGACGATCGGCTCCAGCAACGTTCCCCAATACGTCGGGGACGTCGTATCTGCCGGATCGGGACGGGGTAGACCATCAGCCCGGCCGGTCTTGTCGAGCCACAATTCGAGCGGACTCATGTACGGATTGAGACCGACCGCGGCGGCGGCATCGGAGCCGCCGATGCCGGTGCGACGAACAGCAAGCCAGTCGTCTCGGCTCAGTTCCTGCGTGTTGACGAGCTTCAGCGCCGGCCGGCGCGTGCGTGGTCCGTCCGGTTGGACTGCACTCATGGCACCTCCCAAAATAGCAAGGCCCGGCAGGCGAACCTGACCGGGCCGGTGTTGAGGGGAAAACGGAGGGAACTACACGATGAGCTTGAGCGCTTCATCCCAGGCACGTTGCTTGATGGTTGCGCCCTGGCCAAACCAGGCGGCGTCGCGTCGGTGATCGTCGCTGCGTGCTCTGCGGTGGTGGTCCACATACTCGGTGACCGCATTGAGCAGGCCCCAGGCCGTGCCAGAGGCCGAAGCCATAGTCGCTCCGCGCCCTTGTCCGGTATAAAGCTGGCTGACCGCCTTGATCGCGCGTTCATTGACGGCAAGCGCATCGCGATCTGCAACATTGGCAGTCGAATAGGTGAGCACACGCCGCAGGAACGTTTCGGCGGCAGAATCGGACACCTTGCGATCGACCAGTGCCTTGGTCCGCGCGAGAAATGCATCCCACGAAGAGATTGCGATGCCGAGCTGGCGTTTGACGGCGGCCACATCGAACTGCGAGCGGTGCGGCACCTTGACCGCGCTCGTGCTGTCTCCCAACGCGATTTGCAGTGTGTTATTGCAGACGACCCGCACGGACGTAAATTGGGCCGTAGTCGCCAATGTCCCGTCGCAGGCGGTCGCAAGCAGCAGATAGCCGTTCACCTCATCCTTGCCCTTGAGTGTCGCGCTCTGGCCGGTGCGGGCGAGCGCCCAAAGCTTGCGACCTTCTTTGAGCACGCCGGCCGTCTCGAGCTGGAACCCGCCGACCTCTGTCAGATCGCGATAGAACTCCAGAATCTGCGAGGGCTGTACGACCTGATAGCGGGACGACACAACGGACAGTGGCGCTTTCGTATCACTGCGGTAGAGCACCTTCTGTTCGGGAAAGGCGTGGATCGAGCCGAGGTTTTTGTTGCCGGCGGCGACGAACCGCACTTCGGCCTCTTCGATGCTCCAGTCCATGCCGGCGGCGCGCCTCCAGACTTCGAGCGGTTGTTTCGGGGCGAGTTGATTGCCGATGCCGTGCCACGGTTCGGTGCCAACGAACGCCATGTTCTGTACGAGATGCATTTTTGAAACTCCTTGTGAGATAGAAGGCATAAGGCCCGGCCGAAGCCGGGCGAGACGAAGGGAAAAAGCAGCGGGAGGAAAGATAGGAAGTCGGTCAATCGGGACGGACGGTGAACATGCATCCGCATGCACGACACCGAAAGTTGCTTAGGACTGTCTGGTCGATGGCTTCACCCAATGCCGCGCCTGTCGCGCAGCCGGCGGCGCCCGCCACAAGCCCGGCAAGGATGGCGCCCGCGACGCCGCCGCACACGGCACCAACCGGACCACCGAGCAAGCCGATGGCCGCGCCAGCCTCAGCACCGGAGAGCGCCGCAGCGGCGCCGCTCACGGCGCCGGCCGCTGCGCCGACCGCGCCGCAGATCCGCCGCGCGACGTGGCGCTGTTCAGTGCGGAACGACTCGCACGACGGACACGGCCATGCCAGATCACCTTGGTCAGGCCGGTAGCGCGCCGATTCGCGTTCGTCCGGCTCCGGAGGCTGGCGCAGCCCGTGCAGGCGGTGCTGCAACATATCGTCTTCGTCCTCGTACGGAAAGAACGGAGGACGCTCACGCATGGATCTGGATCTCGCGTGCACGGGGATGGGTATCGCGCCGGACCTTGCCTACATACTTGCAATGACTGGCGGCAAGCAACGCACCGCCGAGGAAGGCGAGTGCGAAAGCGGCGAGATAGTCGAGAGGAGAAGGGGGGAGCATCGTTTAACTCCTGAGAATGATGACGACGCCAGCACGCGGCTGTACTGGCGAAGCCGCAGGAAGGGCCTGGGCTCGCAGCAGTGATATGTGTCTCAAATTTATTTGAGTCGTCGCAACAGCTTGCGAATGGGCGTCAGTCTGGCAGCGCTGCCGGCTAGACCGACAATGACCGAGCCCGCAAGTCCGTCGACCGAGGTATCGGTCGGAATGGCGTCAGTACCCGTTTGTGTTGTAAATCGGACACGCGGTGGGGTGATGTGCCAATCCTGGCCAACGTGGTGCCATCTGATTATTCGCGTGGTCGAAAATGTCAAGAGATAATGTTTGATCTGCCCGTCTTCCATCGTCCGATCAAGACACCTTCGTATTTCTAATGTTTGTTTCGAGTGGCCGGTATTGATTAAAATTGAAAGGCGAAGATGCGGGCGTTATCGCGTGTGTTTATGGGCAGATAATCGTCTGCGCGGCAATTGAGCGGGTGGCGAAGTGGCTCGTCGGCATCGATAGGTGCATCGAGAATTTCGGCTGCTTGACGCTTCAATAAAACGTATTCGAAGTGTCAAATTTTTATTGTGGAAGACAAGTGTTTCGGTTGGTATTTGGCTTTGGCGTATTTTGATTGCGTGTATGTACGGTGACCTGCATCGGCCTTCGTCGGGGGAGGCGCGGCACTCCTTGCAATCTCTGACACTGTGTCGGCAGCTATTTCGATAGTTTACGGCGTGAGAGACCATCATTCCGCCCGCTAACACGAGTGAAGAAGAATCGAGAAAGCTCGGCAGCATTGGTTTCAGCTGGTGAGCGTTTCTGCGCTTGCGTGAAACGTTCCGTATCCACTCGTTCGACGTTCGACAAGAGCGTCTGCCGCATCCATGAATAAGAACCAATATCGTCTGGTATTCAGCCGCATCCGGGGTATGTTGATCGCAGTCGAAGAGACTGCCAGTTCGTCGCGGAAAGCGAGCGGGGGAGAGGTCGTTCGAGCGGCTAGCGGCACGTTGCGTCGCGCGGTGGCGCAATTCGCGCTGCGGCACGCGGCGTTCGCGGCGCTGATCGTATCCGGGGTTGCGCCGGTGTGGGTCAATGCACAGGTCGTGGGCGCGGGCGCGAATGCGCCGTCAGTCATCCAGACGCAAAACGGTCTCCAGCAAGTCAACATCACCAAGCCCTCTGGGGCGGGCGTGTCGCTGAACACCTATTCGCAGTTCGACGTACCCAAACAAGGCGTTATCGTCAATAACTCACCCACGCTGACGAACACACAGCAGGCGGGGTACATCAACGGCAACCAGAACCTCAGCCCGAACGGTTCGGCGAAGATCATCATCAACCAGGTCAACAGCAACAATCCTTCGCAACTGAAAGGTTTTGTCGAGATTGCGGGCCAACGGGCCGAGATGATCATCTCGAATCCGTCGGGCCTCGTAGTCGACGGTGGCGGCTTTATCAACACCTCGCGTGCAATCCTGACGACTGGCACGCCGAACCTGAATGCGGACGGCTCGCTAGCCGGCTTCAACGTTACGCGTGGCCTCATCACGGTGCAAGGTGCGGGCCTGAATGCCACGAATGTGGATCAGGTTGATCTTATTTCCAGAGCCGTACAGACCAATGCAGCCATTTATGCATCGAATCTGAACGTGATCGCTGGTGCGAATCAGGTCAATCACGACACGCTCCAGGCGACCCGAATTCAGGGCGATGGTCCGGCTCCGGCCGTTGCAATTGACGTGGGTCAATTGGGCGGTATGTACAGTAATCGAATTTTTTTGGTCGGGACCGAGGGGGGCGTCGGGGTCCGGAACGCAGGCACGATCGCAGCTGACGCGATGGGCCTGACGTTGACCACGGACGGTCGGCTGGTGCAGGCAGGCAAGATCAGTTCGGTCGGGAATGTCGCGGTATCGGCCGCGGGTGGAATCGAGAACAGCAGCACGATCTACGGCCAGCAATCGGTATCGCTGAATACCGGCGCCGATGTGACGAATACCGGAACAGTCGCCGCGCAACACAACGTGGGCGTGACGGCGGGTTCGCTGAATTCGACGGGCCTGCTTGCCGCTGGCGTGAACAGCGACGGTACCGTCACGCAAGTCGGCGACCTGCAAGTCACGACGACGGGCCAACTGAACGCGACCGGCAAGAACGTCGCAGGCGGCAACGTGTCGGCGACCGGTTACGGCGTGAACCTCGCCGGCAGTACGACGGCCGCGAACGGCAACCTGGCGCTGAACGCGACGGGCGGCGACGTGAATCTCACGAATGCGACGACGAGTGCCCAGGGCGCGGTGACGGCCAACGCCGCAGGGACGGTCATCAACGACCACGGCAACCTGACGAGCGGTGGTAGTACGACGCTGACGGGCGGCAACGTATCGAACCAAGGCGGCACAGTGTCGTCGCAAGGACCGTTGTCCGTGACGGTCGCCGGTCAGATCGCCAACCAGGCCGGTGTGCTTGTGTCGGAAAGCACGATGGCGCTGCGCGGCGGCACCGTCGCGAACAACCAGGGCACGATCCAGAGCGCCGGCCATGCGACTGTCGACGGCGTGACGATCGACAACACGGCCGGCCGCATCACATCGCTCAATACCGATGGAATGGTGTTGACGGCAACCGGCCAGCTCACTAACGTGGCGGGCACGACCGCGAACGGCGCGCAAGGCGGCGTGATCGGCGGCAACGGCGATGTGACCGTCCAAGGCGGCAATATCGCCAACCACGCGACGATTACGTCGAACACGAATCTTCACGTGTCCGGGCAATCGGTCGACAACAGCGGCGGAGCGCTTCAAGCTGCCCAGGGCGTGACGGTCGATGCCGGCACGCACCTCGCCAATAGCGGCGGCAGCATCGTCGGCCAAACAGCGGCACTGACAGGCACCACGCTCGACAACAGTTCCGGTACCGTGCAGGCGGATCAGGTTTCGTTGACCGCAACCAACGTGGTGAACCACGGCGGCACGATTACGCAGACCGGCACCGGCACGATGGCCGTCAATGTCGCGGGTACGCTCGACAACTCGAGCGGCGGCACGCTGCAGACCAACAGCACCGATCTGACGCTCGCGCCCGCAGCACTTGTGAACGACGGCGGTACGATCACGCACGCCGGCACCGGTACGTTGACGCTCGGCAATGGATCGGGCTCGGTGTCGAACATCGGCGGCAAGATTGCCAGCAATGGACGTATCACGGCACAAAGCGGTTCGCTGGACAACACGTCGGGTTCGATCAATGCCCAGGCCGGGTTGACCGCTGCGGTTGGCGGCGTGTTGAACAACACCAACGGTAAGCTGCTGTCCAATACGGACCTGGGCATCACCAGCGGCACGCTGACGAATGACGGCGGACAGATCGGCGCGAGCACGAATGCGGTAATACATACCGGCTCGATGACCAATCAGGGCGGAACGATTGTCGCGCCGAACTTGTCGGTGACCGCCGATTCGACACTCGACAACAGCGGCGGTACGCTCGAAGCGAACCAGATGGTACTGACCACGCCGAACTTGACGAACCACGGCGGGACGATCACGCAGTTTGGATCGTCCGCGATGGGTGTCAATGTGAGCGGCACGCTGGACAACTCAGCGGGCGGCGTGATTCAGACGAACAGCACGGACCTCACGCTCGCTCCGGCCCAACTGAACAATGCGGGCGGCACGATCACGCATGCCGGCACGGGCACGCTGACGGTCAAGCCCGGCAACGGCGCTAGCGCGCTGAACAATGCAGGCGGCACCATCGTCACCAAGGGCCAAGCGGTGGTTGACGCGAGCACTTGGGACAACGCGGGCGGTATCCTCGCCGCACAGGGCAGCATCACCGGCACGATCGCGGGCGACGTGAACAACGCGCAAGGGCTGGTCCGTGCGGGCGCATCCCTGTCGTTGACGAACGGCGGCGCGCTGGTGAACCAGGGCGGACACATTCAGGCCGGCCAGACGGCGGCGGGCGATGCGAGCACGCTCAGCATCCAGTCGGCATCGATCAACAATGCTGATGGCTCGATTGCTGACCTCGGCGCCGGCAAGATGACCGTGCAGGGCGGCAGCCAGATCACCAACAGTCACGCGGGCGGCGTCACGGGCATGGGCGCGATCACCGGCAACGGCGACGTGACGGTCAGCGCAGTATCGATTTCGAACACGCAGGGCGGCCAGCTGAGCGGTGCGAGCCTCCACGTTCAAGGGACGACCCTGGACAACAGTGGCGGGCAGATCGGCAACGTCGCGAATTCGAGTGGCGACGTGGACGTGACGACGACCGGCACGGTCACGAACACGAACGGGCAGATCAGCTCCACGCATGACCTGACGGTAACGGCTCCGACGCTGCAGGGCGGCGGCACATACAGCGCGGCCCACGATGCCAACGTGAACCTGCAGGGCGATTTCTCGGTGACGCCCGACTATCAGTTCAACGTCGGTCACGATCTTGCGTTCACGTTGCCCGGCACGTTCAACAATAGCGGCAACGTGCAATCGGTCAACAACCTGAACGTCAATGCAGGCAATATCGTCAACTCGGGCGCACTGTCAGCAGGCGGGTTGCTGCATACGCAATCGGGCAATCTGACCAACACTGGTGCGATCGTCGGCGGTAGCGTGTCGCTCAATGCAACGGGCACGGTATCGAACCTCGGACCGACGGCGCTGATTGGCGCGTCGGACAGCAACGGCACGCTTGAAATTCTCGCGAATGACATTGAGAACCGCGACGATACGACGGCGACCGACACGATGGCGACGACGGCCATCTTCGGTATGGGCAAGGTTGTACTGGCCGGTGGCAAGGACGCCAGCGGCAACTACACGAATGCGGCCCTGATCAACAATTCGTCGGCGTTGATCCAGTCCGGCGGCGGCATGGAATTGCATGCCGACAAGATCACGAACACGCGTCGCGTGATGACGACTTCGACGGGCTCGGTCGATCCGGCGACGCTGGCGCAGTTCGGCGTACCGATCAAGGGCCAAACGGGGCAGGTCGGTGTTAAGGACCCGACGAGCATCGGCGGCGTGTATACCGATCCGCCCCACGGCGGTCAGTGGAACAGTACGTATCAATACACGACCTACTACGCGGATAGCGCGACCGCGACGACCGTGACCAGCATCAGCCCGGCTGCTCAAATCGTGTCGGGCGGTAGTATCAATGCATCAACGGTCGCCAGCCTACAAAACTACTGGAGCAGCATCACGGCCGTTGGCAATGTCCAGATGCCGAAGAGCTACGATGCCAACGGGTGGGCTGCCACCGGACAACAGGCGCCGAGCGTGACCGTGTCGTACTCCGGGCAGTACCACTACAACAACTACGACAACAGCGAATACAACTGGCAGTTGCCGTTCGGCAATGCGCCGTTCGTTACCTCTCGTCCGGGCGGTTATACGCAGGCTGCGCCGGCGTCGGTCAAGCAGTACTCGCTGCCGGACTACCATTCGACGTTGGGTTCGAACGGGACGATTTCCGGAACCGGCGTGAGCATCAACAACACCGCGGGCAACGCCTCGATCCCGTCGCTGGGCCTGCTGCCCGGGCAAGCCGTACCCGGTCTGACGATCGGTGGACTGAGCGGTAGCGCGAGCGGCACGAAGTCGGGTGCGTCGGCGGTGCATGGTGGTGTGACCACAGTCGATCCGGTCATCGCGAGCGCGACTGCGTCGAACGTGCTGGACAACCTGACCATTCCGCAGGGCGGCTTGTTCAAACCGAACCCGTCGCCGAACGCGAGCTACGTGATCGAGACGAACCCGGCGTTCACGAACCAGAAGAGTTTCATTTCGAGCGACTACTTCTTCGGTCAGATCGGTGTCGACCTTACCCACATTCCGAAGAGGCTGGGTGACGGCTTTTACGAGCAGCAACTGGTTCGTAATCAGGTCACGGCGCTGACCGGCCGTGCGGTGCTCGGTCCGTATACGGATCTCCAAGGGATGTACCAATCGCTGATGGCGGCAGGGGCGGCACTGGAGAAGCAGCTTGACCTGCCGATCGGCGCGAGCCTGTCGGCCGAGCAGGTGTCGCAGCTCACGAGCAACGTGATCATGATGGAGACGCGCGTTGTTGATGGGCAGTCGGTGCTGGTGCCGGTCGTGTATCTCGCGAAGGCCAATCAGCAGAACATCAACGGTCCGCTGATTACGGCGACGGACATCGACTTGAAGGACGCGCAGAACTTCACGAACAGCGGCACGGTGAAGGCGGACAATACGTTGGCGATTCAGGGCAAGCAGATCGATAACGCGTTCGGTGCGCTGCAAAGCGGCGGGCTCATGTCGTTGACGACGATGGGCAGTGTCGATTTGACTTCAGCTAAGGTTAAGGCCGGTAGCCTGAACCTGAATGCGGGTGGCGACCTGATTCTCGATACCGCGGTGAAGACCGACACGCGAGTAAGCCGCGACGGCGCAACGAGTGTCACGTCGACGCTCGGGCCGATTGCTCAACTCGACGTCAAGGGCGACGCGGTGATCGTGACCGGTGGCAACCTCGAACAGCATGCGGGTGCGCTGACGGTTGGTGGCAATCTTGGCATGCTCGTCGGCGGGAACTACGACCTGGGTACCCAGCAAGTCGGCGAGCACAAGATTGTCCAGCGCGCGAACGGCGTGTCGAACACCGACATTAACGGCGTAGTCGGAAGTGTCGTGAACGTCGGCGGTGCTTCAATGATTGGCGTGAAGGGCGACCTGACTGCTAGTGGCGCACAAATCAATCTAGGTAGCGGCGGCGCGATTGTAGCTAAGGGTAATGTTACGCTCGGCGCGGCCAGCGCGACTTCGACGGTCGATAGCAATAGTTCGGGTAGCGATCATCACGGCAGCTATAGGGAAACGTTGCATACGTCCGACCAGACCGTAGTCGGTACGACATTGAATAGTGGCAATACGTTGAACATCGTGTCCGGCAAGGATATCAACGTCACCGGAAGCACGATTACGCTTGACCAGGGCAACGTCGGCCTGATGGCAGTCGGCAACGTGAATGTCGGTTCGGCAACCGAAACGCACGTGTCGAACATGGACGAATCGCACGACCATGGCGGTGTTGCCAGTCATACGAGCGCGACAAATCGGGTTGATCAGACGGCCACGTACGCTAATGGCAGCACGATCTCGGCTGACGGCGTGACGGTTGTGAGCGGGAAAGATATCAACGTCACCGGCAGCGCCATCGTCGGGACGCACGATGTGGCACTTTCGGCCAAAGACAACGTCAACATCACGGCGGCGACCAATACGTATCAGGACAACGAGTATCACCAGGAAAAGCACTCGGGGCTGTCCGGATCGGGTGGTCTTGGCATCACGATCGGATCGAGCGAACAGAGCGATCGATATAACGCTACTTCGATGACGCAAAGCCAGTCACGCAGTTCGGTAGGTAGCATTGAAGGCAACGTGACCGTGTCGGGCGGGAAGGATGTTCATATCAGCGGTAGCGATATCGTAGCCGGCAAGGCGACGGGCGACACGGCCGGCGCGACCGGAAACATCAGCATTACGGGCCAAAATGTCACGATCGATCCGGGTCAGGACGTGGCGCAATCGCATGACCAAAGAGAGGCCCATTCGAGCGGCCTGACGGTGGCTGTGACCGGTACGCCGTTCGATACGGTGCGTAACCTGAAAGCGGATGCGTCGTCAGGCAACGGCTTCCAGCGTGGTCAATCCGTGCTGAATGAGATTGGGGCAAGTGCAGCGGACGTGCCGGGAATTTCGGTGTCGTATGGTCAGAGCCGTAGCAGTAGCACGACCGATATGTCGAGCCTAACTAACTCGGGAAGCTCGGTTCGAGGCGGCGGCAACGTGACGGTGAAAGCGATCGGCGGCGCGCAGAAAGATGCGAACGGCAACGTCGTGGATGGCGATATAGCAGTGATTGGTTCGGCGATCAGCGCAGGTGGCACGGCGACCCTGGATGCAAATCGCAATGTGACGTTGCAGGCATCGACCGACCAGTTGCAGCAGTCGACACAATCGTCCAGTTCATCGTGGGGCGTTCAGTTTGCGACACCGAGCCCGGGCGATCTGGCGCGATGGATCGGCGGCGGTGCCAACACAGGTGGCAATAGCCCGTCGCCGTACAACGCGAGCCGGAGCAATTCGGACGGCAGCCAGACGATGACGCAGCAAACCGCGTCGTCGGTCACGGGTAACAGTGTGATCGTCAAGAGCAAGACGGGCGATATTAACGTCGTCGGTTCGGGCATTAGTGGCACGCAAGGCGTCGATTTGGTTGCGCAGCAGGGCGCAATCAATGTGCTGGCGGGCCTCGATACAAGTACGAGCCATCAGGAATCGAGTAGCCATCAGGTCGGCAGCCTGGGGAGCAATGGCACGGCGACGGGCTTTTCGGTCGGCGTTGCGAACAGCCATAGCGTGCAGGACACGGCCTCGCAGACGCAGAGCACGATGCGCAGCCAGATCGTGAGTGGCAACGGTAACGTGACGCTTGATGCAAAGCAGGACATCACGGTCGCCGGTTCGGACCTGAGCGCGGGCAAAGATTTGACGCTGATTGGCAAGAATTTGAATCTCGATCCGGGAACGGACGCGACGCAGAGCCGTATGAGCCAGGATTCCAGCCAATTTGGCGTGAGCGTGGCGCTCGGCGGTGCGGTCGGCAACGCAATCGCACAGGCGAATCAGGCATTTGCGCAGCCGGCGCGCGGGGGCGATTCCCGACTGGCGGCCTTGGACAAGGCGCAGGCCGGACTTGCAGCATACAACGCGTATCAAGTCGGGAGCGCCTTGAGCAATGGCCAACCGACGAATCAGGCGCTGATAAAGGCGACGGTCAGCATTGGTGGGGGCACGAGCCATAGCGAAGCCCAGTCCAGTTCGGTCGCCAACGACGGAAGCACCCTGCACGCTGGCGGTAAGGCGACGCTGATTGCAAAGGGGAGCGGCGCGAAGGATGCGAACGGCTTTGCGACCGACGGTGACATCAACGCCAGCGGGACGCAGATTACAGCGCAGAACGTGGAGTTGAACGCGGCACGCGACATCAATCTGACCAGCGCGAAGGATACGAGCCAGCAGTCGAGCAGCAATAGCAGCAGCGGCGGCAGTATCGGCGTGGGTGCTGCTCTCGGTGGACAGCAGAATGGCTTTACGCTTGAACTGGGTGCAAGCACGGCGCACGGCAATGCGAACGGTAATAGCGTCACGAATCGCGATACGCAGATTACCGCGAGCGATACGCTGTCGATTACGAGCGGACGCGATACGAACTTGCGTGGGGCCGAGGTGTCGGGCAATACGGTCAACGCGAGTGTCGGGCGCGACCTGAACGTTCAGAGCCAGCAGGACACCAGCACCTACGACAGCAAGCAATCGAGCGCCGGGTTCCAGGCAAGCATTTGCGTGCCGCCGTTCTGCTATGGCCAGACGGTGAGCGGCAGCGCCAGCGCGAGTCAGCAGAACATTAACGCGAACTACCAGTCGGTGAACCAGCAGAGCGGCATCTATGCGGGTACCGGCGGGTATAACGTGAACGTTGGGAACCATACGCAGCTCGTCGGTGGCGTGATCGCCAGCACGGCGACGCCGGACAAGAACAGCTTGTCGACGCAGACGCTTGGCTATTCGAATCTGGAGAACCACGCGTCTTACTCGGGCGATACAGTGGGCGTCAGCGCGAGCGGTGGATTCGGGAACAGCACGCCGGGCGGCGTGAATCTCAATACGCCTGTCAAGCAGGGGGCTACCAATACAACGGGACCGCTGAATTCGCAAGGCTTGGGGCCGAGCGGGTTCTCGGCGGCGGGCACCAGCAGCGACGCGTCGGGCACGACCTACGCGGCCGTCAGCCCGGGCAAGATCACGGTCCGCGGTGACGCAGGTACCGGACATGACAGCACGGCGGGCTTGAGCCGCGACACGGCGAATGCGAACGGTGCGGTCCAGAACACGTTCGATGCGCAAAACGTGCAGAACGACATCGCGGTTCAGCAGTCGGTCGGCCAAGTCGGCATGCAGGTGGTCGGGGACGTGGCGGATGCGCTTCAAAACCGCGCGAAGGCGAACGCACGCGATGCCCAGCAACGATTGGATCAAGCAAATGCGATTGGCGATGACGCAGCGGCTCAGCAAGCTCAGGCAGATTTGACTGCCGCGAAGGCACAGGTGGCGATGTGGGGACCAGATGGAGCCGCGCGCATCGCTTCGCATGTAGGTGTTGCCGGAATCGGTGCAGCAATGGGCGGCGGCAATGTGGCAGGAGCGATCGGTGGCACGATAGCGGGTGACGTGGCGGGCAATGCCGCGAATCATGCACTAAGCGATACGCTCGGGGGCACTGTATTGTCGAACACGGCAGCGGGGCTGGCCGGTGCGTTCGCAGGCGGGGTGTTGGGTGGTTCGTCGGGAGCGGTCAGTGGTGCGGGTAGTGCGTTGAACGCAGACCTCTACAATAGGCAACTGCATCCGGACGAACAGAAGGTGATCCATATTCTCGCGAACGGCGATCCAAATGAAGAACATCGTTTGGAGGCAGCTGGCTGCGCGCTCGTTCATTGCTCGGCGCAATATGTGTCGGGAACGGCTGACTATGCAAAGTATTCGGCACTGGAACAGGAAGGCGCGAACTACTCTACAGAACAGGGGAAGTTGCTTGCCTACACTGGCAGTTCGTTTTCCGCTGCACCATATGGCGGCATGGTCCAGCAATCAACTGGCGGTTTGTTCCAATATAGTTCTGGGGATGCTCAAGCGGACCAGAAGGCCTGGCAGGCCGCCATGGCGGCGAAGCGCTCAGGATCATTTGACTATATGACTTTTCAGGGGGGGGCCGGACCCGGGGGGAGTCTCACCATCAACCTACATAATGGGAACGTGTATGCCGGAGGCTCGATCTCGGCGTCTCGCGAGGCGGGTGCGGGTGTCGTTTTTGGCATCATTCCCGACAATGTTGGGCAAACGGATGCTCAAAAGGCAACGGCGACAGATAACCTTCTTGCGGGTCCGGCGGTGGGCGCTACCGGCTGCCTGTACGGTGTTTGTGGCGGATTAAACCACTCCATTGGTGGTCAAACTGCAGTCGAAGTCGGTGTCGGGGTTGGTGGCGTGACGAGGGCGCCCAATCCAGGCGGAAACGGCAGTTGGAGCTATAGTGTTCCCTTCTTTACTATTCCGGGAATCGGTAATGGAAAGTAATAAAATATATAGGAATTGGAAATCAATTGCGCTCGGGATGTGGGTGGTAATTTGCTTCATTTCTTTGCTGTTTTTTGGATTGAAGAATCCGACGCACCAGGAGTCTTCGGAGCGGTTGGGCGAAATGATGCGAGACATGAAAGTTGTGTTGACATCTGGTGGCATCGTAGATTCTCAATATTCGAATGCGAAGTATGGTGGGGCAGTGCTCTACGTAAATATTGATGCGAATTCATGGAGTCCGGAATTGGCTAATTCCTACCGTCGATCGTTATCAGGTCTCGGGTGGCGAGATCTAGCATCGGATGTTGCAAATGTGTCCCTCTGTAAAAACGGAATGCTTGCGAAAATTGGCTTAAATTCTGATGTTGACAATTCTCATGGAAGGTCAGTGATCGTTTATTATGTTTCTATGGAATATAATGGCAATACGATTAAGTCGTGCAAGTGATTTTGGTGTTTAAATAAATTAAAATATACAAGGCAATGAAAATCCGCACCCCGATCGTGCTGCTGTCGGCCGCATGGCTTATACCAATGGCAGCATCGGCGCAACAGGCTCCGACACCTGCTGACCAAGCCGCCGCTGCTCGTGCGAACGCGGAACAGGATCGGCAAGCACAGCTGCAACGGGACGCGCAGCAGCGCGACGCGACCGTGCGTGCTCCGTCCGTGCGTTCTGACGTGCCGAAGGTCGAAGCGTATCCGGCGCTGCCGACGGAGACGCCGTGCTTTCGTATCGATCGCTTCACGCTCGACGTGCCGGCGTCGTTGCCCGACGCAGTGAAGACACAAGGTGCGTCGGCGCTGCCGATGGATCGCTTCGCGTTTGCGCGCGACTGGCTGAACCACTACGCCGGGCAATGCGTCGGCAAGCAAGGCGTTGACGTGCTGGTCAAGGGGCTGTCTCAGGCAATTCTGGCGCGCGGCTACGTCACCACGCGCGTGCTCGTCCCCGAACAAGACCTGTCGACCGGTACGCTGAAACTGTCGCTGATTCCCGGCACGATCCGGCGCATCCGTTTCTCAGATGAAAAGCTGCGCGGCACATGGAAAACTGCATTCCCGACCGGCGATGGGGAAGTATTGAATCTGCGCGACCTCGAACAAGGCCTTGAGCAGATGAAGCGCGTGACGAGCCAGGATGTCTCGATGCAGATTGTTCCCGGCGAGCTGCCCGGTGAAAGCGATGTCGTGCTCGATGTGAAGCGCAGCAAGCCGTGGACCGTCGTCGCGTCGGTCGACAATTCCGGCACGCGCGCTACGGGCAAGCTGCAAGGCAACCTGTCGGTCGGCATCGACAACCCGCTTGGCCTGAACGACATGCTCAACGTTGGCGTCAGCCAGGACCTCGAATTCGGCGACAAGCGCCTCGGCTCGCACGGCTGGAACGGCTTCTATTCGATTCCGTGGGGTTACTGGACTGCCACGCTGTCCGCATACACGAACACCTACTATCAGCAGATTGCGGGTGTGAACCAGACATTCATCGCGAGCGGCAACTCGAAGACAGTCGATCTCAAACTGGCTCGGGTGCTGGCGCGCAGCCAGAACGACGTGCTCGGAGGGTACTTCCGGCTGTCCCGCCGTTTCGGCATGAGCTTTATCGAGGACACTGAGATTTCGCAGCAGCGCCGTAACAACACGATCATCGAACTCGGTCTGACCGACCGGCACTATTTCGACGGCGCGCAATTCGACGGCTCGCTCGCGTATCGCCAAGGTGTCGGCGGATTCGGCGCGCAGGACGACACACTGGCGGCGAGCGGCCCGACCTATCGCTTCAAGATGGCCGTGCTCGACGCGAACCTCTCGGTGCCGTTTGCAATCGGCAAACAACCGTTCCGCTACGTTGGAACGTTCCACGGCCAGTACACCGGAAACACGCTCTACTACCTCGATGACCTGACGATCGGCAGCCGATACACCGTGCGCGGCTTCGACGGAGAAACGATGCTGGCGGCGTCGCGCGGGTTCTACTGGCGTAACGAGTTGCAAATGCAGATTGGCCAGACGGGGCAAGCGGTGTATGCAGGGCTGGATTACGGGCGCGTGTGGGGGCCTCAGCCGATTGCGCTCGTCGGTACGCAGTTGGCCGGCGCTGTCATCGGCGTGAAGGGAAGCATCGGGACGCGCTTCGGTGCCTACGCGTATGACCTGTTTGCAGGCACGCCTGTCTATAAGCCGTCCGGCTTTCCAACTGCGCGCGTCACCGTTGGATTCCAGCTGACTTCGCAGTTTTGAGCGGGGAGTCTCTTGTAGTGGAATACAGCCAAGTGGATGAATTGAACGTATCGAACGACACGCAACCGGTCTGGCTTCCGTCACGTCACCCGTGGTTGAACGGCAAGCGTCGCGCAATGGAGAAGGCGCGAAAGACATACGTCGAGCTGCCCACACTCGAGCGGACGCCCGTACCTGTTGCCGAACCGCGAATTATCGTGAAGCGGAAGCGGCGACTGGTATTCGATTGACGTTTCGAGTTTGATTGGTTGCGTCTGGACTCCCCTCTGGGTCTAGATGCTTTGCGCGGCAAGCAGTGTCTCCGCTCCTTTTTATGCAGAAACTACACCGGGTGGCTTGGGTCAAGTCATACAGGTGGGGTGTTGTTTGTTTTGTTAGTTATCTTTAACAATTGAGAGAGAAAAATGAAGAAGCTGGTACTGGTTGGTCTAATGGGCTCGGCGGTTCTGCTGGCGGCATGTGGAGGCGGTGATGGAAGCGGCGGTGGCGCGACGTCGGGGAGTTCGACGGGTTCGACCTCGCAAACCGCGTCGAATACGGACGCCGTGTTTTCCTGCCCGGCTGACTACAAAAAGCTGACGCTCACAAATAGCAGCGTCGTCGCGAACGTGAATATGAATCTGACGACCGACGACGGCATTGCGACGCTGACAATCAAGACGCCGTCTAAGGGCATTACCGGTGATTTCACGGTGTGCCTTGGGAAGCCGAATCCGACGCCCACTGGAGTGACGGCAGACTACATCTACGAGGTGAAGTCCTCAGGCGATCTCCGCTCAATGGCATCCTCGACGTTGGCTCTGAACTTTACGACGAATGTCAAACCCACCCAAAACCCACCGGTTATCGAATTCGCGAACGTGTCGGGCGGCACCGTAACTTACCAGTCGGTGCTCCAGGGTGCATCGGTCTCGGTTGCGCCGAACTACAGCCTGTCGGCAAACGCACAGGTCGCTGGCTACTACGTGGTGCGTCTCACGAAGTAACGCCTCGATTTCTATTTTGATGTGCCTCGTTTAGGTGCTCCGGACGCGGCAGTTGTCGAGTCTGCGTCCCTCTTTCAGATATGGATTCCGTTGATGCGCAACGTAGTAATCGGAAGTCTGTTGGTGATGTCGACCACGGTGGCATTCGCTGAGTATCGCGAAACCTGGGTGAGTCCAGGCGAATTGAAGAGTTTGGAGGTGGGGCACAAGAGTGCGCGAGCTAAAACGGGACCTGTAACACGATCGAAGCCGCAAGTATCGTCTTCACGGCCCCCTGCACGTAGTTCGCATCAACTACCTTCAGATCCGATCGCGGCTTTTGCTCGCGACGACCGTGGCGCTCATGAGCAGCGGAAATCTCGGCCAGCCTCGACGCGGCCTCATAAGCCGATGGCCGTTCGGCAGAAGATGAGAAGAGAAGACGTTGGAGAAAGTCATCGCAGAAAGGCGGTTACCGAGTCGATGGTGTGATGGAGGGTACCGCGAGACAGACCACCGCGGCGGTGGTTACTAAGTCGCTTCTTCAAAATAATGAAACTGCCCCCCGTTGATGTTGCTGTACCGAATGCTCAAATGTTGCTTGGCTGACTGATATGGCTCGAAACTCCCCCGTCGAACGAAGCGTAAGCCGCTCGCCAAGGAGCAGCTTTTGCCGATGTCGAACGATACAATTCGAACGCTGTCGCTTGAAGGTCATGTCGCATTGTCCGTTCTGCGCAGCGGCCAAGGCGATGTTGTTCAAATCGGACGACTCGCGCAGATCGTCTATCTGTCCTATTTCTTGCGTGACGTGACAGCAGCAGGTTCCGACATCGAGCAATTTCGCGTCGCTGAGGCTATCGTGGAGGACTGCGTGACCAGAGCACTGGACGGCGAGCAATGGGTTTTGAAGGACGAGGATTTTGCGGCCGTCGAGCGCATCTTGCTCTTGTACGATGCTCAGCTCGCGGCTGTTCCTGCGTATCGATTCGCGGATGCATGACAGCAGTTTCAGCGTGTGGTTGTCACGCATTATCAGACTCCCATCGAGGGCTCGCGTGTCGAAACGTCGGCGATCGGTATCGATGCCGTCAGTGCGCTGATTCTATGAATTTCCACAACAGCTTGAGCATAAGGCTCCATTGATCATGGCGCGTACAGCTGAAGAGGCGTTTAAACATACGGTAGAGGTTGCGAAGGCGGCAGGGCTCACGCTTCTGACGACGGCATGGGCTGGGGCACAGGCGAACTACCTTTTCCGGTGTTCGAATGGACATGAGTTCGAGCGGCTTGCAACATCCATCCTGTATAAAAATGCGACCGCGTGTCCCGAATGTAAGCGGGAAGCTCTGCGCGAGCGATGGATGGAAATGGTACGGCAGCGCGGAGGGGAGCTTGTAGGGGACGAATTCACGACCATAGCGAGGCGCTACCGGCTGCGTTGTGCGCAGGGACACGAATGGGATGCACTGGGCCAGTATATCGTCGCCGGGCACTGGTGCCGGCGTTGCGTGGCCGAAGCCAACTCGGCGCGCCTGTTGGATCAGGAGGGGCTTGCCCGTCTGCAGGCAGCGGCGCAAAGCAAAGGAGGTCGTTGTTTCGCGACTGAATATGTCGGCAGGGCGGCACGCTACGAACTGGAATGTTCGCGTGGCCACCGCTGGCAGACCAAAGGTGGGTTCATTTTAGACGGTCATTGGTGTCCAGCGTGCGCGAGAAAGGACAATGCCGAACAACAGCGTAGGTCCGACGGCCTCCAGCGATTGCAATCGGCAGCGGCGTCAAGAGGCGGCGTTTGTCTGAGCGAAAACTATACGGGCCTGATGTCACGATACCGGTTTCGGTGCGCTGCCGGCCATGAGTGGCAAAGCTTTGCCGGTTCGATATTGGGCGGGACATGGTGTACGGCATGTCGATTCGATGAAGCGGGTGCGATAGCGTTTGAGCGATTGCATGCCACGGTTACGGCACTGGGCTGGCGATGTCTCTCTGGCACGTGGGCCGGCTACAACGAGCGGTATGAATTCGAATGCGAGAAAGGCCATCGATTTGCTCGTAATGCCATGGCGCTACTGTACCGAGGCGAGCAAGCTCGTTGCGAGGCGTGCGAAGCAGACGAGATTGAAGCGCGTTGGCTGAATGCTATCGCTAGCCGGAGTGGAGAGCTTCTCAATGGGCCGTTCAGGGGGCTATCTGAACGTTACCGGCTACGGTGCGCCGACGGGCACGAGTGGGAGACGACAGGCGAACTGATCCGCAGAGGCAAATGGTGTCCGGAATGCGGGCGAGTGAAATCCGCGCAATGCAATACTCTGGCAGACGGGCTTGAGAGATTGCAGGTTATTGCTCGGCAGCACGGTGGCCAGTGCCTGGCTGCAGAGTACACGCGTAGTTGCGATCGTTACCCGTTCGAGTGTTCGAAAGGCCATCGGTGGAGGGCGTCCGGGCAAATGGTGGTGCATGGGCATTGGTGCCCGCAATGTGCGGGTATCGCGCGACGCCTTACGCTTGAGACCATGCAGGCTGTCGCGAGGGAACGCGGTGGATTGTGCCTGTCAGCGGAATACCACGGCGCGCATGTGAAGCTGACTTGGCAGTGCCATCGAGGGCATGTCTGGCAGTCGTCAGCGGCCAACGTGAAGAACAAGGGGCGCTGGTGCCCCAATTGCGCGTTTCTGGAAATGACGAAGGACCCGAAAAAGCGGTTGAAATGGGATTTCGAGGGCAAGGGCTGACCGAGCAGGCCGGGACTTGGTAACTGGAGAGGGTGTGCGAGTGGGAAGAAGTGCTATGGGGCGGGGAGGTCGTGCAGGGCTGACGAAAGAGATGCTGCTGCCGCTGTCGACGCAGAAGGTGCGGGCACTGTCGCTGGAGAATCATTTGGCGTTCGCGACGGTTCGTGCTGGACGGGGGGATTCGGAGCAGATTATCAATCTGCTGCGGATCGTGTATCTCGCATTCTATCTGCGGGATGAAACCGCATACGGAGCGAACCTCGACCTGTATCGGCTGGCAGAAGCCGCGCTAGATGCATGCGTTGAACGTGCCGAGGCAGGTGAGGAGTGGCTGTTGGTCGATCACGAACAAGTTGTGATCGAGCGTCTTCTAACAGTGCACGAGAACCTGTCCGCATTTTTGTGGGCGAGGCGGTTGAACAACGCGTTATCCACGCGCCTGGGTGAATCGTTCACCGAACAGGATAGCAAACTGGTTCATTGCTGATTTCCAGTCGAACGCTGCCCGCAC
>NZ_WHNU01000069.1:0-31837 GCF_009362305.1 Burkholderia sp. BE17
GTTCGGGATGCCGGCCGGGAACGCGGCGCGGCGCCGGGGAGAACGGGTGAGACGGGGCCGGTTGCCGGACGATGCGCGGTGCCCCGCGGTGCGGCTGCCCCGCAGCGGTATACGCCGATCGCGTACGGGCGCCGGGAGGCACGGCGGTCGAGCCGAACGCGACCCGGCGTCGCCGGCTCGCACGCACGCCGAGCGTCGCGAGCCTGAAAGTGCGTAGGATGGTCAATCAGGACGGAAAACGCAAGTCGACCGCGTTGCATGGTGCGGGTTCCGGCCGACTTTGACAAACAATGCAAAGCTGCCGTTCGGCCGATGGAGGCGCTGTGCTATCGACAGCGGCAGCGTCTGCGTCATGCAAGCGGCAGCCGGCGGACGCGCTGCGCCCGACGAAGCAGCACCGGCGAACGCCGCTTCAGACGTCCGCCAGCGTGCTGCTCGCTTATGCGCCGGACTTGCCCGTCGCGTCGCCGCCGGACGTCGGGACGGCCGGGCACGGCACGACCTGCGCGGCGGCCGTCTTGCTGCCGGCCGCGGGCGTCGTGCCGCGGCGTGCGGCCATCGCGCGCACGCCTGCCGCGGCCTGCGTGGCGATCACGTCGAGCGCGCGCCGGTGGCCGGCGACGAGCGCATCGTAGCCGTCGGCGACCGGTTCAGCGACGCTCGTGCGACAGGTCATCACGGCCTGCGTGCCGAGCGGGCGCACGCTCCACACGGCGTCGACCGCTGCGCGCTTGCCGGGCCACGACTCGAAGCGCTGCACGTTCACGCTGACGCGATACACGGGCACGCCGGGCGGGTACGCGGAATTCGCGACGTCGATCGTGCCGAGCTGCGCGGCGAGATCGTCGGACAGCGCGCGGCGGATCTCGTCGGCGGGCGGCGACGCCCAGCGCTCCTGCTCGAGCACGTCGACCTGCGCGGCGTTCTTTTGCACGACCAACTGGTTCTTCGCGACCTGCTCGGGCACGCCGACGGACGGCACCTCGATCAGGAACGCCGGGTTGGCCGGCGCGGTGCGCACCGGGGCCGCGGCGTCGGCCCGGCTGAGCGTGTAGAACCGCGCGGGCGGCGAGCTGCACGCGGCGAGCGCGAGTGCGGCGAAGGCCGCCGCCGCGCCGCTCGCGAAACCGTTCACGCGTGTCGTCATTGTTGATCTCCTGGCTTGCCCTTGAGCAGCGATTCGGGGTGGCGCTCCAGATAATCGGCGAGCGCGTTCAGCGACTGCAGCGTGCGCGTGAGCTCCTTCAGCGCGCCGCGCACGTCGGACTGCAGCGGCGAATCCTGCTGCAGCGTCGCCTCGGCGGTCGAGAAGGTCTGCTTCGCGGCCGACAGCGTGTCGCGCGCTTCCGGCGCGACCTGCGTGTCGAGCTGCTTGAACAGCTTGTCGGCGTTCGACAGCGCGCTGTTCAGGTTCGCGCCGATCTGGTCGAACGGCACCTTGTCGAGCTTCTTCGCGATGTCGGCGACCTGCAGCTGCAGTTCGTCGAGGGTGTTCGGCACGGTCGGCAACTCGAGCGGCTGGCGCGACGTGTCGATCTTCACGACCGGCGCCTTCGGGAAGAAGTCGAGCGCGACGTAAAGCTGGCTCGTCAGCAGGTTGCCGGTGCGCAGCTGGCCGCGCAGCCCGTGCTGGACGAGCCGCTCGACGATCTCGCGGCGGGCCGGTTCGCCCTTGCTCTCGATCGTCTCGCGGAAGCGGCGGCCGAGGCGCTCCGGATACACGTTCATCGTTACCGGCATCGTGAAGTTCTTCGTCTTCGGATCGTAGTCGATGCCGATGTTCGTCACTTCGCCGAGCACGATGCCGCGGAAGTCGACCGTCGCGCCGACGGCGAGCCCGCGCAGCGACTGGTTGAAGTTCATCGCGACCTGCAGCGGCAGGCCGTCCGGGTCGCGCATCGCGTCGCCTTCGTCGGAAGCCAGGCGGAACGTCGTGTTGTTCGGCGCCGTCGTGCCGCTGCCCTGGTTCGGCGGCGTCTGGAATGCGATGCCGCCGAGGATCACCGTCGCGAGCGACTGCGTGTTCAGCTTCAGGCCGCTCGAATCGAGCCGCAGGTCGACGCCGCTGGCCTGCCACCAGCGCGAGTTCACGCCGACGTACTGGTCGTACGGCGCAGTGACGAACACGTTGAACGTGACGCCCGTGCCGTCCTTGTCGAGCGAGAAGCCGACCACCTGGCCGACCTGCACGCGGCGGTAGTAGACGGGCGAGCCGATGTCGACCGAGCCGAGCGAATCGCCGCGCAGCACGTACTGCGTGCCTTTCTGGTCACCCGTGACGGCGGGCGGCGTCTCGAGGCCCGTGAAGTCGGTCAGCGTATCCTGCCCGTGGCCGGCGTCGACGCCGATATACGCGCCGGACAGCAGCGTGCCGAGTCCCGACACGCCGGTCGCGCCGATGCGCGGCCGCACGATCCAGAAGCGCGAGCCCTTGACCGCGAAGTCCTCGGCTTCCTTTTTGAGCTGCACGTCGACGAGCACGCGCGACAGGTCTTTCGACAGCTTGATCGTCTTGACCATGCCGATCTCGACGTCCTTGTACTTGACCTGGGTCTTGCCGGGCTCGAGCCCTTCGGCGCTGTGGAAGCTGATCGTGATTTCCGGGCCACGCTCGCGCACGGACTTGATCACGAGGCCGATGCCGATCAGCGCCGCGATCAGCGGCACGAGCCAGACGAGCGACGGCAGCCAGCCGCCTTTCGTCGAGATCGTCGGGTCGGGTGGCCGGGACGCGTCGTGCTGCGGGCCTTGCGGACTATTCATGGTGATTCCCTGAGGTTTCGACTGGATCCCAGATCAGGCGGGGATCGAACTGCATCGATGCGAGCATCGTCAGGATCACGACCGAGCCGAACGCGAGCGCGCCGGGGCCGGCCGTGATGACGGCGAGCGAACGGAAATGGACGAGCGCGACGGTCAGCGTCACGACGAAGATGTCGAGCATCGACCAGCGGCCGATGCGCTCGACGATCCGGAACAGGCGCGTGCGCTGCAGCGGCCGCCACGCGGAGCGGCGCTGCGTGCTGATCACGAGGATCAGCAGCACGCCGAGCTTGAGCATCGGCACGAGGATGCTCGCGACGAACACGACGACGGCGAGCGGCCAGTCGCCCGATATCCAGAAATAGATGACGCCGCTCATGATCGTGTCTTCCTGCGAGCCGACGATCGACGCGGTGCGCATGATCGGCAGCAGGTTCGCCGGAATATAGAGGATCGCGGCCGCGAGCAGCAGCGCCCACGTGCGCATCAGGCTGTTCGGTGTGCGGAAATGGAGCACGCTGCCGCAGCGCGCGCAGCGCGCGTGCGGATGGTCGAGCGTCTGGACGAGCCCGCACGCGTGGCAACTGGCGTAACCCTCGCGGGCGGCGGTCGGGATCGTCATCGGCGGGCGGCCTCGGACAGCGGCGCGACGGCGTCGTCGGGCGGCCCCGGCTGTTCGGGCGGGCGCCCGGCGCGCAGGTCGTCGGCGATGTCCCACAGCGTGCGCGGGTCGAACATCAGCACGACGGCGATCATCAGCGTGAGCGCGGCGAACGCGAACAGCGCGGCATCGGGAACGACACGTGCGAGGCTCACCATCTTCACGATCGTCACGAGGATTCCGAGCATCAGCACCTCGATCATGCCCCATGGCCGCACGAGCTCGATCGCGCGCAGCACCAGGTTGAAGCCGGGCGGCACGACGCCGCGCCGGATCGGCAGCAGCAGGTACAGCAGCGCGGACATCTCGACGAGCGGGAACAGCACGGTCGAGCAGAACACCATCACGCCGACGACCGCCATGTCCTGGCGCCACAGCGAGTCGATCGCGCCGATCAGCGTCGTCTGCACGCGGTTGCCGTTCACGTCCATTTCGAGGATCGGGAACGCCTGCGCGATCGTAAACGTGATCAGCGCCGCGAGCGCGAGCGCGCAGATCCGCTCGATCTGCGCGGCGCTGTTGCGATAGAGCAGCGCGTCGCAGCGCGGGCAGCGCGCGATTTCGCGGCCGCCGAGGCGCGGTTTGTGCAACAGTGCGTCGCACTCGTGACAGGCAATCAGGTCGTTTCGTTGCATGGAAAAAGCGGTTGTGCGACGGCTGGAGGAACGCGTCGACGGGGCCGGAACCCGCGCCAATCTTACCAAAACGCCTTTTTCGCGGTGTCAACGATCGCATGCTCGGTGACCGATCGGTAACATGGCGGGAAGCGGGCGGCAGGCTGACATGCCTGTCCTCAGAGTCCGCGCAGGTCAAAAGGTTGCGGTAGCATGGCGCCCTTGACATGCGTCGGACTCATGGCCGGCGCGGCTGTTCGCTGAACTGAGGAACCCAAGATGGCATCGAATTCGCTGCCGGCCAGGCCGGTACGTTATACGCAGACCGCGATCGCGCTGCACTGGCTGATCGCGCTGCTGATTATCAGCGGCTTCGCGCTCGGCTGGGTGATGACCGACATTCCCGGCTTCACGCCGACGAAGCTGAAGTACTTCTCGTGGCACAAGTGGATCGGCGTGACGGCGTTCGCGCTGGCCGTGGTGCGCGTGCTGTGGCGCGCGACCCACGTGTCGCCGCCGCTGCCCGGCGATACGCCGGCGTGGCAGCGTGCGGCGTCGCACGGCGTGCACATCCTGCTGTACGTGCTGATGCTGGTGATTCCGGTCACGGGCTACCTGTACAGCTCGGCGTCGAACATTCCGGTCGTGTACCTCGGCATCGTGCCGCTGCCGCGGCTGATCGATCCCGATCCGGTGCTCAAGGAAACCTTCAAGACGCTCCACGTGACTTTGAATTACATTCTGCTTGCGCTCGTGTCGCTGCACGTGCTCGCGGCGCTCAAGCACCAGTTGTTGGACCGCGACGGCCTGCTGTCGCGGATGCTTCCCTTTGCCAAATGAAGGATCCCATGAAAGTGTCTTTCTCCCGCTCCATGCTGACCGCGTTTGCCGCGGTGTCACTGGTCGCATCGGGCGCGGCGCTCGCCGATGTCGATCTCGCGAAGAGCAAGGTGTCCGCCGTGTCGAAGCAGATGAACGTGCCGACCGAGGGCGCGTTCAAGAAGTTTTCCGCGCAGGTGAAGTTCGATCCCGCGAAGGCCGCGCAGGGCAGCGCGCAAATGACGATCGACGTCGCGAGTTATGACCTCGGCGACAAGATGTACAACGACCAGGTCGCGGGCAAGGACTGGTTCGACGCGAAGGCGTATCCGCAGGCGACGTTCGTGTCGTCGGCGATCGCGCCGGCCGGCGGCAACAAGTACAACGTGACCGGCAAGCTGACGATCAAGGGCAAGGCCGAGACCGTCACCGTGCCCGTCACGGTCACGCAGAGCGGCGCGACGCAGACGTTCGACGGCGTGCTGCCGATCAAGCGTTCGGCGTTCAACGTCGGCACCGGCGAATGGAAGGACACGTCGATCGTTGCCGACGAAGTGCAGATCAAGTTCCATCTCGTCGCCGCGAAGTAAGCGGCGGGCTATCGCATCCCCTGAATGCCGCGCGAGGGCGCGGCACCGTTCCAAGGAGAATGAGTTGAAAAAGCATCTGATGATCGCCGCCGGCGCACTGGCCGCTTCGCTGTCGTTCTCGGCATTCGCCGACACCGCAACGTACCAGTTCGACCCGAGCCACACGTACCCGAGCTTCGAGGCCGACCACTTCGGCGGCCTGTCGGTCTGGCGCGGCAAGTTCGACAAGTCGAGCGGCACCGTGACGCTCGACCGCGCGGCGAAGACGGGCACCGTCGAAGTGACGACCGACGTCGCGTCGATCCAGACGGGCAGCGCGAAGCTCGACGAGCACCTGCAGACGAACGAATTCTTCGATGTCGCGAAATTCCCGCAGGCGATCTACAAGGGCGCCATCAAGTTCGACGGCGACAAGCCGGTGTCGGTGGTCGGCAACCTGACGCTGCATGGCGTCACGAAGCCGCTGACGCTGAAGATCGATTCGTTCAAGTGCATGCCGCACCCGATGCTCAAGCGTGAAGTGTGCGGTGTCGACGCGGTCGGCGAATTCAGCCGCGACGATTTCGGCCTCGACTACGGCAAGCAGTACGGCTTCAAGATGAAGACGAAGCTGCTGATCTCGGCCGAAGCCGTCAAGCAGCAGTAACGCCGCCGGCCGGGCCTGCCGCCGCGCCGGCCCGTCGCGTGCAAACCGCCGCGTCCCCCTTACCGGGGCGCGGCGGTTTTTTTGCGCGCCTATAATCGCCCGAGCGCCGCCCGCGGCGCCCGGCGGGCCGATGTCGCGAGCGCGGCCGCGACCGCTGCGAACAGAACGTATAACGACAAGGAGATCGCCGATGCATGCCGCCACGCAGTCCCGTTCCATTGCCTCGTCGCCGCGCGTGTGGCGCGCGGTGGTCGCCGCGTCGATCGGCAACGCGCTCGAGTGGTTCGATCTCGTCGTCTACGGCTTCTTCGCGGTGACGATCTCGAAGCTGTTCTTTCCGGCCGGCAACGATACCGTGTCGCTGCTGCTCACGCTCGGCACGTTCGGCGTGTCGTTCTTCATGCGGCCGCTCGGCGCGATCGTGCTCGGCGCGTATGCCGACCGCGCGGGCCGCAAGGCCGCGCTCACGCTGTCGATCCTGCTGATGATGGCCGGCACGCTGGTCATCGCGGTGCTGCCGACCTACGAGACGATCGGCGTCGCGGCGCCGGTGATCCTCGTCGCCGCGCGGCTGATGCAGGGTTTCTCGGCCGGCGGCGAGTTCGGCAGCGCGACCGCGTTCCTCGCCGAGCACGTGCCGGGCCGGCGCGGCTTCTTCGCGAGCTGGCAGATCGCGAGCCAGGGGCTCACGACGCTGCTCGCCGCCGGCTTCGGCACCGTGCTGAACGCGCAGCTGTCGGCCGCGCAGATGGCTTCGTGGGGCTGGCGCGTGCCGTTCTTCTTCGGCCTGCTGATCGGGCCCGTCGCGTACTACATCCGCGCCAAGGTCGACGAGACGCCCGAATTCCTCGCGGCCGAAGCCACCGCGAACCCGCTGCGCGACACGTTCGCATCGCACAAGGCGCGCCTGGTCGCCGCGATGGGCGTGGTCGTGCTCGGCACCGTCGCAACCTATCTCGTGCTGTTCATGCCGACCTACGGCGTCAAGCAGCTCGGCCTCGCACCGTCCGCCGCGTTCGCGGCGATCCTCGTCGTCGGCGTGATCCAGATGGCGTTCGCGCCGCTCGTCGGCCACTGGTCGGACCGTTACGGCCGCGTGCGCGTGATGATCGCGCCGGCCGTCGGCATCCTCGTGCTGATCTATCCGGCATTCGCGTATCTGGTCGCGCACCCGGGCTTCGGCACGCTGATCGCGCTGCAGGTGCTGCTCGCAGTCCTGATGACCGGCTACTTCGCGGCGCTGCCGGGCCTGTTGTCCGAGGTGTTTCCGGTGCAGACGCGCACGACCGGGATGTCGCTCGCGTATAACGTCGCGGTGACGATCTTCGGCGGCTTCGGGCCGTTCATCATCGCGTGGCTGATCCGCGCGACCGGGATGAAGACCGCGCCGAGCTTCTACCTGATGTTCGCGGCCGTGCTGAGCCTCGCGGCGCTGGTCGTGCTGCGCCGGCGGTTCGGCTTCCGGTAGAAGGGCGGCGGCGCGTCAGTTGCCGCCGCGTTCGCACACGGGCTGCGCGGGCATCAGTTGCGCCGGCGCGTCGACGGTCCGCACGGGGCGCCCCGCGAGCGCGGCGAGCGCCTGCTGCAGCTGCCAGTCGCCGGTGGTGCCGAATGCGCGCTGCGGCAGCGCCGCGCTCTTCGACGTATCGACCTTCGCGCGCACGCGTGCTTCGCGCAGCTTCTGCCGTTCCTTGCGCACGGGCGCGAACGGGTCGGGCGCCAGCCGGTCCGCATACGGCGCGCGTGCGAGATCGACTTCCCGGTACCACAGCAGCACGCCGTCGACGTCCGAGTCGCGGCGCGGCGGCACGAGCCAGTCCGGCACGACGCCATAGCCGTCCATCGGGCAGCCGTTCGGCCGCAGGTTGCGCGCGAACGTGAAATTCAGGCGTGTGCCGTCGATCAGGTCGACGCCGGTCTGCGCAAGCCCCTTCCCGTAGGTCGGCATGCCGAGCAGTTTCGCGCGGCCGAGGTCCTTCAGCGCCGCCGCGGTCGCTTCGGCGGCCGACGCGCTCTGTCCGTCGACGAGCACGACGAGCGGCACGGTGCGCCACCAGTCGTCGGCCTGCAGCGGCGCGAGCGGATCCTGCCCGTGCATCACCGGCAGTTCGTAGTCGGGCCAGTTGGTCGAGAAGCGGCGGCGGTGGGTGTCGCCGTGCTCGACCGTCACCATCGCGGTGCGGTCGCGTCCGGCGAACAGCGCGGCGATGCCGATCGCCGCATTGAGCGCGCCGCCGCCGTTGATGCGCAGGTCGAGAATCATCCCTTTCACCGGCGGGCCCGCGCGGCGCGCGGCCTGCACCGCGTCGATGTAGTCGCCGACCGCCGGTTCCGGAAAGCTCGACAGCCGCGTGTACAGGATGTCGCCGTCGAGCCGCTTCGCGATCGCCGGATGCGGCTTGACGATCGCGCGCACGGGCGCGAAGCTCAGCACCGCATGGTTCGGGCCGCGCTGCACCGTGAGCTTCAGCGGGACGCCCGCATCGCCCTTCGCGAGTTTCACGAGCTCGCTGCTGTCGATGCCGACGACGCTCCGGGCGTTCATCGCGACGACGAGATCGTCGGGGCGCACGCCGGCCTTCTCGGCCGGTGCGTCGGGAATCACGTCGATGATGTGCAGCCCGTCGGGCCGTGTCTCGAACACGATCCCGATGCCGGGTGTGCCGTCGCGCGTGCGTCGTTCGTTGTCGCGCCGCTCCTGCTCCTCCTTCGCGTTGAAGAAGCGTGCGTACGGCAGCGTCTTGATCCCGTCGTGGGTCGCGGCGTCGAGCAGCGCGCCGATGTCGACGTCGGTCAGGTGCTGCTTCTTCAGCACTTCGACGGCGGCCTTCAGTTCGCAGATCTGCGGCTCCCAGTCGGGCGGGCAGGGCGACGGCGATGCGGCGGCAGGCTGGGAGGCCGGTGGAACAGGCGGGGCGACGGGTTGTGAGACAGGCGGTGCGGCGGGCGGCGCGGCTGTTGGTGCGGATGCCGACTGTGCGCCGGCAGGTTGCGTGCACGGCAGCAACGCAGCCGCGACGGCCGCGCAGACGGCGAGGCGGCGAACGACACACATCGGAGGCATCATCGGGACGGCACGTTCGGACGGGTGGCGAGGGTGCTTGCACGCCGGCGCGAGGCCGGCATGCAGCGGAGCAGGGCGGTGACGATTGTAGCCGACGCCCGACGGTGCATGTCGGGCCCGCCGCGCGCCGCACGGCGGCGGCCCGCGCATGAAAAAAAGGCCGGTCCAACAGGACCGGCCTTCTTGCGTTTGCCGAAACGGCGCGGTGCTTAAACCTGCGCGCCCGCGTTCGGATCGTCCGGATCGTGCGCGGTCTTCTTGTCCTTGATCAGGTCTTCGCGCTTGATGCCGAGCCACATCGCGAGCGAGCCCGCGACGAACACCGACGAGTAGATGCCGAACATGATGCCGACCGTCAGCGCGAGCGCGAAGTAGTGCAGCGTCGGACCGCCGAAGAAGAACATCGACAGCACCATCATTTCCGTCGACGTGTGCGTGATGATCGTCCGCGACATCGTGGTCGTGATCGCGTGGTTGATCACTTCCTGCACGCTCATCTTGCGTTCGCGGCGGAACGTCTCGCGGATCCGGTCGAAGATGACGACCGACTCGTTGACCGAGTAGCCGAGCACCGCGAGGATCGCCGCGAGCACCGCCAGCGAGAACTCCCACTGGAAGAACGCGAAGAAGCCGAGAATGATCACGACGTCGTGCAGGTTGGCGATGATGCCGGCGACCGCGTACTTCCATTCGAAGCGGAACGACAGGTAGATCACGATGCCGATCACGACGCACGCGAGCGCGAGCAGGCCGTCGGTCGCGAGTTCCCGGCCGACCTGCGGGCCGACGAACTCGACTCGCTGCAGCGTGACGTCCGGGCTCTGCGCCTTCAGCGCGGTCATCACCTGGTCGCTCTGCTGCGCGGACGTGAGGCCTTCCTTCAGCTGCAGCCGGATCAGCACGTTGCGCGACGTGCCGAAGTTCTGCACCTGCGCGTCGGCGTAGCCGAGCTTGCCGAGCGTCGCGCGCACGGGTTCGAGTTCCGCGGCCTGCTGGTACTGCACCTCGATCACCGTACCGCCGGTGAATTCGACGGACAGGTGCAGCCCGCGGTGGAACAGGAAGAACACGGCGGCGAGGAACGTGACCAGCGAGATCACGTTGAACACCAGCGCGTGCCGCATGAACGGAATGTCTTTACGGATGCGGAAAAATTCCATGGTCTCGTCTCCGGGGCCTTATTGGGTCGAGCCCGGTTTCTTCGGCGACACGCCTTGCTGCGCGCGGTTGCGCAGCTGCGGCTTGCCGGTGCGCGGCGCGTTGCCCTTCGCGGGTGCGGCGAGCTTCGCGGCGCGCGCGGTGTCGGTCGATTCGTCCGCGTCGGTGAACGATGCGGCGGTGGCGCCTTCCGGCCTCCACACCTGGCCGATCGCGAGCGACTTCAGCTTCTTGCGGCCGCCGTACCAGAGGTTGACGATCCCGCGCGAGAAGAACACCGCGGAGAACATCGACGTCAGGATACCGAGGCAGTGCACGATCGCGAACGCGCGAACCGGGCCCGAGCCGAACGCGAGCAGCGCGAGGCCGGCGATCAGCGTCGTGACGTTCGAGTCGAGAATCGTCGCCCATGCGTGCGCGTAACCGGCCTGGATCGCGAGCTGCGGCGGCTGGCCCGCACGCAGTTCTTCACGCACGCGTTCGTTGATCAGCACGTTCGAGTCGATCGCCATGCCGAGCGCGAGCGCGATTGCGGCGATGCCGGGCAGCGTCAGCGTCGCCTGCATCAGCGACAGCACGGCGACGAGCAGCAGCAGGTTCACCGACAGGCCGATCACCGAGACCACGCCGAACAGCATGTAGTACGCGATCATGAACACGGCGATCGCGCAGAAGCCCCAGATCACCGAGTGGACGCCCATCTTGATGTTGTCGGCGCCGAGGCTCGGGCCGATCGTGCGTTCCTCGATGATGTCCATCGGCGCCGCGAGCGAACCGGCGCGCAGCAGCAGCGCGAGGTCGGCCGCGGCCTGCGGCGTCGGCTGGCCCGTGATCTGGAAGCGGTCGCCGAGTTCCGACTGGATCGTCGCGACCGTCAGCACCTCGCCCTTGCCCTTCTCGAACAGCACCATCGCCATCGGCTTGCCGATGTTGTCGCGCGACACCGTGCGCACCGCGCGGCCGCCGGCCGAGTCGAGGCGGATGTTGACCGACGGACGCTGGTGTTCGTCGAAGCCGGCCGATGCATCGATGATGCGGTCGCCGGTGAAGATCACGTCCTTCTTCAGCAGCACGGGCGCCTGGATGCCCTGCGTGAACAGTTCCTCGCCCGGCGGCACCGGGTCGTTCGGGTTCGGGTGCGTGTTGATCGGGTCGGCGAGGCGGGCCTCGAGCGTCGCGGTGCGGCCGATGATGTCCTTCGCCTTCGCGGTGTCCTGCACGCCCGGCAGCTCGACGACGATGCGGTCGCTGCCTTGCTGCTGAAGGATCGGCTCCGACACGCCGAGTTCGTTTACGCGGTTGTGGAGCGTCGTCAGGTTCTGCTTGAGCGCGGCGTCCTCGACGGACTTCTGCACGGCCGGCGTGAACGTGCCGACGACCTGCGTGCCGCCGCCGCCGGGCTGGGTCGCCCATTGCAGTTCGGTGACCGACTGCGCGAGCACCTTGCGGGCGTCTTCCGCGGTCTGCGCATCGCTGAAATTGACGACGACGGACTGGTCGACGCGGCTCACGCCGCCGTCGCGGATGTTCTTGTCGCGCAGCAGCGAGCGCGCGTCGGATGCGTCGGAGTCGAGCTTCTTCGTGAGCGCGCCCGTCATGTCGACCTGGAGCAGGAAGTGGACACCGCCGCGCAGGTCGAGGCCGAGATACATCGGCAGCGCGTGCAGGGCAGTCAGCCAGCGCGGCGACGCGCTCTGCAGGTTCAGTGCGACGACGTACTGCGGATCGTTCGGGTCGGCGTTCAGCGACTTCTGCAGCAGGTCCTTGACGCGCAGCTGCGTATCGGTGTCCTTCAGGCGCACGCGGATGTTCGCGTTGGTCGCCGTGTTCTCGAAGGTGACGTCGTCCGGCGTGATCTGCGCGGAGGCGAGCGCCGATTCGACCTGGGTCAGCGTGGTCGAGTCGAGCTTGACCGTGGCCTTGCCGCTCGACACCTGCACCGCCGGCGCTTCGCCGAAGAAGTTGGGCAATGTGTACAGAAGGCCGATGGCGAGCGCCACGACCATCACGACATATTTCCAGAGTGGGTAACGATTCATGAGGGGGCCGAACGGGTGGTTGGCGTGAAAGCGTCGCGTCCGGCGCCGCGGCGTCCCGCTCTCTCAGGCGGGCACGGCGCGGGGAGCCGGACGCTCGGTGAAGGGCTTACAGCGACTTGATCGTGCCCTTCGGCAGAATGGTCGTGACTGCAGCCTTCTGCACGGTGATTTCGGTGCCTTCGGCGATCTCGACGCCGATGTAGCCTTCGGTGACCTTCGTCACCTTGCCGACGAGGCCGCCGCTCGTGACGACTTCGTCGCCCTTGGCCATGGCGGCGAGCATGTTGCGGTGTTCCTTCTGACGCTTCATCTGCGGACGGATCATGATGAAGTAGAGCACGCCGAACATCAGGATGAGCGGCAGGAAGCTCATCAGGCTCGATTCGGCGCCACCGGCACCTTGAGCGAAGGCATTGGAAATGAACGGCACGTTGGTCTCTCCGTAGGGGAAGATCGAAAAGTAAGCCGGTTATTCTACCACCGGCCCCATGCGCAAACGGCGCAGCAAATGCGCTTTCGGATCAAGCTGTTAAAGCACGAACCGGCACCATTGCGACTTGTTTGGAAAGGCAATTGTAATATTTGGCGGTCGGGTCCGGCAGTCGGAGCACGTTATTTAGTACATGTCCCATGTGGCGAACCGCCGCGCGGCCCGTCGGCCCGTCAGTCGACGCCTCTGGCGCGATCCTCCGCGAAGCGCTGGCGGAACGCGTCGAACGTATGGGTCTCGATCGCGTCGCGGATCTCGCTCATCAGCTGCAGGTAGTAGTGCAGGTTGTGGATCGTGTTGAGCTGCGCGCCGAGGATTTCGCCGACGCGGTGCAGGTGATGCAGGTAGCCGCGCGAGAAATTCCGGCACGTGTAGCACGCGCAGCTCGCATCGAGCGGCTTCAGCGAGTTCTTGTGCGTCGCGTTGCGGATCTTCACGTCGCCGAAGCGCGTGAACAGCCAGCCGTTGCGCGCGTTGCGGGTCGGCATCACGCAGTCGAACATGTCGATGCCGTTGGCGACGCCCTCGACCAGGTCCTCCGGCGTGCCGACGCCCATCAGGTAGTGCGGCTTGTTGGCCGGCAGCTTCGGGCCCACGTGCCGCAGCACGCGCATCATGTCTTCCTTCGGCTCGCCGACCGACAGCCCGCCGATCGCGAGGCCGTGGAAGCCGAGCTCCGACAGGCCCGCGAGCGATTCGTCGCGCAGGTCCTCGAACATCCCGCCCTGGACGATCCCGAACAGCGCATTCGGGTTGCCGAGCCGGTCGAACTCGTCGAGCGAGCGCTTCGCCCAGCGCAGCGACATGCGCATCGAGTCGGCCGCTTCCTTGTGCGTGGTCGGCACGCCGTCGGTCGCGTACGGCGTGCATTCGTCGAACTGCATCACGACGTCGGAATTCAGCACCTTCTGGATCTGCATCGACACTTCCGGCGACAGGAACAGCTTGTCGCCGTTGATCGGCGACGCGAACGTGACGCCGTCCTCCGTGATCTTGCGCAGGTCGCCGAGCGAGAACACCTGGAAGCCGCCCGAGTCGGTCAGGATCGGCTTGTTCCAGCCCATGAAGCCGTGCAGGCCGCCGTGTGCGTCGATCGTGTCGAGGCCCGGGCGCAGCCACAGGTGGAACGTGTTGCCGAGGATGATCTGGGCGTTGATCTCGTGCAGCTCGCGCGGCTGGATCGCCTTCACGGTGCCGTACGTGCCGACCGGCATGAAGATCGGCGTTTCGACCACGCCGTGGTTGAGCTTCACGCGGCCGCGGCGCGCGTGGCCGTCGGTCGTCAGCAGTTCGAATTCGAGCCCGTTTGCCGGGCGGTCGTGCACGGGGGCGTGCGTATCGTGATCGTGGGATGAACCTTCGGTCATCGCGTCATTCTCCTTGCTACCGGAAAACAGTCCGGCGCATGTTGGGAATGCCGCCGGCAAGCCGGCGGCGGGGAAAAACGGGAGGCGCGTCATCGTAGCGCGCGGCGGGCGAACGAGGCAGCCGCGCTGCGTGCGGGCCGTCGTGCCTGCCGCGCTTACGCGCGCGGCGCCTCCGGCGTGTCGCGCCGCGTGAGCAGCATCGCGTCGCCGTAGCTGAAGAAGCGGTAGCGTTCGTCGATCGCGTGCCGGTATGCGGCGCGGATCGTCTCGACACCCGCGAACGCCGACACCAGCATCAGCAGCGTCGACTTCGGCAGGTGGAAGTTCGTGACGAGCCGGTCGACCACGCGAAAACGATAGCCGGGCGTGATGAAGATGTCGGTCTCGGCCTGCGTCGCCGCGAGCGGGCGGCCCGCTTCGTCGGCCGAGCGCGCGGCCGCTTCGAGCGCGCGCATCGACGTCGTGCCGACCGCGATCACGTTGCCGCCGCGCGCGCGGGTCGCGGCGATCTTGTCGACGAGCGACTGCGGCAGGTCGTACCACTCGCTGTGCATCTTGTGCTCGGCGATGTTGTCGACACGCACCGGCTGGAACGTGCCGGCGCCGACGTGCAGCGTCAGCGTCGCGCGCTCGACGCCCATCGCGTCGAGCTTGTCGAGCATCGGCTGGTCGAAGTGCAGCCCGGCCGTCGGAGCTGCGACCGCGCCCGGATTGCTCGCGTAGACGGTCTGGTAGCGCGTCTCGTCGGTCGCGTCGGGATCGTGCTCGATATACGGCGGCAGCGGCAGGCGGCCGTACTGCTCGATCAGTGCGAGGCACGGCTCGGGGAAGTGCAGCGTGAAGAACGGCTCGACGCGCTCGCCGACGGTCACGTCGAACGCATCGGCGAGACGCAGCGTCGTGCCGGCGCCCGGCGACTTGCTCGCGCGGATCTGCGCGAGCGCCGTGTGCGTGCCCGTCACGCGCTCGATCAGCACCTCGATCTTGCCGCCGCTGGCCTTCTGGCCGAAGAAACGCGCCTTCAGCACCCTGGTATCGTTGAAGACGAGCAGGTCGCCGGGTGCGATGCACGACGGCAGCTCGGTGAAACGGCGGTCGACGAGGCGCGCGGGCTCGACGGTGCGGTCGACCTCGAGCAGGCGGCTCGCGGTGCGGTCGGGCAGCGCGGTTTGCGCAATCAGCTCGGGCGGCAGATTGAAATCGAAATCGGAAAGCGTGAACATGCGGGCTGGTTCGAAGCGGCCGGCGGGCGTCGCCGGCAGGGCGGAAACGCGTAAATGGGGCGCGCGAGCCGCTATGATGACGGGATGCGCGGCCTGGCCGGCGTCGTTCGTTCGGACGACGTGAAAGCCGCTATTGTACTTGCCTTGCGAAGCACCCAGACGATCCGATGCCTGTGTCACCACGCCGTTCCACCGCCACCGTTGCCGATTCCGCCGATCCGTTCGACACGGAGGATGTTGCGTTGCCTGCGCATCGCGCGGGGGAGCGTGACGCGCAGGAGCCTGCCGAGCCGCCGCGCGCCGCGCCGCGCCGCGCCGGCCCGAAGCGCGGCGCCGACGGGCGGCTCGCGCAGCCGGCCGCCGCCGCGCCCGATGCCGAAGGCGGCGCTGTGAGCGACGAAGCGGGCGCAAGCGGCACGAAGCGCAAGAAGAAGGCGGCCGCCGACAAACCCGTGAAGACCGTCGACAAGCTCGCGAAGCTCGGTCTCACGCGCTCGATCGATCTCGTGCTGCATCTGCCGATGCGCTATGAGGACGAAACCACGCTCACGCCGATCGGCGAACTGCTGCCGGGCGGCATCGCGCAGACCGAAGGCGTCGTGTTCGACAACGAGGTCGCGTACCGGCCGCGCCGCCAGCTCGTCGTGAAGATCCAGGACGACGACGGCGAGCATCTTGTGCTGCGCTTCCTGAATTTCTACGGCTCGCAGGTCAAGCAGATGGCCGTCGGCCAGCGGCTGCGCGTGCGCGGCGACGTGCGCGGCGGCTTCTTCGGGATGGAGATGGTGCATCCGGCGGTGCGCGTCGTCGAAGCGGATACGCCGCTGCCGCAGGTGCTCACGCCCGTCTATCCGAGCACGGCCGGCGTGTCGCAGGCCTATCTGCGCAAGGCGATCGAGAACGCGGTCGAGCGCACGCCGCTGCCCGAGCTGCTGCCGCCCGAGATCGATCGCGCGTACCTGCGGCCGCTCGGCGTGCCGTCGCTCGAGCAGGCCGTGCGCATCCTGCACCACCCGCGCGTCGATTCCGACGAAGCCGCGCTGATGGACGGCTCGCATCCGGCCTGGACGCGCATCAAGTTCGAGGAGCTGCTCGCGCAGCAACTGTCGCTCAAGCGTGCGCACGAGGAGCGCCGCACGCGCGCGGCGCCCGCGATGCCGCGCCGCACCGCGAGCGATGCCGACGCGCTGACGACACGGCTCTACGCGGCGCTGCCGTTCACGCTGACCGGCGCGCAGTCGCGCGTCGTCGACGAGATCGCGCACGACCTCACGCTCGCGCACCCGATGCAGCGCCTGCTGCAGGGCGACGTCGGCAGCGGCAAGACGGTCGTCGCGGCGCTGGCCGCCACGCAGGCGATCGACGCCGGTTACCAGGCCGCGCTGATGGCGCCCACCGAAATCCTCGCGGAACAGCACGCGCGCAAACTGCGCGCGTGGCTCGAGCCGCTCGGCGTCACGGTTGCGTGGCTGGCCGGCAGCCTGAAGGCGAAGGAGAAGCGTGCGGCGATCGAGGCGGCCGCGCTCGGCACCGCGCAGCTCGTGATCGGCACGCACGCGATCATCCAGGACACGGTCGAATTCGCGCGGCTCGGCCTTGTGATCGTCGACGAGCAGCACCGCTTCGGCGTCGAGCAGCGTCTCGCGCTGCGCGCGAAGGCCGCGAACGCGGCCAATGGCGCGCGCGATTTCCAGCCGCACCAGTTGATGATGTCGGCCACGCCGATTCCGCGCACGCTCGCGATGACGTACTACGCCGATCTCGAGGTCTCGACGATCGACGAGCTGCCGCCGGGCCGCACGCCCGTGCTGACGCGCCTCGTCGGCGACGCGCGGCGCGAGGAGGTGATCGCCCGTGTGCGCGAGGCCGCGCTGACGGGTCGCCAGGTGTACTGGGTGTGCCCGCTGATCGAGGAGAGCGAGACGCTGCAGCTGCAGACGGCCGTCGAGACTTACGAGACGCTGGCCGCGGCGCTCCCCGAGCTGAAGGTCGGGCTCGTGCACGGCCGGCTGTCGCCGGCCGACAAGGCGGCCGTGATGGAAGCGTTCACGCGCAACGACGTGCAGCTGCTGGTCGCGACGACCGTGATCGAAGTCGGCGTCGACGTGCCGAACGCGTCGCTGATGGTGATCGAGCACGCGGAGCGCTTCGGCCTCGCGCAGCTGCACCAGTTGCGCGGCCGCGTCGGGCGCGGCACCGCGGCGTCGGTGTGCGTGCTGCTGTACACGGGGCCGCTGTCGATTACCGGCCGCGAGCGGCTGAAGACGATGCGCGAGACGACCGACGGCTTCGAGATCGCGCGGCGCGACCTCGAAATCCGCGGCCCCGGCGAATTCCTCGGCGCGCGCCAGTCGGGCGCGGCGATGCTGCGCTTCGCGAACCTCGAGACCGACGGCTGGCTGATCGACCCGGCCCGCGAGGCCGCGACGCGGCTGATCGCCGCGTACCCCGACGTCGTCACGCAGCATCTCGCGCGCTGGCTCGGCGCGCGCGAGCAGTACCTGAAGGCCTGATCCATCGGTTTGGGGCCGGATCATGAACCGCCAAAAGCCGCCAATCGACGCATCGCGATGCAGAGAAACTTGGCGAACCGGTGCCAGAGGGTGTATAAATTAAACCTATCGCCTGTATATATCTGATTGACCCACAATGACGCTGACTGAATTGAAATATATCGTCGCGGTCGCGCGCGAGCGGCATTTCGGCCGCGCGGCCGAAGCATGCTTCGTGAGCCAGCCGACGCTGTCGGTGGCGATCAAGAAGCTCGAAGACGAGCTCAACGTGCAGATTTTCGAGCGCGGCGCGAGCGAAGTGAGCGTGACGCCGATCGGCGACCAGATCGTCACGCAGGCGCAGCGCGTGCTCGAGCAGACCTTCGCGATCAAGGAGATTGCGAAGCAGGGCAAGGACCCGCTCGTCGGCCCGTTCCGTCTCGGCGTGATCTACACGATCGGGCCGTACCTGCTGCCGACGCTCGTCAAGCAGATGATCCAGCGTGTCCCGCAGATGCCGCTGATGCTGCAGGAGAACTACACGCTGAAGCTGCTCGAACTGCTGAAGCAGGGCGAGATCGACGCCGCGATCATGGCGCTGCCGTTCCCGGAAACCGGCCTGATGGTGCGCCCGCTGTACGACGAGCCGTTCGTCGTCGCGCTGCCGGCCGGCCATCCGTGGGAGAAGCGCGAGGAAATCGACGCCGAGGACCTGAAGCAGGAAACCATGCTGCTGCTCGGCAACGGCCACTGCTTCCGCGATCACGTGCTTGGTGTGTGCCCGGAGCTGATGCGCTTCTCGCAGACGGCCGACGGCATCCAGAAGACCTTCGAGGGCTCGTCGCTCGAGACGATCCGCCACATGGTCGCGAGCGGCGTCGGCATCACCGTGCTGCCGCGGATGTCGGTCACCGAGGTCGGCCCGCGCGCGAACGGCCCCGATGCCGAGTTGCTGTCGTACGTGCCGTTCCACGAACCGGTGCCCGACCGCCGGGTGGTGCTTGTGTGGCGCAAGAGCTTCACGCGGATGCCCGCGATCGACGCGATCAGCGATGCGATTTCCGCATGCGAACTGCCGGGCGTCGCGAAGCTCGACATGCCGGCAACGATGAACTGACCGAGCTGCGGCATGCGTGCGCGGCGGCATGATGGACGGGGTCTTGCGACTCCGTTTATTTTTCTCTATCGCATAGATGAAATTAATTAAATTCAAATAATCGATAGATTTGCCTACAATTCTCTACATGGATCGGCGTCATGTCGACGGTCGATTTGCACGCTGAATGCAAGCGTCAAAGGAGGATGTCATGATGCGGTCGGTATTGCAGCACGCGCAGCGGAACATCCCGTCGCGCGACGAGGTCGTACATCGCGTCAGGGTTGCGGTTCGGCGCCTGCGTCCGATTGCGTTCGCATACCTGGCGGACCGCGTATATGGCGGATGAACGTTGGCGCATGCCGGTCCTGCGTGCCCCTGCTTCACCCGCCGCCAAGCCATGAGAGAGCATCGCATGTCCGAAAGCTGGAACACCGCGCGCAGCGGCACGATGCGCGCCGGCGGCCGGTTTCCCGAGCGCCCCGCCTGCGGCGCCTCGCAGCGGGAACGCGCGGCGAAGGCCACGCACGACATCCCGTAGTACGACAGGAGGATCTACCTGTTCCGTTTCCTATCCCCGCAATGACACTCCACGATCCGCGCCCGGCACGCTGCCGGAGCGAGCAGGTGGAGGCATACGAGCAAGCCAAGGAGAAAACGCATGTCGACTGAAACGAAGTGCCCGTTCAATCACACCGCAGGCAGCGGCACGACGAACAAGGACTGGTGGCCGAATCAACTGAACCTGAACATCCTGCACCGGCACTCGGCGCTGTCCGATCCGATGGACAAGGATTTCGACTACACCGAGGCGTTCAAGAAGCTTGACCTCGCGGCGGTGAAGAAGGACCTGCACGCGCTGATGACGACGTCGCAGGACTGGTGGCCGGCCGACTTCGGCCACTACGGCGGCCTGTTCATCCGCATGGCCTGGCACAGCGCCGGCACGTACCGCACGGCCGACGGCCGCGGCGGCGCGGGCGGCGGGCAGCAGCGCTTCGCACCGCTCAACAGCTGGCCGGACAACGTGAGCCTCGACAAGGCGCGCCGGCTGCTGTGGCCGATCAAGCAGAAGTACGGCCGCAACATCTCGTGGGCCGACCTGCTGATCCTGACCGGCAACGTCGCGCTCGAATCGATGGGCTTCAAGACCTTCGGCTTCGCCGGCGGCCGCGTCGACACGTGGGAGCCGGACGACGTCTACTGGGGCTCGGAAAAGATCTGGCTGGAACTGAGCGGCGGCCCGAACAGCCGCTACTCGGGCAAGCGCGACCTCGAAAGCCCGCTCGCCGCGGTGCAGATGGGCCTCATCTACGTGAACCCGGAAGGCCCGGACGGCAACCCCGACCCGGTCGCCGCCGCGCACGACATCCGCGAGACGTTCGCGCGGATGGCGATGAACGATGAAGAGACGGTCGCGCTGATCGCCGGCGGCCACACGTTCGGCAAGACGCACGGCGCCGGTCCGGCATCGAACGTCGGCCCCGAGCCGGAAGCTGCGGGCCTCGAGCAGCAGGGTCTCGGCTGGAAGAGCGCGTTCGGCACCGGCAAGGGCGCGGACGCAATCACGAGCGGCCTGGAAGTCACGTGGACGTCGACGCCGACCAAGTGGAGCAACGACTTCTTCAAGCACCTGTTCAGCTATGAGTGGGAGCTCACGAAGAGCCCGGCCGGCGCGCACCAGTGGGTCGCGAAGGACGCCGGCGAAGTGATTCCGGATGCGTACGACGCGTCGAAGAAGCATCGCCCGACGATGCTGACGACCGACTTGTCGCTGCGTTTCGATCCGGCATACGAAAAGATCTCGCGCCGCTTCTACGAGAACCCGGCCGAGTTCGCCGACGCGTTCGCACGCGCATGGTTCAAGCTCACGCACCGCGACATGGGCCCGCGCGCACGCTATCTCGGCCCGGACGTGCCGGCGGAGCAGTTGCTGTGGCAGGACCCGATCCCGGCCGTCGACCACCCGCTGATCGACGACGCCGACGTCGCGGCGCTGAAGGCGAAGGTGCTCGCATCGGGCCTGTCGGTGTCGCAGCTCGTGTCGACCGCATGGGCGTCGGCTGCGACGTTCCGCGGTTCGGACAAGCGCGGCGGCGCGAACGGTGCGCGCATCCGCCTCGCGCCGCAGAAGGACTGGGAAGTGAACCGTCCGGCTGAACTCGCGAAGGTGCTCGCGACGCTCGAAGGCGTGCAGAAGGCGTTCAACGACGCGCAGACGGGCGGCAAGAAGGTGTCGCTCGCCGACCTGATCGTGCTGGCCGGTGCGGCCGGCGTCGAGCAGGCCGCGAAGAATGCGGGCGTGGCGGTGACGGTGCCGTTCGCACCGGGCCGCGCGGATGCGTCGCAGGAGCAGACCGACATTGACGCGATGGCCGTGCTCGAGCCGCTGGCGGATGGTTTCCGCAACTTCCTGAAGCATGCGTACAAGACGCCGGCCGAGGCGCTGCTGGTCGACAAGGCGCAACTGCTGACGCTCAGCGCGCCCGAGATGACGGTGCTCGTCGGTGGCCTGCGCGTGCTCGGCACGAACGTCGGCGACGCGAAGCACGGCGTGTTCACCGACCGTCCGGAAACGCTGACGAACGACTTCTTCGTGAACCTGCTCGACATGGGTACGGAATGGAAGCCGGTGTCGGCCGCGAACGACGTGTTCGAAGGGCGCGATCGCGCGACGGGCAAGGTCAAGTGGACGGGCACGCGCGTCGACCTGATCTTCGGCTCGCACGCGCAACTGCGTGCGCTGGCCGAGGTGTACGGCAGCGCGGATGCGAAGGAGAAGTTCGCGCGCGATTTCGTCGCGGCCTGGAACAAGGTGATGAACCTCGACCGCTTCGATCTCGCATGAACCTGGCCGCAGCGTAACGCGGTAGTGCGGTAACGCAGTAACGTGAAACGGCCGGTCGTTCGACCGGCCGTTTCTTCTGGACCCGATGTTTTCTCGAAGGAGTGACGATCATGACGCAGATGATGCTGGACATGCGCGCCGCGCTCGCGGTGCCGGTGACACGGGCGCCGGCCGCGATCGTGCGGCGCTTCGTCGGCTTTGCGATCGCCGGCGGCGGCGCGGCCGTGCTGGTCGCGCAGGCGCTGCACGCGCTCGCGCCGGTAGCGGGCTACTGAGCGCGCGGTTTTTCGCGCGACGCTGCACAGGCGAGCCTCATACGAATGCCGCACGCGGGCGGCACGCGAATTGCCCGATACATGTTCGCCGCTTCAACGTGATGGGTGAGGAATCCTGACGATAGTCGGGAAACACAACGCCACGCGGATCAACATCGGCATCGGTCAACCCGGCTCCGTCGTCGACGCCGTCCACGCATGATTCGGGGTGCGGAATTGCATCATCCGGCTGCTCGTCGGTACGAGCGTCGTGTCTCGGCGGCTTCGCGTGCCGTTGACCGGAGCAGGCATGATCTGCATTGAGCGGCCTGCCGACTTGTGCGAATCTGTATCGCAGACTTCATCGTTCATCCTTCTTTACCGGCCCGGTACGGGAGACAACCATGGCCCTCGATCGAAGCGCGCGTCCGGAACGGACCGCGTTCGTCTTTGCAGGCGGGGGCAGCCTCGGTGCGATCGAGGTGGGCATGCTGCGCGAACTGCTCAATCACGGTGAACGGCCCGACTTCGTGGTCGGCGCGTCCGCCGGCGCGATCAACGCTGCGTATTTCGCCGGGCAGCCCGACGAAGACGGCGTCGCGAAGCTCGAAGCGCTGTGGTGCAACATCCGCCGGCGCGACATCATGCCGTTTTCGATGCTCGGCCTGTTGAGGACGGTTCTGCAGAACCGCGCACACCTCGTCGAGGCGACCGCGCTGCGATTGCTGCTGGAAAGGCATCTGCGGTATCGGTACGTCGAACGTGCATCGCTGCCGCTGCACGTCGTCGCGACCGACATGCTCAGCGGCAACGAAATCGTGCTTTCGTCGGGCCTCGTCGTCGACGCCGTGCTCGCCAGCGCGGCGATCCCGGGCGTGTTCCCGCCGGTGCGGATCGACGATCGACTGATGGTCGATGGTGGCGTCGCGAACAATACACCGATCTCGATTGCCGTCGCGCGGGGCGCGACGCGCATCGTCGTGCTGCCGGCAGGCTTCGCGTGCGCGTTGCGCAAGCCACCGGGAAGCGCAATCGCGCAGGCGATGCATGCGCTGACGCTCGTGATCGCGCGCCAGCTCGTGCGCGATCTCGAGTTCTACCAAAGTCGCGCCACGATTTGCGTGGTGCCGCCGCTATGTCCGCTCGACGTCTCGCCGTACGACTACACCCGGTGCAAGGAGTTGATCGACCTCGCGGCCGAACGGACCCGCGCGTGGCTCGGCGATGGCGGCCTCGAACAGACGTTCATTCCGGGGGCGTTGCACGAGCACACGCACTCGGCTCGGCGGCCGACCTGCGATGCCGGTGCGTAGAGCCCGCCCAACGCGGGCACGGACCCTGGCCGATCCGCCCGTATCGGGCCAAACCGCGGCCGGTGTGCCGAACGGCTCGATCCGCGTTCGCTTCGAATCTGTCCCTTGATATACGTGCATTGCGGCGCGACCATGTGCAGCGGGCCGCGGCGGCCAGTCGGCGCACGGCGGCGGCCGGCTGCGGCACGCTCCGACATGACGCGAAGCACCGCTCGGCTCTAAAATGCCGGGATTATCTTCCCGGTGCTCCGCCATGCTTGCCCGCTTTCCCCTGTATCTGCGGCTCGTCCGGATGGACAAGCCGATCGGCAGCCTGCTGCTGCTCTGGCCGACGCTCAATGCGCTGTGGATCGCGTCGGACGGCCACCCGCGCTGGCCGCTGCTCGTGATCTTTTCGCTCGGCACGCTGCTGATGCGTTCGGCCGGCTGCGCGATGAACGATTACGCCGACCGCGATTTCGACCGCCACGTGAAGCGCACGGCCGACCGGCCGCTGACGTCCGGCAAGATTCGCGCATGGGAAGCCGTTGCGATCGCGGTCGGGCTGTCGTTCATCGCGTTCCTGCTGATCCTGCCGCTCAACACGCTGACGAAGGAATTGTCAGTCGTCGCGCTGTTCGTCGCCGGCTCGTATCCGTTCATGAAGCGCTTCTTCGCGATTCCGCAGGCGTATCTCGGCATCGCGTTCGGCTTCGGCATCCCGATGGCGTTCGCGGCCGTGCAGGACACGGTGCCGACGATCGCGTGGGTGATGCTGGCCGCGAACATTTTCTGGTCGGTCGCGTACGACACCGAATATGCGATGGTCGATCGCGACGACGACATCAAGATCGGCATCCGCACGTCCGCGCTGACGTTCGGCCGCTTCGACGTCGCGGCGGTGATGGCGTGTTATGCGGCGACGCTCGGCATCTACGTGTGGATCGGCGTGACGCTCGGCTTCGGCCTGGCGTACTGGGCCGGCTGGGCGGCCGCGGTCGGCTGCGCGCTGTATCACTACACGCTGATCAAGGGCCGCGAACGGATGCCGTGCTTCGCGGCGTTCCGGCACAACAACTGGCTCGGCGGTGTGCTGTTCGCGGGGATCGCCGCGCATTACCTGCTGGCCGGCAACTGAACGGAGCCGCGCGCCGGCGCGCAATTCCAATAAAAAAGCGACCTGACGGTCGCTTTTTTATGTCAGGCGCCAGGCCAGCCGGCACCACGGGCGCGCTTACGCGCGGCCGAGCTCGTCGCCCATTTCCTTCGCGCGCGCCTCGGCCGCGAGCGCGCCGCGCACGATCGCTTCCTTCACGCCCTGCGCGTCGAACGACGCGAGTGCGGCGGCCGTCGTGCCGCCCTTCGACGTCACGCGCTCGCGCAGCACGCTCGCCGGCTCGCCCGATTGCGCGGCGAGTTGCGCGGCGCCCGCGAACGTCGCGACCGCGAGCGCGCGGCCCTGTTCGTCGTTCATGCCGAGGCGGCGCGCGGCTTCCTGCAGCGCTTCGATGAAATAGAACACGTATGCGGGGCCGCTGCCCGAAATGGCCGTGACGGCGTCGAGCTGCGATTCGTCGTCGAACCACACGATCTCGCCGACCGCGCCGAGCACGTTCGACGCGAGTTCGCGGCCCGCCGCGTCGACGCCCGGCAGTGCGGCGAGGCCCGTCACGCCCATGCCGACGAGCGCGGGCGTGTTCGGCATCGTGCGCACGACGCGGGCGTAGTCGCCGAGCCAGCGCGCGAGATCCGTGCCGCGGATGCCGGCCGCGATGCTGATCACGAGCTGCGACTTCAGGTGCGGCGCGAGCGCCTGCGCGACGTCCTTCAGCACCTGCGGCTTCACCGCGAGCACGACCGCGTCGTAATCGGCGAGCGTCGCGTCGACGGCCGCGCCGGTGCGCACGCCGAATTGCTGCGCGGCGCGCGCGCGCACGTCCTCGTTGATGTCGATGGCATACAGGCCTTCAGCGGCGACGCCGCGCTTGATCAGGCCGCCGATCAGGGCCGCGGCCATGTTGCCGCCGCCGATGAATGCGATTTTCATGATGTCCGATTGAGCGAGTGAGTGAACGGAAAGGCGGAAAGGGCGCGGCGTTCAGTGCGAGTAATCGCGCGCGCCGAAGATCGCGGTGCCGACGCGCACGATCGTCGCGCCTTCGAGCACGGCCGCATCGAGATCGGCGGACATGCCCATCGACAACGTGTCGAGCTGCAGGCCGCCGGCACGCAATGCGTCGAACAGCGCGCGCAGCGCGCGATGCGGTGCGCGTTGCGCCTCGATATCGCCGGCCGGTTCGGGAATCGCCATCAGGCCGCGCAGCCGCAGCGATGGCAGCGCGGCGACCGCGCGCGCGACGTCGGCCACGTCGGTCGGCGCGACGCCGCTCTTCGACGCCTCGCCGCTGATGTTCACCTGCACGCACACGTTGAGCGGCGGCAGGTGCGCGGGGCGTTGTTCCGACAGGCGCTGCGCGATCTTCAGCCGGTCGACCGAATGGACCCAGTCGAAGCGCTCGGCGACCGGGCGCGTCTTGTTCGATTGCAGCGGCCCGATGAAATGCCATTCGAGGCTCGCGCGCAGATCGGCGAGCGCGTCGATCTTGTCGATCGATTCCTGCACGTAGTTTTCGCCGAATGCGTGTTGCCCGGCCGCGTGCGCGGCGCGCACGTCGTCGGCGGGAAACGTCTTCGAGACGGCGAGCAGCGATACGGTGGCGGGATCGCGGCCGGCCGCGCGGGCGGCGTCGGCGATGCGGCGATGAACGGATTCGAGACGGGCGGCGAGATCGGACATGACGGGCACGAAGGCAGGCACGGAAGCAGGCACGAAGCGGATGCGCCGCGGCACGCGGCGCATCGATCCGCCCATTATACGGACGCCGCGCGCGACGCCCGCGTCAGCCGTACAGCAAATGCTCGACGAGCTGGACCCAGTGGACGACCGGAATCTGCGTGCCGCTTTGCAGGTGCGCGATGCAACCGATGTTGCCGGACACGATCATCTGCGGTTCGAGCGCCTGCAGCTTCAGCAGCTTCTGCTTGCGCAACCGGTACGACAGCGACGGTTGAGTCAGCGAATAGGTGCCGGCCGAGCCGCAGCACAGATGGCTGTCGGCCGGCAGCCGCACGTCGATGCCGAGCGTCTCGAGCAGGCGTTCGACCTTGCCGCGCGACTGCTGGCCGTGCTGCAGCGTACACGGCGGGTGGTACGCGACGGTGTGGATCGCGCGGCGCCGCGCGAGCGTCGCGAGCTCGGCCTCGAACGCGAGCAGCACGTCGGAGATGTCGCGCGTCAGCGAGACGATGCGCTGCGCCTTCTCCGCGTAGGCCGGATCGTCGCGCAGCAGGTGCGCGTATTCGAGCACCGTCGCGCCGCAGCCCGACGCGTTCATCACGATCGCCTCGGCGCCCTGTTCGACGTGGGGCCACCATGCGTCGATGTTGCGGCGCGCGTCGTCGAGCGCTTCGTCGTGATAGTTCAGGTGCAGGCGGATCGCGCCGCAGCAGCCCGCGTCGGGTGAGACGACCGTCTCGATGCCGAGCGCGTCGAGCACGCGCGCGGTCGCGATGTTGATGTTCGGCAGCATTGACGGCTGCACGCAGCCGCCGAGCATCAGCATCTTGCGCGTATGCGTGCGGTGCGGCCATTCGAGCAGCCGCGTGCGCGGCGGCACCTTGTCGCGCAGCCGCTTCGGCAGCAGCGGCCGCACGTGCTGGCCGAGTCGCATCATGGGCGAAAACAGCGCGGCGTTCGGCACGAGGCTCGCGAGCACGCGGCGCACGAGACGCTGCTGCACGGGGCGCCGCACCTGCGCCTCGACGTGCTTGCGGCCGATCTCGACGAGCCGGCCATACTGAACGCCGGACGGGCAGGTCGTCTCGCAGCTTCGGCACGTGAGGCAGCGGTCGAGGTGCTGCTGCGTGCTGCGCGTGACGGGCGCGCCCTCGACCATCTGCTTGATCAGGTAGATGCGCCCGCGCGGGCCGTCGAGTTCGTCGCCGAGCAGTTGATAGGTCGGGCAGGTCGCGGTGCAGAACCCGCAATGCACGCACTTGCGCAGGATCGCGTCGGCCTCGTCGCCGTCGGGCGTGTTGCGGATGAAATCGGCGAGGTTCGTTTGCATCGAGCTCTCAGAGATCGGGGTAGAGCCGGCCGCGGTTGAAGATGCGCGCGGGATCGAACGCGGCTTTCAGCCCGCGGTGGATCTTCATCATCGGGGCGGGCAGCGGCGTGAACACCCCCGCGCTGCGGTCGTACGTGTCGCCCGCGCGGAACAGCGTCGCGTGGCCGCCGGCCTGCTTCGCGCTCATGCGCACGGTCTGCGCATCGGCGTCGGTGATCCACCAGCGCTGCGCGCCGCCCCATTCCATCAACTGGGTGCCCGGCAGGTGCATCGGTTCGGTGATCGACGGCAGCGCGAGGCGCCACAGCGCATAGCCGGGCGGAATGCCGTTGAAGAACGGATCGGTATGCTCGCGCAGGCCGGCCCAGAAGCGCTCGGCTTCGACCGCGTCGACGACTTCGCCGCCGAGCACCGTCTTCGCGGATTTCACGGCTGCTTCGGCGCCCGACAGGCGCAGCACGAGCGTGCCGTTGCGCCACGCGCTCGCGCTGACGGGCAGCGGATGGCCGCCCCATTCGTTGAGCTTGCGCACCGCGTCGGTCGCGGTCATCTCGAACTTCAGCGTGACTTCGGCGACGGGCATCGGCAGCACCTTGATCGACAGGTCGAGCATCAGCCCGAGCGTGCCGAGCGAACCGGCCATCAGCCGCGACACGTCGTAGCCGGCGACATTCTTCACGACCTGGCCGCCGAAGCGCAGCACCTCGCCGCGGCCGTTCATCAGCGTGACGCCGAGCACGAAATCGCGCGGTGCGCCGCAGGTGGCGCGGCGCGGGCCCGCGAGGCCCGCCGCGATGCAGCCGCCGACGGTGGCCGCGCGGCCGAAGTGCGGCGGCTCGAACGGCAGCATCTGGCCGCACTCGGCGAGGACGGTTTCAAGCTGCGCGAGCGGCGTGCCCGCGCGGACCGTGACGACGAGCTCAGCCGGGTCGTACGACACGATGCCCTGAAACGCGCGCGTGTCGAGTATTTCGCCCTCGAGCGCCTGGCCGTACCAGTCCTTGGTGCCGCCGCCGCGAATCCGCAGCGGCCGGCCGTCGGCGCTGGCCGCACGGATGCGCTCGGCCCATCCGGCGACGATGTCGTCCTCTTCCATGTTCTGTTGCTGCCTCGACTTGTTGTTCGGTCGATTGTACCGGGGTGGCGCGATTCCACATCGCGACTATCCCTAAGCCCCGTATTGCGGGCCGCATGCCCGCATCGCCGCGCGAACGGGCCGCGCGGGCACGGCAGCAGGGTGCGGAGCGGCCGCCGGCGCGGCCCGCGCCCCGCGCGACGCTCAGAAGCGCGGCAGGTCGGGGTGCGGCAGCAGCCCGCCGCGCACGTGCTGGCGGCCGTATTCGGCGCAGCGCGCGCGGGTCGGGATACCCTTGTCCGGGTTCAGCAGCCCGGCCGGGTCGAATGCGCGCTTGACCGCGAAGAACGCGTCGCGCTCCTGCGGCGAGAACTGTACGCACATCGAATTGAGCTTCTCGATGCCGACGCCGTGCTCGCCCGTCACGCTGCCGCCGAATTCCACGCAGCATTCGAGGATTTCCGCGCCGAACTCCTCGGCACGGTGCAGTTCGTCAGGATCGTTCGCGTTGTACAGGATCAGCGGATGCATGTTGCCGTCGCCCGCATGGAACACGTTGATGCAGCGCAGCCCGTAGCGTGTCTCGAGCTGCTCGATGCGCGCGAGCAGCGGGCCGATCGCGCGGCGCGGCACGGTGCCGTCCATGCAGTAATAGTCGGCGGAAATACGGCCGGCGGCCGGGAACGCGTTCTTGCGGCCCGACCAGTAGCGCAGCCGCTCCTGTTCGTTGCGCGACACCTGGATGCGCGTTGCGCCGTGCTCGCGCAGCACGGCCGTCATTCGCACGATCTCTTCCGCGACTTCTTCCGGCGTGCCGTCCGATTCGCACAGCAGGATCGCCTTTGCGTCGAGGTCGTAGCCGGCGTGCGTGAATGCCTCGACGGCCTGCGTGGCCGGCTTGTCCATCATCTCGAGCCCGGCCGGGATGATGCCCGACGCGATGATCGCCGCGACGGCCTCGCCGCCCTTGACCACGTCGTCGAAGCTCGCCATCACGAGTTGCGCGGTCTGCGGCTTCGGGATCAGCCGCACCGTGACCTCGGTGACGATCGCGAACATCCCTTCGCTGCCGATCATCACGGCGAGCAGGTCGAGGCCCGGCATGTCGAGCGCGAGCGAACCGAACTCGACGATCTCGCCGTCGATCGTCACCGCGCGCACGCGCATCACGTTGTGCACGGTCAGCCCGTATTTCAGGCAATGGACGCCGCCGGAATTTTCCGCGACGTTGCCGCCGATCGTGCAGGCGATCTGCGACGACGGATCGGGCGCGTAATACAGGCCGTACGGCGCGGCGGCTTCCGAGATCGCGAGGTTGCGCACGCCGGGCTGCACGGTCGCCGTGCGCGCGTACGGGTCGACCTCGACGATGCGCGTGAAGCGCGCGAGCGACAGCACGACGCCGAGCGCGATCGGCAGCGCGCCGCCCGACAGGCTGGTGCCCGCGCCGCGCGGCACGATCGGCACTTCCATGCGGCGGCAGATCTGCACGATCCGCTGCACCTGCGATTCCGTTTCGGGCAGCGCGACCGCGAGCGGCAGGCGGCGGTAGGCGGACAGGCCGTCGCATTCGTACGGCGCCGTGTCTTCGTCGCGGTACAGCAGGCAGTGCGTCGGCAGCACGGCCATCAGGGCCTGCACGACTTCGCGCTGGCGCTGCGCGCGTGCCGCGCTCGACAGTTCGACGGGAGCGTTCATGGGGTCTCCTGCGGCAGCGGGCGCGACGTCGCGCCGCCGTCTTTCAAGAAAACGCCGGGCCGCCCCAGGTTTTCCGACCGAAGGGAGTCCCCTTGCGGGATGCCCCCTTGGAGGGCCTGGCGCGAAGCGACGGGTCTGGAGGCGCTCAGCACGTGAAAATCTTGCCGGGATTCATCAGGTTGCGCGGATCGAGTGCGAGCTTGATCGCGCGCATCGTGTCGATCGCGTTGTCGCCGTGCTCCTTCGGCAGGAACCGCATCTTGTGCAGCCCGACGCCGTGCTCGCCCGTGCAGGTGCCGCCGAGGCGCAGCGCGCGCTCGACGATCCGGTCGTTGATGTGCTCGGCTTCGGCGAGTTCCTCGGGCTTGTCGGGGTCGATCAGGATCGCGACGTGGAAATTGCCGTCGCCGACGTGGCCGACGATCGGGCAGGGCAGCGACGACGCGCGCAAGTCGACCTCGGTTTCCTCGACGCACGCGGCGAGTTGCGAGATCGGCACGCAGACGTCGGTCGTCACCGCGCGACAGCCCGGCTTCAACTGCAGCATCGCGAAGTACGCGTTGTGGCGCGCGGCCCAGAGCCGGCTGCGGTCCTCGGGGCGGGTCGCCCATTCGAAGCCCTGGCCGTTGTTCTGGCCGGCGAGCGCCTGCACGAGTTCGGCCTGTTCCTTCACGCCGGCCTCGGTGCCGTGGAATTCGAAGAACAGCGTCGGCGCTTCGGCAAGCGTCAGGTTCGAGTGGCGGTTGATCGAGCGCACGGCGAGCGAATCGACGAATTCGACGCGCGCGATCGGCACGCCGATCTGGATCGTCTCGATCACGGTGCGCACCGCGTCGCCCATCGTCGGGAACGTGCAGATCGCGGCCGACACGGCTTCGGGCAGCGGGTGCAGGCGCAGCGTGATCTCGGTGATCACGCCGAGCGTGCCTTCGGAGCCGACGAACAGGCGTGTGAGGTCATAGCCGGCCGACGACTTGCGGGCGCGCGTGCCCGTCTTCACGACGCGGCCGTCGGCGAGCACCGCGGTCAGGCCGAGCACGTTCTCGCGCATCGTGCCGTAGCGCACGGCGTTGGTGCCCGATGCGCGGGTCGCGGTCATCCCGCCGATGCTGGCGTCGGCGCCCGGGTCGATCGGGAAGAACAGGCCGGTGTCGCGCAGCGCTTCGTTGAGCGCCTTGCGCGTGATGCCCGGCTCGACCGTCACGGTCAGGTCCTCGGCGTTGATCGACAGCACGCGGTTCATTTCCGACAGGTCGAGAGATACGCCGCCGCGCACCGCGAGCAGGTGGCCTTCGAGCGACGAGCCGGCGCCGTACGGGATCAGCGGCACGCTGTAGAGCGAGCACAGCGACACGACTTCGCGCACGTCGTCCGCGCTGTGCGCGAACACGACGGCGTCGGGCAGTTGCGGATCGAACGGCGATTCGTCGCGGCCGTGGTGCGCGCGGACCGCTTCGGCGGTCGACACGCGCTCGCCGAAGGCGGCGCGCAGCGCATCGAGCATGGCGGGGGGAAGCGGGC
>NZ_WHNU01000006.1:0-178307 GCF_009362305.1 Burkholderia sp. BE17
CCAGCGTTCAATCTGAGCCAGGATCAAACTCTTCAGTTTAAACCTGTTACTGTTTTCGGTTCTTTCGAACCGGTCGCTCACTCAAAGCTGACAGGAATATGAATTGCTTCATAAACCTGACTTACTTCAGTGTGAGACTCTTGATACTTTCGCTATCTGATCCGAGGATCAGCTCGCTTCCATCAAGCGCCCACACTTATCGGCTGTTAATTTTTAAAGAGCATTTCTGCGAGAAACCTGAAGTTTCTCAGCAGCGCTGCGTTTTCAGCAGCAGAGAAGCGAGATTATGAACCGTGTTTCGCAGATCGTCAACAACTTTTTAACTGCTTCGTTGCGACTGCGGGGTCCATCTTCCTGCGTCAGCCGTGCGCCCAACCTGCTGCACACCACCGACTTCGCTTCCCCTCTCCCGCGCCGCGTTTCCGTTAGCGCGAAAGAGGCGTGATTCTATGCACCCCGCGTCGATCGCGCAAGGGGTTCGAAGCAACTTTTTTACAAAAGCCGCAATTCGGCCGTCCGGCCATGCCAGGGCACAAGACCGCTTATGGTGCAAAGAACGGACTAGAATGTGAGGTTCTTCGCCCCTTTCTATATACGTCTTTAATATGCGCCAGCGAATCGCCAAACGCCTCCCCCCCGATGCCGACAAACTGGTCGGTCTGTCGCTTGCGCTCTTCGCCTCGGGCAGCCGCATCGAGGATCGCTTCTGGGAAGCGAAGCTCGACGCACTGCTCGCGAAGATTGTCCGCAACGGCAACCAGACCACGCTCGACGCAGCGCTCGACCATCTGCAGCAGAATCATCCCGACGCCTACGGCGCGCTCGCCGACATCGCCGAGACCCATAGCGAGTCGATGGTGATCGAGCACGACGGCCAGCCGTACGATGCGCTGCTGGTCGCCGTCCCGGTTCTCGCATGGACGCGCTACATGATTCCGTCGGGCCCGCTCAAGGGCGACGTGGCCGACGCGCTGCGAACGCACCTGCAGGCTCATGTCCTTGCGAACGGCACGCTCGTCGGGCTTGCCCCGTTCCTCTACAGCATCGACCAGTTGCCGCGGCATCACGTCGAGACCTACCGTCTTGCCCAGCAGCTCGCGCATGCGGCGATCGGCCAGCACACTCCCAAACTCAGCTTCGGTGACCTGCCCGAAACCTCGCCGATCCTTGCCGACCCGCGCTTTCTGCTCGCCGTCGTCGCTGCGCCCGCCGGCGCGCCGCTGTTCCGCTGGCAGGAAGAAGAAAGCGGTAGCCGGATCGAGCGCGGCCAGTGCCTCGAACAATGGACGGCCCAAGGCGGCCCGAATCTGTCGATCGCACTGCCGGGATGCGAGTTCGAGTGCCTGCTTCCGGACGCGTACTACTCGGCCTGCCGAGATGCGGACGAACGCATTCGTCCGCACACGGTGCGAACCGCCATTCGTTATCTTTTCGACACACTTGGTACGGCACCGCAGGAGCTGCGCGCGGTGGTCGCCGGCTTCGGCGAACGTCGTATCGATGAATATCGTGTCGGCTTCACGCGGCGTGCGAGCAACGACGTGATCTACGGTGTCGTGTGGCCGCTCTACGGCCGTGAAAACGGCGACGTGTCGATCGACAGCGCGACGCTCGAAGGCGAGGCGCCGATCGAAGGACCGCTCGAGGAAATCGTGAGCCTGTTGAAGGAATGCGGCGTAACCGACGTCCGCCGGCACGCAGGCCGATTCGAACCCGAATACTGCGACGACTGCGGCGTGCCGCTTTACGCAGATCCGCTCGGCGAAATCGTCCACGCGGAAATGCCGGAAGACGCATCGCCCGCCCAGCCGCACTTCCACTAAACTCTCGCAGCAGGCCTGAACGGCCTGCCCACCCGAAGCCGCTCCCGGTTCCCGCCGGAGCGGCTTTTTTCTTGTCCGATATCCCGTCGCTCAAAATTTCAGACTTTTCCTAAGCCTTTCAGCCAAGCAGACATCGTGTAAGGTCTTTGTCATTATCTGGGCCAACGCATGCCCGACAGCAGATCAATGACTCACCCTTATGGAGGTTGAATATGCGATTCCTGGTGCTTAACTCAGACGCCGAACGGCGTGACGGACTGAAGGCCCTGTTGCGGCAGATCGACCGCCACGCCAGCATCAACGATGCACCCGACGGCTTCCAGGCGCGCCGGCTGCTGCGCACCCAGCGTTTCGACCTCGTCACGATCGACTGGCTGGACATCGGCCGGCTAAGCGAGCTTCAGGCACTCTGCAGCGCCTGCTCACCGACGCCCGCGGCCGTGATGATCGACGAAGCATCGCCGGAAGCCATCCAGCGCTTCTTCAACTATGGCGTCGCTGGCGTGATCCCGCATTCCACACGGCCGCACCTGATCGTGCGTGCGCTCGAGATGGTGCTGCTGGGCGGGCACTACATCCCGCCGATCGCCCTCCGCCTGCTGCCCTCCGTGGCCGCGGCGCGCCACGAGGCCCATTTCCAGACACTCGCCGGATCGCTGCCCCGCCGCCCGCCCAGCGGCCTGTTGTCGCCGCGGCAAGCGCAGATCATGCGCTTCGTCCACATGGGCAGCACGAACAAGATGATTGCCCGCACGCTCGGCATCAGCGAAGGCACCGTGAAAATCCACCTAGCCAGCATCTTCCAGCAGCTTGGCGCCGTCAACCGCGCCGCAGCGGTCGCGATCTACAACGGCTGGCTGTCGCCGCACCTCGAAGTGCTGCTGGCGAACCGCAACCGCGCGCGCAAGCCTGCCATCGGCGAACACGGTCCGGTGCCGCTGCGCACGCAACGCAACGATCACCGATACCCGTTACCGGCCACGCATGCCGGCACACAGGACCTGCCGCTCGCCGCCGAGCCGCGGGCACGGTTCCGGCGCGAGCGCTAACAAACAGTCTCGATATTGCGACGGTCAACATGTGCGGATTCCCACCTTTGATGCTCAACGAGTAATATGAACGCATGGGTTTTCTTTTCACACCGCTTCCGCTCTGGGTTGGCATCGGTGGCTGGATCGCCGCCGTGGCCCTGCTCACGCTCGCGATCTGGAATCGCCCCTTCGTGCGCCTCCAGGACGCCACGCTCCAGCACGTGTGGCTCGCGCTCGTCACCGCAATCGCGGTCCTCTGGGCCTCGAATGCGTGGCTCGAAGATGGCATCGTCATGCATCTGCTGGGCGCAACGCTGCTCGTCACGCTGTTCGACTGGACGCTCGCGCTGATAGCGATGGGCGCCGTCACCGCGGTTGCCGCGATCATCTTCGACGCGCCGTGGCAGGGCATTGGCCTGACCTATCTGATCTACGGCGCGCTGCCCGTCGCCGTGTCGGCGTTGCTGCAGCGCGCCGCGCTCGCATGGCTGCCGCACAACCTCGCGTCGTTCATCACCGGCCAGGGATTCCTGTCGCCGGCCATCGCGATCATCGCGGTCGCCGCAGCAGCAGCCGGCGTCCAGCTCGCCCTTGCGGATGGCGTGCCTGTCGTGATTCCTGCCGGCTACCTGTTGAACACCGCGCTGCTCGCGCTCGGCGAAGCGTGGTTCACCGGCATGGCGACTGCGCTCATCGCCGTCTATCGCCCTGCGTGGGTCACGACCTTCGACGTCCGGCGCTATCGCCTCGGCGGCCCGCGCGCCTGAAACTCCTTCGGATCGGGGCACCGTCAGCACGTGCCGGCGGCATTTTCCGCAGCGCGGGAGAATAGGCCATCTACTGCCGCACAACTTTTTTACGCTAAGATTGAACTCCTGTTCTTAATCGGGCATCTATACGTGCCCGATGTCTCCTTCGCTCCTCACCAATAACCAGATGGACAGCTCACCTGCCTCGCTCCGGATTCTCCGGGCGCTCGGCAAGCTGGCAGCCTGTGTCGCGGGCCTGTCGCTTGCGCTTCCGACACCGGTATTCGCCGACCTGCTCGATCAGCGCTCCGAACTGATCAACAAATTCGTCAACGAAATGCATGCCGATCCGCTCGCGGCCGATTGTGCGGCGCACGGCAGCTTCATTGCGAGCACGTCGTCGGCCTTCGACCGCGTCGACTTCGCGCCGAACGCATTCGACAGCGGCAACGCGACGATCACGCCGTGGAACGACTCGTTCGACCAGGGCAAGCAGCGCGTGAAGGTCGACAACATCGTCACGGTCGACGGACTCGGCGTCCACAGCGACGGCAGCGACCCGACGCCGCTGAAATTCCGTTGCGGCTACGTCGGCCAGCAAATGCTCGCGTTCAGCTGGAACGACCCCGTTCCGCCGCTGAAGCCGCGCGTCGAGCGCTCCACGTCTTCGACGAAGAAGTTCAAGGGCAAATCGCACCGGGGCAATGCAAAGGCGAAGGCATCGGGCCGCACCGGCAAGAAGGCCGTCGCAACGAAGAAATCAGGCGGCCAGAAGAAAGCCGTGAAGAAGAAAACCGCGAAGAAGTCCTGATACGACGGAGCGGCAACGACAGAAGCAAAAAAGCCGGGGCATCCTGAGATGCCCCGGCTTTTTTCATGCGACGACGATACGCTTACGCGAACGTGTCGACGTGCACCAGGATCGCGGCCAGCATCGCTGCGCCAAGCGCCGCGCTGCGCTCACCGTTCCAGCCGACACGCTCGTCGGGCAGGTTCGCGTTGTCCTTGAACGGCATCTCGAGCGTCAGCGACAGGCAGCCGAACTGATGGCCAATGTACTTCGACGCAAGCTTGAGCGCGTCCTCCTTGTACTTGCTCGCCGCATAACCATGCTCGGTCTGGAAGTCGGGGCTCGCGACCTTGAACGCGTCGATGAACGCGGTCTGCTCCTTGCCCTGCTGCTCGGTAAAGCTCGGCAGCATCTCCGACCCGGCAACGAACACGTATGGCAGATCCTCGTCGCCGTGAATGTCGAAGAACATGTCACAGCCAATCGCGTGGATCGCGTCGCGCACGGCAAGCACCTCGGGGCTGCGCTCGGCATCGGGCGTCATCCATTCGCGGTTCAGGTTCGCACCTGCTGCATTGGTGCGCAGGTTGCCATGCACGCTGCCGTCCGGGTTCATGTTCGGGACGATGTAGAACGTCGCGCGATCGTAGAGCTTGCGCGCGACCGGATCGCCGGCCCAGTCGCCCCATCCGGCCAGCCGCTTGACGAGGCCTTCGACGAACCACTCGGCCATCGTCTCGCCCGGATGCTGACGCGCGATGATCCACACTTTCTTCTTCGGCACGCCGTCGATTTCCGGCGTGCCGAGCGTCAGCAGCGACATCGGGCGGCCCTCGACCGTGCGGCCGAGCTCGACGACGCTCGCCTGCGGCAGCTGCTGGACCGCGCCGAGAAATGCCGCGTGGCGCTCCTCCGAGTACGGTTCGAAATACGCGTAGTAGATGCTGTCGAACTCCGGCGTATGGTCGATGGTCATCGTCTTGCCGTCGAACGTCGTCGGCACGCGGAACCAGTCGACCCGGTCGTAGCTCGCCACCGCACTGTAGTTGCGCCAGCCGGACGGATAGGCGCATTCGGCGGCATTCTCGAACGTCATCACGCACCGCTCGCCGCGCGCGCCCGTCAAGCGGTAGTAAAACCATTGCGCGAATTCCGAACGGCTGTCGCCGCGCACGCGCAGCCGAATCGCATCGGGGCTGTCGCACGACACAACGTCGATTGCGCCTGCGTCGAAATTGCTGGTGATCGAAAGGGACATCTGTTTCTCCTGTGTCGACCTGAGTTAGTGCTTCAGCACTTACTCAGGTCCCATGCAACGCTGTCGACCTGAGTTAGTGCTTCAGCACTTACTCAGGTCCCATGCAACGCTGTCGGCCGGAACGGGCGGTGCACCGCTTGCCCGGCCTTATGCATGCGCCGGCCATCTCGTGAACGGCCGGCATGGTCACTCGCCGACTCGCCGGCGATATACGTAAGTCGAATCGTTCGACGCAGCCGCGTCGAACGCATAGCCTTCCGTCGCGAACTCCTTCAGCGCCTTCGGCTCGGTAATACGGTTCTCGACGATAAAACGCGCCATCAGGCCGCGCGCGCGCTTCGCATGGAAGCTGATGATCTTGTAGCGGCCGCCCTTCCAGTCCTCGAACACCGGCGTGATGACGGGCGCGGCCAGCAGTTTCGGCTTGACCGACTTGAAGTATTCGGTCGACGCACAGTTGACCAGCACGCGGGCCGCTCCGCTGCGCGCCTCGAGCTGCTCGTTCAGTGCCCGCGTGATGCGGTCGCCCCAGAACGCGTACAGGTCCTTGCCGCGCGCGTTCGCGAAGCGCGTACCCATCTCGAGCCGGTACGGCTGCAGCAGGTCGAGCGGGCGCAGCAGCCCGTACAGGCCCGACAGCACGCGCACGTGCTGCTGCGCATAGTCGAGATCGGCGGACGACAGCGATTTCGCATCGAATCCTTCGTAGACGTCGCCGTTGAACGCCAGCACGGCCTGCTTCGCATTGGCCGGCGTAAAGGTCGGCGACCAGTCCGCGTAGCGCTGGAAGTTCAGGCGCGCGAGGGGATCGGAGATATCCATCAGCGTTGCGATGTCCTGCGGCGAAAGCTTGCGCAGGCCGTCGATCAGCTCGGACGCGTCGTCGACGAATGCAGGCTTCGTGTAAGACTGGACGTGCGCGGGCGTATCGTAGTCGAGGGATTTGGCGGGAGAGAGAACGATTATCATAGAGGCTCGCTGGCACGCCGTGCCTTGCGGTCAGACGAAAACCACCGATTGTAACGAATGACCAGCTCCCTCGCCCCGCACGTCGCGCACCGCATCGTGCTCGACTCGAACGTCTGGATCGACATCCTCGTATTCGACGACCCCGCTACGCGCCCGATCCGGGCCGCGCTCGAACGCGGCGCGCTTGCCGCCGTGATCGACGGCCGCTGCCTGACCGAACTCGAGTACGTGCTCGATTATCCGCAGTTCCAGGCGCGTGCGATCGACAAGGCCGCCGCGCTCGCGACCGTCGCCCGCCTCGCGAGCCTCGTCGAGCCGCCGCCTGTCGACACCGACGCGCCGCCGCTGCCGAAGTGCAAGGATCGCGACGACCAGAAGTTTCTCGAACTCGCCCGCGCCGCGCAGGCCGAGTGGCTCGTCTCGAAAGACCGTGCGCTGCTGAAGCTCGCGAAGCGCACCGCACGCGACTTCGGTTTCCGGATCGCGCAACCCGCGCCGTTTGCCGAAGCCTGCGCGCTCGACGCCGCACCGACCACCGCTGCCACGCCGACCTGATGCACGCGGCGGCACCCGATTTCGACCGTATCGATGAACGCTCCTTCAGACATGCCAACGACTCCCGTTTTCCCCTCGCGCCTGCCGAACGTCGGCACGACGATCTTCACGGTCATGAGTGCGCTTGCCGCCGAAAAAGGCGCCGTGAACCTCGGCCAGGGCTTCCCGGATTTCGATTGCGATCCGCGCATCGTCGATGCGGTCGCGACCGCGATGCGCAACGGGCACAACCAGTATCCACCGATGGCCGGCGTCGCACCGCTGCGTGACGCGATCGCCGACAAGATCGCGCACGTCTACGGCCGGCGCTACGATCCGGCCACCGAGATCACGGTGACGGCCGGCGCGACGCAGGCGCTGCTGACGGCAATCCTGTGCGCGGTGCATCCGGGCGACGAAGTGATCGTCGTCGAACCGACCTATGACAGCTACCTGCCGTCGATCGAACTCGCAGGAGGCAAGCCGGTATTCGTCACGCTGGAGGCGCCCGACTACGCGATCCCGTTCGACCGTCTCGCAGCCGCGATCACGCCGAAAACGCGCATGATCCTGATCAACACGCCGCATAACCCGACGGGCACCGTGTGGCGCGACGCGGACATGCGCAAGCTCGAGGACATCGTGCGCGGCACCAACGTGCTGATCCTGTCGGACGAGGTCTACGAGCACATGGTCTACGACGGCGCGCGCCACGAGAGCGTCGCGCGCTATCCGGAACTCGCCGCACGCAGCTTCATCGTGTCGAGCTTCGGCAAGACCTATCATGTGACGGGCTGGAAGGTCGGGTATGTCGCGGCGCCTGCCGCGCTGACCGCGGAATTCCGCAAGGTCCACCAGTTCAACGTATTCACGGTGAATACACCGATGCAGATCGGGCTCGCCGATTACCTGCGCGACCCGGCACCGTACCTGACACTCGCCGGCTTCTACCAGAAGAAGCGTGACTTCTTCCGCGCAGGCCTCGAGCGCACGCGCTTCAAGCTGCTGCCGTGCACGGGCACGTACTTCCAGTGTGTCGATTACTCGGCGCTCAGCGACCTGCCCGAAGCGGAATTCTCGAAGTGGCTCACGTCGGAGATCGGCGTGGCCGCCATTCCGGTGTCGGCGTTCTATCACGAGCCGCACGAATCGGGGGTCGTGCGTTTCTGCTTCGCGAAGCAGGAAAGCACGCTCGCATCCGCACTCGAACGGCTCGCCCGACTGTAAGTCACGCGCGGGCGGCCGCGCGCCGCCCCGCCGGAGAGTCGCGCTTACGAACGCGCGCCGCTCGTCGCGTCGACATATGCCTTGCGTTCGGCGGCCACGCGCTGCGCGGCGGCACGCTCACCGACCTTCTTCGCATGAGCCTTCCAGTCGATGCCTGCATCGAGCAGGAAGTCGCGTCCGAACACGGCCTTCGTCGCCATCCCGATGACCGGCAGATGGATCGATGCGGCGATGTCCGCGAGGCTGAACGACTCGCCGAGCACGTACGGCGAAAACCGCGTCATCTGCTTGAACGCATCGATCGCGCGCGGCAGGCGCTTCTCGACGTGCGCCTTCATCCCGTCGCTGACCTTGCCGCCGAAAAACGCTTCCGTATAGACCTCGCGCGCCATCCATTCGAGATACAGCTCGAGCGTCTCGACCAGCTCGCGCACCTTCGCCGCCGCGAACGGCCCCGCCGGGAAAATGGCTTTCTCGGGATAGCGCGCCGCCAGGTATTCGATGATCACCTGCGACTCGAACAGCGCGCCCTCTTCAGTCTTCAGGAACGGAATCTTGCCGAGCGGAGAATCGGCGAGCTGGGCCGGATCGCTGATCGGCAAACCGCACACCGACTCCTCGAACGGAATGTCGTGCTCGAGCAGGACGAACTTCACCTTGTTGTAATAGTTGGACAACGGAATACCGCACAGCTGTAGCATCGGAGTCTCCTTCCTTGCGAGAGCGCGGCCGCAACGATGCCGGCCGCACCGGGATTCATCGCGCTGAAAAGCACGTTCGTGCTAGTCTAAAACAGTTTCACTGTCCGTCACGACAACATTACATCCGCTGCGGCAGCAGCGCTGCCGGTCCGCGCGACGCGCGCGGCGCCGCAGCCTCGCCATCCGATGGAGACACGCTCGCATGAGTGCTGAACTGCTGGCCTCGCGGCCGCCCGAGAGCGATTCGACGCTCGTCCTCACGCTGTCCAATCCCGGCGCGCGCAACGCGCTGCATCCCGACATGTACGCGGCCGGCATCGAAGCGCTCGCCACGGCCGAACGCGATCCCGGAATTCGCGCGGTCGTGCTGACCGGCGCCGACCGCTTCTTTTGCGCAGGCGGCAACCTGAACCGGCTGCTCGACAACCGCTCGAAGGATCCGTCCTACCAGGCCGACAGCATCGATCAGCTCGGCGCATGGGTGACGGCGATTCGAGAATCGACGAAGCCTGTGATCGCGGCGGTCGAAGGCGCGGCGGCCGGCGCGGGCTTCTCGCTCGCGCTTGCGTGCGACCTGATCGTCGCCGCGAACGATGCGAAATTCGTGATGTCGTACGCGCGCGTGGGCCTGACGCCCGACGGCGGCGGCTCGTGGTTCCTCGCGCGCGCGCTGCCGCGTGCGATCGCGGCCGAGATCCTGTTCGAGGGCAAGCCGGTCGCGGCCGAACGCCTGCATGCGCTCGGCGTGGTCAACCGGCTCGCCGTGCCCGGCGCGGCGCTGAACGACGCGCTTGCATGGGCCGATGCACTCGCCGGCATCTCGCCGAACGCACTCACGCGCATCAAGTCGCTGCTCGACGATGCGACGACGCAGCCGCTCGAACCGCATCTCGGCACCGAGCGCGATCATTTCGTCGCATCGCTGCATCATGCGGACGGGCTCGAAGGCATCACCGCCTTTCTCGAGAAACGCCAGCCCCGCTACAAGCGCTGATCCGCGTCGGCCGACGACGGCCGGCCGGCCGGCGACGATCGTGCACGGCGACTACCGGCTCGACAATCTGATCTTCCATCCGCACGAACCGCGCGTGCTCGCCGGGCTCGACTGAAAACTGTCGACGCTCGGCAATCCGTTCGCGGATTCGCGTACCGCCGCATGACGCAGCACGTCGATCCGCAACAGTTTCGCGACATCACCTGGCTCGACTGGCGCACATTCGGCATCCCCGACGAAGTGCAGTACGTCGCGCCCGATGGCGGCCCTGGCGTGGCAGTACGCGCAGAAAATGCGCCAGGAAAAGCCGCGCGCAACGTCGGCGACGATCTCCCGTTCGCCCGCGCGTCCGCATCTGCGGGCACGTTTCCGTCGCCGGCAGCCCGCGTCGATCCATGCTCTAATGACCGCCTGTCGCGGCGCACTGCCGGCGCCGTTTTCGCGCATGCAACCAAGGAGTTGACGATGATCGACGTCTACAGCTGGGCGACCCCGAACGGCCACAAGGTGCACATCATGCTCGAGGAAACGGGCCTCGCCTATCGTGCACATCCGGTCGATATCGGTGCGGGCGACCAGTTCGAGCCCGAGTTCCTGAAGATCAGTCCGAACAACAAGATCCCCGCGATCGTCGATCCGGACGGCCCCGGCGGCAAGCCGATCTCGCTGTTCGAATCGGGCGCGATCCTGATCTACCTCGCGGAGAAAACCGGCAAGTTCCTGCCGGCCGATCCGGCCGCCCGCTATGCAACGCTCGAGTGGCTGATGTTCCAGATGGGCGGTGTCGGCCCGATGCTCGGGCAGGCACACCACTTCCGCCTGTACGCGCCGGAACGGATCGAGTACGCGGTCAACCGCTATACGAACGAAGCGAAGCGCCTGTACAACGTGATGGAAAAGCGCCTCGGCGAATCGGAATATCTCGCGGGCGACGCGTACACGATCGCGGACATTGCGACGTTCCCGTGGACGCGCTCGTGGCAAAACCAGGGCATCGTGCTCGACGAGTTGCCGAACGTGAAGCGCTGGCACGAGGCAATCGCCGCACGACCGGCCGTACAGCGCGGCGTCGAAGTACTCGCGTCGATGCGCAAGCCGCTGCAGGACGACAAGGCGCGCGAGGTGCTGTTCGGCGCCACGCAATACGCGAAGCACTGACACGCGCGTGACGGGCGGAGCGGCATCCGTGCATGCCGCTCCGCGCCTCAGAAGTAATGCAGCGTGATGAATTCCGCCGCGCACACGAGCAACGGCGCGTCGGGACGCTCGGCCTGGATCGACACCGACCAGGTCGCCTGCACGCCGCCCCGCGCGACCTCGGCGGTTTCCTTCACCGCGAACAGCGCGCGCACGCGCGCACCGACCGGCACCGGCTTCAGGAACCGCACGCGATTCAGTCCGTAGTTCACGCCCATCTTCTGCTCGAAGCGCATCGCGTCGGTCATCAGCGCGGGAATCAGAGACAGCGTCAGGAACCCATGCGCGATCGGCCCGCCGAACGGCGACTCGCGCCGCGCGCGTTCGGGATCGACATGAATCCATTGATGATCGCCGGTCGCGTCGGCGAAGCCGTCGACGCGATGCTGGTCGATCGTGATCCAACCGCTCGCGAGCGGCTCCTCGCCGACACGCGCCTGCAACGCCTGCGCCGACGCGATCAACGGCAATGTCACGTCGGTCATGCGTTCGTGCCTCGCGGATCGCGCAACCCGAAAATCACCTTGCTATGCACGGTGATCACCGTCTCGCCGCGACCGTTGATGCCGATCCACTCCGTCGACACGATGCCTCGATCGGGCTTGCTCTCCGAGACGCGCTTGTCGTGGATTTTCTGGTGCATCGTGATCGTGTCGCCGGCGCGCACCGGCTTGAGCCAGCGGATCGAGTCGATGCCGGGCGAGCCCATGCTGGTCGAGTCCGGCCCGAGCTTCTTGATGAGCAGGCTCATGAACACCGAGCACGTGTGCCAGCCGCTCGCGACCAGTCCGCCGAACGGCGACGCCTTCGCGGCCTCCTCGTCGAGGTGAAACGGCTGCGGATCGTAGCGCTGCGCGAACGCCTTGATATCGTCGGGCTCGAACGTGTAGCTGCCCACTTCGGTGGTGCTGCCGACAACCAGATCTTCGTAACTGATACCCACTTGTGTGTCCCCTTGTCTGACGCGCTCGCGCGCCGCCGTCATGCCGCGTCGGCCTGCGCGAAATCGGGCAGCGCAGCGATGCGGGCAAGATGATGATCGGTGTCGCCGAGCGTCGTCTCGATGATCGACAACCGCTTGAACAGGTGCGCGGCGGCCACCTCGTCGGTCACACCCATGCCGCCGTGCAACTGGACGGCCTGCTGGCCGACGAAGCGCGCGGCCGCGCCGACGCGCGCCTTCGCGGCCGACACGGCCTTGCGTCGCGCATCGGCGTCACCGCCCGCATAGCGCACGGCGGCCAGGTAGGTCAGCGAACGCGCCTGCTCGGCATGGATCAACATGTCGACCATCCGGTGCTGCAGCGCCTGGAAACGCGCAATCGGCACGCCGAACTGCTCGCGCGTCTTCGTGTATTCGACCGTCGCGCGATTCAGTTCGTCGAGCGCGCCGACCGCTTCCGCGCACAGCAGGAACGTCGCGTAATCGGCAATCTGCTCGAGCGCCGCAGCGTCGCGCGCGCCGCCTGTCAGCAGTCGGGCCGGCGTTTCGTCGAACTCGATCGTCGCCGCACGCTGGCCGTCGATGGTCCGGTAGTCGACCACCTTCGCGTTCGCCGCATCGCGTTCGACGACAAAGAGGCCGATGCCGCCGTCGTCAACGCGCGCAGGCACGATCCACGCGTGCGCCCGTGCGCCGTGTTGAACGACCGACTTGGTGCCGGTCAGTCGATGCGTGCCGCCCTGCTCGCGTGCGTGCGTATCGAGCTCGAACAGGTCATAACGCGCATGCGGTTCGTGGAATGCGACCGCCAAACGCTTCTGCCCCTGCGCGACTGCCTCGAGCAATGCCGCGTCCTCGCCTGCGCCGGAGCCGGCGATGCGCAACGCCTCGACGCCGACCGCCGTTGCCCAATACGGCTCGATCACGAGCGCGCGGCCGAGCTCCTGCATCGCAACCAGCATGTCGACCGGGCTGCCGCCGAAACCGCCCTGCGCATCCGGCACGGGCAGCGCGGTCAGCCCCAGCTCGGCGAACGCGCTCCATTGCGTATCCGACACGCCCGTGTCGCTGCGCACGATTGCCTGGCGCGCATCGAAGCCGTATTGCTCGCCGAGATAACGGCGCAGCGCGTCGGCGAACTGCTGCTGCTCATCGGTAAAGCTGAAATCCATGATTGTCTCCGCTCCCGTTTCCCGATCACAGACCCAGAATCATCTGCGCGATGATGTTCTTCTGGATCTCGTTCGAACCGCCGTAGATCGACGTCTTCCGGTAATTGAAGTAGTACGCGGCGAGCGGCGCCGCATCGTCGTCGCCCGCGATGCTGTGCTCGCGTTCGCCATTGAGGAACGGTACGTCGAACGGCGCGGCGAGCGGGCCGATCGCGTCGAACATCAGCTCGGTGAGCGCCTGCTGCACTTCCGTGCCCTTGATCTTCAGCATCGATGCCTCGGGGCCCGGCCCCTTGCCGCTCGTCTCGCGGCTGACGACGCGCAGCACCGTCACCTCGAGCGCCATCAGCTCGACTTCGAGCGCCGCGACCTTGGCGGCGAACACGGGATCGGCGAGCAGCGGCTTGCCGTTCTTGCGCTGGTTCGACGCCACGCGCTTCAGGAACGCGAGCTCGCGCTTCGACGCGCCGACTCGTGCGATGCCGGTGCGCTCATGGCCAAGCAGGTATTTCGCGTAGGTCCAGCCGCGGTTCTCGTCGCCGACGAGATTCTCGACCGGCACCTTCACGTCTTCGAAGAACACCTCGTTGACCTCGTGATCCTCGTCGAGCGTGATGATCGGCCGCACCGTGATGCCGGGCGCCTTCATGTCGATCAGCAGGAACGAGATGCCCTCCTGCTTCTTCGCGGCCGGATCGGTGCGCACGAGGCAGAACATCATGTCCGCGTACTGGCCGAGCGTCGTCCAGGTCTTCTGGCCATTGACGATGTAGTGGTCGCCCTGGCGCTCGGCGCGCGTGCGCAACGACGCGAGGTCGGACCCGGAACCCGGCTCCGAGTAACCCTGGCACCACCAGTCGGAGCCGTCGAGAATGCGCGGCAGATAGTGACGTTTCTGCGCTTCGCTGCCGTATTTCATCAGCACCGGCGCGACCATCGACACGCCGAACGGCAGCACGGTCGGCGCGCCGATCCGCGCGCACTCCTCATCCCAGATATGTCGCTGCGTCGCGTTCCAGCCCGGGCCGCCGTATTCGGTCGGCCACGCAGGCGCGGACCAGCCGCGCTGACCGAGAATCCGGTGCCAGCTCGCGAAATCCTCGCGGTCGAGTCGTTTGTGATCGAGTACTTTGGCGCGCAGTGCGTGAGGCAGGTTGGCCTCGAGCCAGGCGCGGACGTCGACGCGGAACGCGTCGTCGGCGGGGGAATAATCCAGATCCATGCGCAGTGTCTCCTGTCGACCAGAGTTAGTGCTTTAGCACTTACTCTGGTCCCATGCTTCGCGGTCGACCGGAGTTAGCGCTTCAGCGCCTGCTCAGGTCCCATGCAAGGCTCGCCGCGACCTTCCGGCCCGGCAAGGACCCACTGCGTACGTCATTGCAGCGGTTCTTTCAGCGCGGCAGGAATCGGCAGCGGCATCACGTCGATGCCTTCTTCGACCAAGGATTGCGCATCTTCCGGTGTCGTGACGCCACGGATGCTGCGTGCCGGCGCCTCGTTGTAATGGATGCGCCGCGCTTCCTCGGCGAAGCGCTCGCCCACGTTCTCGGTCTTCTCCAGCACCTCGCGCAGCGCGCGCAGCACCTGCGCCTGCAGCGCACGCGGATCGGCCGGCTGCGCCTGCGTCGCGCCCGACAGGTTCAGGCGCGGCGCCGACGGCAGACGGTTGACCTCGGTCGTCCCGCACACCGGACATTCGACCAGCTTGCGGGACAACTGCGCTTCGAATTCATCGGCGGAAGCGAACCAGCCTTCGAACCGATGACCGTGCGGGCACTGTAAATCGAGGACCTTCATGCTGAATCAGGGCGTGTGACGAGTGTAGCGCAAAAAGCGGTTTTGTGAACGATCGTGCTAAATCCGGATCGCTCGCGACGCGAAAACGCCGCGTCATTGGATTGTAACGCGGCGCCCCACCCGCCGCCGTGCTCAGGGCGTCAGGACCGGCCCGAGCGACCAGGTGCCGGACAGCACCTTGTCGAGCCACATCGTGCCGATGATCGTCTTCACGTCGGTGATCTGCCCGGTGCGCACCCATTCCTGCAGGTCGGCTTGCGTGGCAGTGAACGTTTCGAGGAATTCGCCTTCGTCGAGCTTGCGCTCGCCGGCCGTCAGCCCGCGCGCGAGATACAGGTCGATGAATTCGGTCGAATAGGAAATGATCGGGTGAATGCGGGCCAGGAACACGTATTCGCGTGCCGTGTACCCCGTTTCCTCGCGCAGTTCGCGCACCGCGCACGCAAGCGCGCCTTCGTCCGGATCGAGCTTGCCGGCCGGGAATTCGGCCATCACCTTGCCGATCGGGTAGCGATACTGGCTTTCCATCAGCACGCGGCCGTCGTCGAACAGCGGGATCACCATCACCGCGCCCGGGTGCTGGACGTATTCGCGCGTGGCCTTCTTGCCGTCCGGCAAACGGACGGTATCGCGCTTGAGCTTGAGGAACGAGCCGTCGAAAATCGCCTCGCTTTCGAGGCAGGTTTCGGTCAGTGCGGCGTCGTGATTGGGTAGTTCGGCCATCGGCGGCTCCAAGATTGAGCGCGACGGACGGCCGGAGCCGTCAGCGTCGTTTGACGAGATACTGGAAGGTGAAGCCGGGAAACGCGAACACGATGAAGAGACTGAACGTGATCGCGTAAAACTGCCAGCCTTGTTCGAAGCGGTTGCCGGCGCGCGACTCGAGCCAGAAGCCGAGCGCGCCGACCACGAAATACAGCACGATCAGCTCGCCGATCCGCACCCACGCACTCTTCTTCGCCGCGCCGAACGGCACGACGGCGAAGAGGCGTTGGTTCAGGAACGGCAGGTTGGCGCACACGAGCGCCAACAGCACGATAAACCAGCCGGCTGCCGACATTACAGCGGCAGCGTGTGACGAATCGCCTGCAGGCAGGCCGTCAGCAGCGGGCTCGGGATCAGGCCGAGCACGACGACCGCGAGGCCGTTCAGCACGAGGATCGTGCGCTTGCAGAAATCGCCCGAGATCGGCGTCGAATCCTGCGGTGCATCGAAGTACATCAGCTTCACGATGCGCAGGTAGTAGAACGCGCCGAACAGCGACGTGATCACGGCCAGCACGGCCAGCCACGTGAGGCCCGCGTTGACGGTTGCCTCGAGCACGGCGAGCTTCGCGTAGAAGCCGACGGTCGGCGGGATGCCTGCCAGCGAGAACATCATGACCATCATCACGAACGCGAACACCGGGCTGCGCTTGTTGAGGCCCTTGAAGTCGTCGATCGTTTCGGCTTCGAAATCGCGGCGCGCGAGCAGCATCACCACGCCGAACGAGCCGAGCGTCGTGATCAGGTAGACGATCGCGTAGAACATCGCCGAGCTGTATGCGTTCGCCGGTGCCGCCGCGTCGCCCTTCACGATGCCCGCGAGCAGGCCGAGCAGCACGAAGCCCATGTTCGAGATCGCCGAGTACGCGAGCATCCGCTTGATGTTGCGCTGGACGATACCCGTGATGTTGCCGACGATCAGCGACAGCGCGGCGAGGATCACGAGCGCGGTCTGCCAGTTCTGTGCGAGCGGCAGCAGGCCCATCACCAGGAAACGCAGGCCCCACGCGAATGCGGCAACCTTCGGGCCGCCGCCGACGAACAGCGTCATCGCGGTCGGTGCGCCCTGGTAGACGTCCGGCACCCACATGTGGAACGGCACGGCGCCGAGCTTGAACGCGATACCGGCGACGATGAAGACTACGCCGAACATCAGCACGGCCGCGTCGGTGTTGCCGCCGACCGCCTTGTACACCTCGCCCAGCTCGAGAGAGCCGGTCGCACCGTAGAGCATCGAGATGCCGTACAGCACGAAGCCCGACGCAAGCGCGCCCAGCACGTAGTACTTCATCGCCGCTTCGCTCGACTGCGGGGCGTCGCGACGCAGCGCGATGACCGCGTACAGCGACAACGACATCAGTTCGAGACCGAGGTACAGCGTCAGGAAGTTGTTGCCCGACACCATGACCAGCTGGCCGAGCAGCGAGAACATGCCGAGCAGGAACACGTCGCCGCGGAACATGTCGCGATCTTCGAGGTACTTGCGCGAATAGACGAGCGAGACCGCGAAGCCGAACGACACGACGGCCTTCATCATGCTCGCGAACGAGTCGACGACGACCATCTTCGAGAAGAAGTAGTACTGCTGCGGGTCGAGTGCCTGCACCGCGAACCACACGCCGGCGACGACCGACGATACGACCGCGATCAGATAGGTCAGCCGGCGGCCGGAAGCACCGGTAAAGGTGTCGTTCAGCCATGCGACGACGATGGCGGCCATCACCAGCGCGTCAGGCAACAGGACATTCATAGGAGCGTTTTGCATGATCTTGAGTTCCTCCGCTCGCGATTACTGGGCCAGCGGCAGCTTGGACTGCGCGACATGGGAGAGGAGGTTTTCGACGGAAACGTGCATCACGTCGGTAAAGGGCTTCGGATACAGGCCCATCAGCATCGTGAACGCGGCGAGCACGGCCAGCATCAGGAATTCGCGACGGCCGATGTCCTTCAGCTTGGCGACGTGATCGTTCGCGACCGCGCCGAAGTACACGCGCTTGTACATCCACAGCGTGTATGCAGCGCCGAGGATCAGCGTGAATGCCGCGCCGAACGCGATCCAGAAGTTGTACTGGACGGCCGCGAGAATCACCATGAACTCGCCGACGAAACCCGACGTACCCGGCAGGCCGCAGTTGGCCATCGAGAACAGCATCGCGAATGCCGCGAACTTCGGCATCACGTTGACGACACCGCCGTAATCGGCGATCTGGCGCGAATGCACGCGGTCGTACAGCACGCCGATGCAGAGGAACATCGCGCCCGACACGAAGCCGTGCGAGATCATCTGGACGATCGCGCCTTCGACGCCGAGCTGGTTGAAGATGAAGAAGCCGAGCGTGACGAAGCCCATGTGCGCGATCGACGAATACGCGACCAGCTTCTTCATGTCGGACTGCACCATCGCGACGAGGCCGATGTAGATCACCGCGATCAGCGACAGCGTGATCACGACGGGTGCCAGGAAGTGGCTCGCGTCAGGCGTGATCGGCAGCGAGAAGCGCAGGAAACCGTATGCGCCGAGCTTCAGCATGATCGCGGCCAGCACGACCGAGCCGCCCGTCGGCGCTTCCACGTGCGCGTCCGGCAGCCAGGTGTGCACCGGCCACATCGGCACCTTCACCGCGAACGCAAGGAAGAACGCGATGAACAGCAGGATCTGTGGCGTCATCGCGATCTTCGCGTTCTGCCACGTCGCGAGGTCGAACGAGTGCGTTTCCGTGTACAGATAGATCAGCGCGACCAGCATCAGCAACGAGCCGGCCAGCGTGTACAGGAAGAACTTGAACGCCGCATACACGCGGTTCGGGCCGCCCCACACGCCGATGATGATGTACATCGGAATCAGGGTCGCCTCGAAGAACACGTAGAACAGCAGGCCGTCGGCCGCCGAGAACACGCCGATCATGATCCCGGACAGGATCAGGAAGGCCGCGAGGTACTGCGCGACGTTCTCGGTAATCACTTCCCACGCGGCGATCACGACGATCACCGTGATCAGCGCGGTCAGCACGACGAACCACATCGAGATGCCGTCGACGCCGAGGTGATACGCGATGTCGAAGCGTTCGATCCAGGTCGACTTCTCGACGAACTGCAGCGCAGCCGTGCTCGAGTCGAAGCCCGTGATCAGCGGAATCGTGACCGCGAGGCCGAGCAGCGAGCCGATCAGCGCGACCCAGCGGGCCGTCCCCGGATTTTTGTCGTTACCCACCGCGAGCACGAGGAGGCCGAAAACGATCGGCAGCCAGATCGCGGTACTGAGAATCGGAAAAGCGTGCATTGTTCTTGTCCCCTCGCCTTATTTGCCGCCGAGCGTTACAAACAGGGTCAAGAGCCCCAGCATGCCGATGATCATGGCGAACGCGTAGTGATAGATGTAACCGGATTGGAGGAAGCGGATCACGCCGGCGAACCAGCCGATGAACCGGGCGCTGCCGTTGACGAGGCCGTCGATCACGACGACATCGCCCTCTTTCCACAGACCGCGGCCGATCGCGACCGAGCCCTTGGCAAACACCACCTCGTTGATCTTGTCCATGTAGTACTTGTTGTCGAGCAGCGTGTAGATCGGGCCGAACGCGCGGCGGATCACGGCAGGCAGCTCAGGACGCTTCAGGTACAGGAACCACGCGACCACGACGCCGGCGATCGCGAGCCACAACGGCAGCGTCGTCAGCGAGTGCAGGCCCATCGCGGCCCAGCCGTGGAATTCCTTGCCCAGCTCTTCGAGGCCCGGGTGGTTTTCGCCGATGAAGATCACCTTGTCGAATGCCACGCCATGTTCGAAGAAGCTGCCGTACAGCATCGGGCCGATCGCGATCGCACCGACGATCACCGACGGAATCGCAAGCAGCACGAGCGGCAGCCACACGACCCACGGGGTCTCGTGCGGTTCGTGCGCGTGGTCATCGTGACCATGGCCGTGGCCGTGATCGTCGTGACCGTGCGCGGCCGCCATGCCCATCGGCGATTCAGGATGCTTCGGCTTGCGGAAGCGCTCTTCGCCGTGGAACACGAGGAAGTACATGCGGAACGAGTACAGCGCCGTCACGAACACGCTCGCGACCACCGCGAAGTACGCGAAGCCCGAGCCCGCGAGATGCGATTCCTTCACGGCCTCGATGATCGAATCCTTCGAGTAGAAGCCCGAGAAGAACGGCGTGCCGATCAGCGCCAGCGAGCCGATCAGCGACGTGATCCACGTGATCGGCATGTACTTGCGCAGGCCGCCCATGTTGCGGATGTCCTGGTCGTGATGCATGCCGATGATCACCGAGCCCGCGCCGAGGAACAGCAGCGCCTTGAAGAACGCGTGCGTCATCAGGTGGAACAACGCGACCGGGTACGCGGACACGCCGAGCGCGACCGTCATGTACCCGAGCTGCGACAGCGTCGAATACGCGACCACGCGCTTGATGTCGTTCTGGATGATGCCGAGGAAGCCCATGAACAGCGCCGTGATCGCGCCGATCACCGTGACGAACGACAGCGCGGTGTCCGACAGCTCGAACAGCGGCGACATACGCGACACCATGAAGATGCCGGCCGTCACCATCGTCGCCGCGTGAATCAGCGCCGAGATCGGGGTCGGGCCTTCCATCGAGTCAGGCAGCCACACGTGCAGCGGGAACTGCGCCGACTTGCCCATCGCGCCGATGAACAGGCAGATGCAGGCAACGGTCAGCAGGCCCCAGTCGGTGCCCGGGAAGTGCAGGCTCGCGAGCTCCGCGCGCTTCGCGAACACTTCTCCGTAGTTCATCGAGCCGGCGAATGCGAGCAGCAGGCCGATGCCGAGCAGGAAGCCGAAGTCGCCCACGCGGTTCACGAGGAACGCCTTCATGTTCGCGTAGATCGCGCTCTCACGCGTGAAGTAGAAGCCGATCAGCAGGTACGACACCAGACCCACCGCTTCCCAGCCGAAGAACAGCTGCAGGAAGTTGTTGCTCATCACGAGCATCAGCATCGAGAACGTGAACAGCGAGATGTACGAGAAGAAGCGCTGGTAGCCGTCTTCTTCCGCCATGTAGCCGATCGTGTAGATGTGCACCATCAGCGACACGAAGGTCACGACGACCATCATCATCGCGGTCATCGAATCGACCAGGAAGCCGACTTCGAGCTTCAGCGAGCCGACCCGCATCCATTCGTAGATGGTCGCGTTGAAGCTCGCCCCGCCCATCACGTCGGCGAAGACTTTCGCCGACAGGAGGAACGCGATCATCACGCCGAGGATCGTGATCCGGTGTGCGCCCTTGCGCCCGACTGCGTTCCCGAACAGCCCCGCAATCAGCGAGCCGGCCAGCGGAGCGAGCGGAATCGCCAGCAGCAGGTTTTCATTGAGTGTCGTTGACATAACAGCGTTGCCTGAAATTAACCTTTGAGCTGATCGAGATCCTCGACATTGATCGTGTCGAGCTTACGGAACAGGGTCACCAGAATCGCGAGACCGATCGCGGCTTCCGCTGCGGCGACCGTCAGCACGAAGAACACGAAGATCTGGCCGTGCACATCGCCGAGGTAATGCGAGAACGCGACGAAGTTGGTGTTCACCGCCAGCAGCATCAGTTCGATCGCCATCAGGATGATGATGATGTTGCGGCGGTTCAGGAAAATCCCGACGATCGCGATCGCAAAGAGGATCGCGCCGAGCACGAGGTAGTGAGCAAGAGTCAACATGGTTTCCTTTCCTCCGCTTAGCCGTTGGTGCTCGTACCGGCTTCGCTCTGCGCCGTTTCCGGCTGCGGCTTTTCCGCTTCCATCTTCACGAGGCGCACGCGGTCGTTGCGGCGCACCTTGACCTGATCCGACACGCGCTGGCGCTTGCTGTCCTTGCCCTTGCGCTCGGTCAGCCCGATCGCGGCAATGATCGCGACCAGCAGCACGAGGCCGGCGATTTCAAACGCGAAGATGTAGTCGGTGTAGATCACCTTGCCGATCAGTCGCGTGTTCGACCAGTTGGCCATCTCGCCCGTCGCCATCGCGTGCACCGTGTGCGTGTCGCCGTAGCCGCGCCACAGGATCAGCGCGGTCTCGATCACGATGATCGCGCCGACCACGGTCGCCATCGGTACGAAGCGCTTGAAGTCGCGGCGCAGATAGTCGATGTTGATGTCCAGCATCATCACGACGAACAGGAACAGCACCATCACGGCGCCCACGTAGACCAGCACCAGCAGGATCGCGAGGAACTCCGCTTCCAGCAGCATCCAGATCGCGGCGGCGTTGAAGAACGCCAGCACAAGGAAAAGCGCAGACGCCACCGGGTTGCGCGAAGTGATCACCTTCAGCCCTGAAACCACCAGGAGCAACGCGAAGATGTAGAACAGTACGGTCGTGAATTCCATGATTACCGGTTCATCGTTAGGCCATAGTCAGGCGCGGCTTGCGGGACGCCCGCACCCGTCGCGGCGGCTCGGCCCGTGCTTCGGGCCGGCACTGCAAACACAATCAACGATACGGCGCGTCGGCAGCCTTCGCCGCGGCGATGTCCTTCTCGTAGCGATCGCCCACCGCGAGCAGCATTTCCTTCGTGAAATACAGGTCGCCGCGCTTTTCGCCGTGGTACTCGAGAATCTGCGTCTCGACGATCGAATCGACCGGGCAGCTCTCTTCGCAGAAACCGCAGAAGATGCACTTCGTCAGGTCGATGTCGTAGCGCGTCGTGCGGCGCGTGTTGTCCGCGCGCGTTTCCGATTCGATCGTGATCGCCAAGGCGGGGCACACGGCCTCGCACAGCTTGCACGCGATGCAGCGCTCTTCGCCGTTCTCGTAGCGGCGCAGTGCGTGCAGCCCGCGAAAACGCGGCGAGATCGGGGTCTTCTCTTCCGGGAACTGCACGGTGAACTTGCGCTTGAACGTGTAACGCCCCGTCAGCGCGAGCCCTTTCAGCAGCTCGGTCAGGAAGAAGGTCTTAAAGAAGTGTTGGATTGCCGTCATGATTTCGTCCGATTACTTCACCCAGATGTTGAGCGGCGACATCATCCAGAAGCCGACCACGACCACCCAGATCACCGTGACGGGCAGGAACACCTTCCAGCCCAGGCGCATGATCTGGTCGTAACGGTAACGCGGGAACGTCGCGCGAACCCAGATGAACACCGACAGCAGTGCGAAGACCTTCAGCACCAGCCAGAAGATGCCCGGAATGAACGACAGGAACTCGAACGGTGCATCCCAGCCGCCAAGGAACAGCGTCGCTGCCAGCGCCGAGATCACGATCATGTTGATGTACTCGGCGAGGAAGAACAGCGCGAACGCCATGCCCGAGTAATCGATCATGTGACCGGCAACGATTTCCGACTCCCCTTCCACCACGTCGAACGGGTGACGGTTCGTTTCGGCGATGCCCGAGATGAAGTAGACGACGAACGCCGGCAGCAGCGGCAGCCAGTTCCACGACAGGAAGTTCACGCCGTGGCCCGCGAAGAAGCCGTGCTGCTGCGAACCGACGATTTCCGACATGTTCAGGCTGCCGGCCGTCATCAGCACGAGCACCAGCGCGAAGCCCATCGAGATTTCGTACGACACCATCTGCGCCGCGGCGCGCATCGCGCCGAGGAACGCGTACTTCGAGTTCGACGCCCAGCCCGCGAGGATCACCGCGTACACGCCGATCGACGAGATCGCCATCGCGTACAGCAGGCCCGCGTTGATGTTCGCGAGCACGGCCTGGGCCTGGAACGGGATCACGGCCCACACGGCGAACGCCGGCACGACGGTCATGACCGGCGCGATCAGGTACAGCCAGCGGCTGGCGGCGCTCGGCTGAATGACTTCCTTCAGCAGCAGCTTCAGCACGTCGGCGATCGGCTGCAGCAGGCCGCCGGGGCCGACGCGGTTCGGGCCGAGACGCACGTGCATCCAGCCGATCAGCTTGCGTTCCCACAGAATCAGGTACGCGACGCACAGCAGGATGACGACGGAGACGACGAGGATGCGCACGACTGCCCACACCGTCGGCCACGCGAAGCCGAGAAGCTGGGCTCCGCCCGCGTTGATCGTATCGAACAAGCTCATTTACGCCTTCTCCACCACCAGTTCACCGGACAGGCTGCCGAGCGCTGCGCCGGCAGGCGTCGCCGCCGACACGCGAACGACCGTCTCCGCAAGATTCGCGTCGCGCACGGCCGGCAATTGCACCGCACGCTCGCCCTGGCGCACGCGCACGGCGTCGCCTTCCTTCAAGCCCAGCTTGTCGAACAACGCGGCCGGCAGGGCTGCGGCATTCGCCGCCTTCGCGGCGGCCGTCAGGTGCAGCGCACCTGCGCGGCGCACGAGCGCGTCGGCGTGATAGATCGGCACATCGGCCAGGCGCTCGAAGCCGCCGTTCGCGGCATTCGCCGCGACGCGCGCCGGCGCGACCGACGTCTGGTTCGACAGACGGCCCGCGACGCCTTCATCGCCGAGCGCCGCGAGACGCACTTCTTCCGCCGTCTCGTATTCGAAGTTCGGCAGGCCGAGCAGGCTGCCCAGCACGCGCAGCACCTTCCAGGCCGGACGCGTGTCGCCGAGCGGGCGCACGACGCCATTGAAGCTCTGCACGGTGCCTTCCGCGTTGACGAACGTACCGGCCGTTTCCGTGAACGGCGCAACCGGCAGCAGCACGTCGGCGTAGTCGAGGCCGTGCTTGAACGGCGACATCACGACGACCATCTCCGCCTGGTTCAGCGCGGCAAGCGCCTGCGCCGGGTCAGCGGTGTCGAATTCCGGTTCGACGTTCAGCAGCACGTAGCCCTTGCGCGGCTGCGCGAACGCTTCGCGTGCGTTCAGGCCACCTTCGCCCGGCAGCGCGCCGACGACGTGCGCGCCGACCGTGTTCGCCGCTTCCGTCAGGAAGCCGAACGTGGCGCCGGTGTTGTCGGCGATCCACTGGGCGACCGCGTGCAGCTTCGCGAATTCCGGATGGCGGACCGCGACGTTGCCGAGCAGCACCGCGCGGCGCTCGCCGTTCGCGAGCGACTGCGCGACCGCCTGTGCGGCCGGCGATGCGGTGACGCCGGCGAGCGTGTCGGGCAGCGCGACGCCGCGCAGTTGCGCGACGGCCGCGGCGATGCCGGCCAGCTCGTCGAGCCATGCCGACGGCGCGGCGACGATGCGCTGCGCGGTCGGGATCAGTGCATCGTCACCGGTCGCGTGCAGGAAGTGCAGCTTCGCGCCGTTCTTCGCGGCCTGGCGCAGGCGCGCGGCGAACAGCGGGTGGTCCCGGCGCAGGAACGAACCGACGACGAACGCGGCGTCCACGTTCGACAGGTCGGCGATCGGCATGCCGAGCCACGGCGCGCCCTGGACCGACGCCGAGAAATCCTGCTGACGCAGACGGAAATCGACGTTCGGCGTCTTCAGTTCGTGCGCGAGCTGCTTCACGAGGAACAGCTCTTCAGCGGTGCTGTGCGCGCTCGCGAGCATCGCCAGCGCGTTCGCGCCGTGATCCGCGGCGATGCCCTTCAGGCCCTTCGCGACATATTCGAGCGCGGTCTGCCAGTCGGTTTCGATCCACTGGCCGCCCTGCTTCAGCATCGGCTTCGTCAGGCGCTCTTCGCTGTTGAGGCCTTCGTACGAGAAGCGGTCCTTGTCCGAGATCCAGCATTCGTTGATCGCTTCGTTCTCGAACGGCAGCACGCGCATCACGCGGTTGTTCTTCACCTGCACGACGAGGTTCGCGCCGACGGAATCGTGCGGGCTCACCGACTTGCGGCGCGACAGTTCCCACGTACGGGCGCTGTAGCGGAACGGCTTGCTGGTCAGCGCGCCGACCGGACACAGGTCGATCATGTTGCCCGACATCTCGGAGTCGACCGTCTTGCCGACGAACGTCGTGATTTCCGAGTGCTCGCCGCGGCCCAGCATGCCGAACTCCATCACGCCGGCGATTTCCTGGCCGAAGCGGACGCAGCGCGTGCAGTGGATGCAGCGCGACATTTCTTCCATCGAGATCAGCGGGCCCACGTTCTTGTGGAACACCACGCGCTTTTCTTCCGAGTAGCGCGACGACGACTTGCCGTAGCCGACCGCCAGATCCTGCAGCTGGCATTCGCCGCCCTGATCGCAGATCGGGCAATCGAGCGGGTGATTGATGAGGAGGAATTCCATCACCGACTGCTGCGCCTTCACGGCCTTGTCGGACTGCGTGTGGACGATCATGCCGGCCGACACGGGGGTCGCGCAGGCAGGCACGGCCTTCGGCATCTTCTCGACTTCGACGAGACACATCCGGCAGTTGGCCGCAACCGACAGTTTCTTGTGATAGCAGAAGTGAGGAATGTACGTATCCGCCTTGTGCGCAGCCTGGATCACCATGCTGCCTTCGGGCACCTCGACCTTCTTGCCGTCTATTTCAAGTTCAACCATGATGGTGAATGGTCCTTAACCTATTTCCGCCCGTTCGCGCCTTCGCCCGACCGTGCGCTCAAATTCCGCAACCGGGTTCGCTTCAGGCCGCAGCCGCGTGCGCGTGGCCGCCGACCATGCAGTGCTTGTGCTCGACGTGGTACGCGAATTCGTCCCAGTAGTGCTTGAGCATCCCGCGTACCGGCATCGCCGCCGCATCGCCGAGCGCACAGATCGTGCGGCCCATGATGTTCTCGGCAACCGAGTTCAGCAGGTCCAGATCTTCCTGACGGCCTTCGCCGTGCTCGATACGGTTCACGACGCGATACAGCCAGCCGGTGCCTTCGCGGCACGGCGTGCACTGGCCGCACGATTCCTCGTAGTAGAAGTACGACAGGCGCAGCAGCGAGCGCACCATGCAGCGCGTCTCGTCCATCACGATCACCGCGCCGGACCCGAGCATCGAGCCCGCCTTCGCGATCGAATCGTAGTCGAGATCGGTCTGCATCATGATGTCGCCCGGGATCACCGGCGCCGACGAACCGCCCGGAATCACGGCCTTGATCTTCTTGCCGCCGCGCATCCCGCCGGCGAGCTCCATCAGCGTCGCGAACGGCGTGCCGAGCGGCACTTCGTAGTTGCCCGGACGCTCGACGTCGCCCGACACCGAGAAAATCTTCGTGCCGCCGTTGTTCGGCTTGCCGATCTCAAGATAATTCTGCGGCCCGATGGACAGCAGGAACGGCACCGCGGCGAACGTCTCGGTGTTGTTGATCGTGGTCGGCTTGCCGTACACGCCGAAGCTCGCCGGGAACGGCGGCTTGAAGCGCGGCTGGCCCTTCTTGCCTTCGAGCGACTCGAGCAGCGCCGTTTCCTCGCCGCAGATGTACGCGCCGTAACCGTGGTGCGCGTGCAGCTGGAACGAGAATTCGGAGCCCATGATGTGGTCGCCGAGGAAACCTGCGGCGCGCGCTTCATCGAGCGCGGCCTCGAAGCGTCGATACACTTCGAAGATTTCGCCGTGGATGTAGTTGTAGCCGACGGTGATGCCCATCGCGTATGCGCCGATGGCCATGCCTTCGATCAGCGCGTGCGGGTTCCAGCGCAGGATGTCGCGATCCTTGAACGTGCCCGGCTCGCCTTCGTCCGAGTTGCAGACGAGGTACTTCTGCCCCGGGAACTGGCGCGGCATGAAGCTCCACTTCAGGCCGGTCGGGAAGCCCGCACCGCCACGGCCGCGCAGGCCCGACGCCTTGACGTCGGCGATCACCTGCTCGGGCGGAATCTTTTCTTCGAGAATGCGGCGCAGCTGCTTGTAGCCGCCGCGCGCGACGTAGTCTTCGAGATGCCAGTTCTCGCCGTTCAGACCGGCGAGGATCAGCGGTTTGATGTGACGGTCGTGGAGGGACGTCATTTCGAGAGCTCCTCAAGCAGCTGGTCGATCTTCTCGCGGCTCATGAAGCTGCACATTCTGTGATTGTTCACCAGCAGCACCGGCGCATCGCCGCACGAGCCCATGCATTCGCCTTCCTTCAGCGTGAACTTGCCGTCGGGCGTGGTTTCGCCGAAGCCGATGCCCAGCTTCTGTTTCAGGTAGTCGGCAGTCGCTTCCGCGCCGCCGTGCGGGCCAAGCTGGCACGGCAGGTTCGTGCAGAGCGTGATCTTGTGCTTGCCGACCGGGTTGAGCTCGTACATCGTGTAGAACGTCGCGACTTCCTGCACGGCGACGGCAGGCATGCCGAGATAGTCCGCAACGAACTGCATCAGTTCGGGCGACAGCCAGCCGTGCTCTTCCTGAGCAACGGCCAACGCCGACATCACGGCGGACTGTTTCTGATCGGCGGGATACTTCGTCAACGCGCGATCGATTTCCTTCAGGCCTTCAGCTGAGATCATTTTCAGACACGACTCTTTCAATTCCTACCGAACGGACAACCTGCCGCACACTGGGGTGCATGGACGACAGACCTGGCGCTCACTCTGTTGACAGCTTGCGAAGCCGCGCCGGTTAAGCGCGCATCGCATGTGACTTACTGCTCGCCGCCCGCGCTCGCGGGCGGCGCAACCATTAGCGGTCGATTTCGCCGAACACGATGTCCTGCGTACCGATGATCGTGACGGCGTCGGCGATCATGTGACCGCGCGCCATTTCGTCGAGCGACGCCAGGTGCGCAAAACCCGGTGCGCGAATCTTGAGGCGATACGGCTTGTTGGCACCGTCCGACACGAGGTAGATGCCGAACTCGCCCTTCGGATGCTCGACCGCCGCGTACGCTTCACCTTCCGGAACATGGAAACCTTCGGTGAAGAGCTTGAAGTGGTGAATCAAGTCTTCCATGTTGGTCTTCATGCCGACGCGCGACGGCGGTGCAACCTTGTGATTGTCCGTCATCACCGGGCCCGGATTCTTGCGGAGCCACTCAATACACTGTTTCGCGATACGGATCGACTGGCGCATTTCTTCGACGCGCACCAGATAGCGGTCGTAGCAATCGCCGTTCACGCCGACCGGCACGTCGAAATCCATGCGATCGTACACTTCGTACGGCTGCTTCTTGCGCAGATCCCATGCGATGCCCGAGCCGCGCAGCATCGGGCCCGTCAGGCCCATCTGCAGCGCACGTTCGGGGCTGACCACGCCGATCCCGACCAGACGCTGCTTCCAGATCCGGTTGTCGGTGAGCAGCGTTTCGTATTCGTCGACGCACTTCGGGAAGCGCGTGAAGAAATCGTCGATGAAGTCGAGCACCGAGCCGCTGCGCGCTTCGTTCATCTTCGCGAGCGCCTTCTCGTTGCGAATCTTCGACGCCTTGTATTGAGGCATCGCGTCAGGCAGGTCGCGGTAGACGCCGCCCGGACGATAGTACGCCGCGTGCATCCGCGCGCCGGACACCGCCTCGTACACGTCCATCAGGTCTTCGCGTTCGCGGAATGCGTACAGGAACACGGCCATCGCACCGACGTCGAGTGCATGCGCGCCGATCCACATCAGGTGGTTCAGCACGCGCGTGATCTCGTCGAACAGCACGCGGATGTACTGCGCGCGCTCCGGCACGTCGATGCCGAGCAGCTTTTCGATCGCGAGCACATAACCGTGCTCGTTGACCATCATCGACACGTAGTCGAGACGATCCATGTACGGCACGGACTGGATGAAGGTCTTGGATTCCGCGAGCTTTTCGGTCGCGCGGTGCAGCAGGCCGATGTGCGGATCGGCACGCTGGATGACTTCGCCGTCGAGCTCGAGCACGAGGCGCAGCACGCCGTGCGCTGCCGGGTGCTGCGGGCCGAAGTTGAGCGTGTAGTTCTTGATTTCTGCCATGACGCCCCCTTAATGTTTCAGACCGCCATAGCGATCCTCGCGGATCACGCGCGGCGTGATTTCGCGCGGCTCGATCGTCACCGGCTGGTACACGACCCGCTTCTCTTCCGGGTCGTAACGCATTTCGACATAACCCGACACCGGGAAGTCCTTGCGGAACGGGTGGCCGATGAAGCCGTAGTCGGTGAGGATGCGGCGCAGGTCGGGGTGGCCTTCGAACACGATGCCGTACAGGTCGAACGCTTCGCGCTCGTACCAGTTCGCGGAGGTCCAGATGTCGACCAGCGATGCCACGATCGGCAGGTCGTCGTCCGGCGCGAACGCGCGCAGGCGCAGGCGCCAGTTGTTCGTGACCGACAGCAGGTGCGACACGGCCGCGAAGCGCGGGCCGTCGTAGGCGCCGTCGCCGAAGGTCTGGTAGTCGACGCCGCAGAGGTCGATCAGTTGCTCGAAACGGAGCTTCGGATCGTCGCGCAGCGTCTTTGCGACTTCGAGGTAATCGCTCGCCTTCACGACGAGCGTCAGTTCACCGATCGCTTCGGTGAGGCTCACCACGCGCGCGCCGAGCGCGGCTTCGAGGTTTGCCTTGAGAATCTCGATTTTGCTTGCCATATTGAGGGGACGCTCGGGGCTTTATTGACGGGCGATGGTATTGGTGCGGCGGATCTTCGCCTGAAGCTGGATCACGCCGTAGACCAGCGCCTCGGCCGTGGGCGGGCAGCCCGGCACGTAGACGTCGACCGGCACGATCCGGTCGCAGCCGCGGACCACCGAGTACGAGTAGTGGTAATAACCACCGCCGTTCGCGCACGACCCCATCGAGATCACCCAGCGCGGCTCGGCCATCTGGTCGTACACGCGGCGCAGCGCGGGCGCCATCTTGTTGCAGAGCGTGCCGGCGACGATCATCACGTCCGACTGACGCGGACTCGGACGAAACACGACGCCGAACCGGTCCAGATCGTAACGGGCCGCGCCCGCATGCATCATCTCGACGGCGCAACACGCGAGCCCGAACGTCATCGGCCACAGCGAGCCGGTACGCGTCCAGTTGATCAGCTTGTCAGCCGTCGTGGTGACAAACCCTTCCTTCAAGACCCCTTCGATACTCATTTGCTTTCCACTCCAGACGAGCGACCGAGCGTGGCCGCCCATGCAAACCGGCGATTAACCCATCACTCCCAGTCGAGCCCGCCTTTCTTCCAGATATAGGCAAAGCCCAGCAGGAATTCGAGCAGGAAAATCATCATTGCGATGAAACCCGGCCAGCCGATATCCCGGAGCGCGACGCCCCACGGAAACAGGAATGCGGTTTCGAGATCGAAGATGATGAACAGGATGGCGACGAGGTAATACCGGACGTCGAATTTCATCCGGGCGTCTTCAAAGGCTTCGAAGCCGCACTCGTATGGTGCGTTCTTCTCGACGTCCGGCTTGTTGGGACCAAGGAGCTTGCCGATGCTGACCAGCGCTATACCTAAACCAGTGCCCACGAGGAGGAACAACAAGACGGGGTAATAGGCTGCGAGGTTCAAGGCAATCCTCTATCGGTTGGTTCTGAGCGTCCGGAGAATACCACTTCCGGCGGAAGGAATCATTTCGGAGTACAGGCGATCGCAAGACAATCGCAAGCACACCCCACAAATGAAAAATGCCAGCCACTGGAAGCGGCTGGCATTGAGCAACTTTGGTGCCGACGGCGAGACTCGAACTCGCACAGCTTTCGCCACTACCCCCTCAAGATAGCGTGTCTACCAATTTCACCACGTCGGCACTGCATGCAACTCGGGTTGTGCTGCTTGTTTCCCGCGAATCGCTTCAAGAATTAAATTCTAACCCGACTTCCGGAATTGTTCAACGCACAAACGCAAAAAATTTGACCTTTTATTTCGGGACATCCTGGCCCGGCGCGCTTGCCGCCGAACCCGCGGCAGCGGATGCCGCAACAGCCGGCGTCGACGCTGCAGGCGCCGATGCCGGTGCGGTCGCTGCCGCGCCGAGCACGCCTGCCGACGGCGTCGACTTGTACGAACCGAGGTACGTCAGCGCGAGCGTCGCGATAAAAAAGATCGTCGCGAGAATGCCCGTCGTGCGCGACAGGAAGTTCGCCGAGCCCGTCGCACCGAACAGGCTGCCCGACGCGCCGCTGCCGAATGCGGCGCCCATGTCGGCACCCTTGCCGTGCTGCAACAGCACGAGACCAATCACACCGAGTGCAGACAGTACCTGCACCACAATAATCAGCGTCTTGAATAACAGCATCACACCCACCCGATTGGATCAGGCGACCGGATCGACCGGCCGCCGTCATGGTTCAATTCGATCGCGGACCGCTCAACGCGCGGCCCGGCAGATCGCCAGGAAATCTTCCGCCTTCAGCGACGCGCCGCCGATCAGGCCACCGTCGATGTCCGGCTGCGCAAACAGCTCTTCCGCGTTGTCCGGCTTCACGCTGCCGCCGTACAGCACGGACACGTCAGCCGCGCCCTTTGCCGCGAGACGCGCACGCAGGAACGCGTGCACGTCCTGTGCCTGCGCCGACGTCGCGCTCTTGCCCGTGCCGATCGCCCAGACCGGCTCGTACGCGACGACGATACGTGCAGCCTCGTCGGCCGTCAGCACGGCCAGCACCGCGTCGAGCTGCGCACCGACGACCTGCTCGGTCGCGCCCGACTCGCGCTCGTCGAGCGTCTCGCCGACGCACACGACCGGCGTGAGGCCGGCCGCGAGCGCGCGCTGCGCCTTCGCCGCGACCGTCTCGTTGCGCTCGCCGTGATACGCGCGACGCTCCGAGTGGCCGACGATCGCATAGCGCGCACCGAATTCCGCAACCATCGCGGCCGCCACTTCGCCGGTGAACGCGCCCTGTTCGTGCGCGGACACGTCCTGCGCGCCCCAGGCGACACGGCCGCCGTCGAGCTGCGCCTGAACCTGCGCGAGATACGGGAACGGCACGCACACGCCGACCGACGTTTCGGCCGCCACCGCGCCCGCGCCCTGCACCACTTCGTTCAACAACGCCTGGTTGCCGGCCAGCCGGCCGTGCATCTTCCAGTTGCCGATCACCCGCTTAGTTCTCTGTTTCGACATCGTGTCTGTCTCGTCACCGCTGTGTCATTGACGCGCCGGAAACCGGCCGTCAGGTTTGATCTGGCGAAGCAAACCGGCGATTTTACTGCGCGCGGCTTGAACCGGTCAAACCGCGCATGTCAAGCCCGGCCGCATGGGCCGTCAGGCGTTCGTACCCCAATCGAGCACGATCTTGCCGGTGTGCTCGCTGCTTTCCATCAGCGCATGCGCCTGCGCGGCTTCCGCGGCCGGCAGCACGCGATAGATCACCGGCTTGATGCGGCCGTCCGCGATCAGCGGCCACACGCGCGCCTTCAGTTGCGCGGCGATGCGCGCCTTGAACTCGACCGGGCGCGGCCGCAGCGTGGAACCCGTGACCGTCAGCCGGCGCCGCAGGATCTCGCTCAGGTTGACGTCGGCCTTCGCACCGCCGAGCAGCGCGATCAGCACGAGACGGCCGCCGTCCGCGAGCGCGGACAGCTCGCGCGGCACGTACGAACCCGCCACCATGTCAAGGATCACGTCGACGCCGCGATCGTGCGTCAGCGACTTCACGACCTCGACGAAGTCTTCGGTCTTGTAGTTGATTGCGCGCTCCGCGCCAAGCGCCTCGCACGCACGGCACTTGTCGGCGGTGCCGGCCGTCGCGAACACGCGAAAACCGAGCGCATGCGCGATCTGGATCGCCGTCACGCCGATGCCGCTCGAGCCGCCCTGCACGAGCAGCGTCTCCTGCTCGCCACCCTCGCCCGCGCCGAGCTGCGCACGGTCGAACACGTTGCTCCATACGGTGAAGAACGTTTCGGGAAGCGACGCGGCCTCGATATCGGTGAGCCCGTCGGGCACCGGCAGGCATTGCGGCAACGGCGCGACCGCATACTCGGCATAACCGCCGCCCGCGAGCAGCGCACACACGCGATCGCCGAGCTTCAGACCGAACGGGTTCAGCGCGGCATCGGACAGGTCGCCGCCGACGATCTCGCCCGCGACCTCGAGGCCCGGCAGGTCCGACGCGCCCGGCGGCGGCGCATAGGCGCCCTTGCGCTGGAATACGTCGGGCCGGTTCACGCCGGAAGCCGCCACCTTGATCAGCACCTCGCCGCGCTTCGGTTCGGGGCGCGGACGCTCCGCAAGCTTCAGCACGTCGGGGGCGCCGAATTCGGTGATTTCGATGGCTTTCATGGTGACGGTGGCTCCAGGATCGGAATCGGATGGCGCGCCCGTGCGCGTAGCACGGACGCCTCGCCGGCGCTGCTGCGCCGCACAACGATGCTACAGAAAAAACGGCCGGCGCGCTTTCGCGCTGCCGGCCGTTGGTCCGCCTGCCCGCTTACTGCTGCGGCGGCGCGTCCGACTGCGACGCCGCCGCTGCTTCATTCAGCAGCGCCTTTGCCGACAGACGCACACGACCCTTCTCGTCCGTCTGGATCACCTTGACCTTGACCTGCTGGCCTTCCTTCAGGTAGTCGTTGATGTCCTTCACGCGCTCGTTGACGATTTCCGAGATGTGCAGCAGGCCGTCCTTGCCCGGCAGCAGGTTCACGATCGCACCGAAATCGAGCAGCTTCAGCACCGTGCCTTCGTACACCTGGCCGACTTCGATCTCGGCCGTGATGTTCTCGATGCGCTTCTTCGCTTCGGCCATGCCGTCGCTGTTCGTGCTCGCGATCGTCACGACGCCGTCGTCCGAGATGTCGATGGTCGTACCCGTTTCTTCCGTCAGCGCGCGGATCACCGAACCGCCCTTGCCGATCACGTCGCGGATCTTTTCCGGGTTGATCTTGATCGTGATCATGCGCGGCGCGAATTCCGACAGTTGCGTGTTCGCACCCGAGACCGCCGACGTCATCTTGCCGAGGATGTGCATGCGGCCTTCCTTCGCCTGCGCGAGCGCGACCTGCATGATTTCCTTCGTGATGCCCTGGATCTTGATGTCCATCTGCAGCGCCGTCACGCCTTGCTCCGTGCCGGCCACCTTGAAGTCCATGTCGCCGAGGTGATCTTCGTCGCCGAGGATGTCGGTCAGCACCGCGAACTTGTTGCCTTCGAGGATCAGGCCCATCGCGATGCCCGCGACGTGCGCCTTCATCGGCACGCCGGCGTCCATCAGCGCGAGGCAGCCGCCGCACACCGATGCCATCGACGACGAACCGTTCGATTCGGTGATTTCCGACACGACGCGGATCGAGTAGCCGAATTCGTCGGCGCTCGGCAGGCACTTGACCAGCGCGCGCTTCGCGAGGCGGCCGTGGCCGATTTCGCGGCGCTTCGGCGAGCCGACGCGGCCCGTTTCGCCGGTCGCGAACGGGGGCATGTTGTAGTGGAGCATGAAGCGCTCGCGGTACTCGCCTTCGAGCGCGTCGATGATCTGCTCGTCACCCTTCGTGCCGAGCGTCGCGACGACCAGCGCCTGCGTCTCGCCGCGCGTGAACAGCGCCGAGCCGTGGGTGCGCGGCAGCACGCCGGTGCGGATCTCGATCGGGCGCACGGTGCGCGTGTCGCGGCCGTCGATGCGCGGCTCGCCGTTCAGGATCTGCGAACGGACGATCTTTGCCTCGATGTCGAACAGCACGTTGCCGACGGTAGCCTTGTCGGCAGCAACCGTGCCGGCCGCCAGTGCGTCTTCCTCGAGCTTCGCCGAAGTCGCCGAATAGACTTCCTTCAGCTTCGTCGAGCGAGCCTGCTTGTCGCGGAGCTGGTAAGCGGCGAGCAGGTCGTTCTGCGCCAGCTCGGTCACGCGTGCGATCAGCGCCTCGTTCTTCGGCGCCGGCTGCCAGTCCCACTCGGGCTTGCCGCCTTCGCGCACCAGTTCGTGGATCGCGTCGATCGCCACTTGCATCTGCTCGTGGCCGAACACCACGGCGCCCAGCATCACGTCTTCCGACAGTTGGTCGGCTTCCGACTCGACCATCAGCACCGCGCGTTCCGTACCCGCGACGACGAGGTCAAGGCTCGATGCCTTGATCTGGTCACGCGTCGGGTTCAGCACGTAGGCGTTGTCGATGTACGCGACGCGCGCGGCACCGACCGGGCCGTTGAACGGCAGGCCCGACACGGCGAGCGCAGCCGATGCGCCGATCAGCGCGGGGATGTCCGCAGGGATTTCCGGGTTCACGGACAGCACGTGGATCACGACCTGGACTTCGTTGTAGAAGCCTTCCGGGAACAGCGGGCGGAGCGGTCTGTCGATCAGGCGCGACGTCAGCGTCTCGTGCTCCGACGGACGGCCTTCGCGGCGGAAGAAGCCGCCCGGGATCTTGCCTGCCGAGTAGGTCTTTTCGAGGTAGTCGACGGTCAGCGGGAAGAAGTCCTGGCCCGGCTTCGCCGACTTCGCGCCGACGACGGTTGCCAGCACGACGGTGTCTTCGACGTCGACGATCACGGCGCCGCTTGCCTGGCGAGCGACTTCACCGGTTTCGAGGCGCACCTTGTGCTGGCCCCACTGGAATTCCTTCACGACCTTGTTGAACATGGACATGGTTGCTCCTTTGAATTCATGCATTTCATTCGCCGCACAGGCCATCCCGCGCGGCGGCGTCCCGACCGAATCACCCGGAGCAAGGTGTGTTTTTTATGCCATTCCAGCGCGGCGCTCGAGCAGCGACGCGCTGGAATGACACAAATCCCGACCCCGGTATCAGCCGTTGCGGCAGCCCGGCACGAACGTGCCTGACAGCCTGCGATGCGTGTGACGCTACGCACCGCGCAAAAACAAAATGCCTGTATCAGCGGACTGACACAGGCATCTTGCTGGCGGCAATCGCCTCGATTACTTACGCAGACCCAGCTTCTCGATCAGTGCGCGGTAACGGTCGGCATCCTTGCCCTTGAGGTAGTCGAGCAGCTTGCGGCGGCGGCTAACCATGCGCAGCAGGCCGCGGCGGCTGTGGTGATCCTTCGCGTGGGTCTTGAAGTGACCCGTCAGTTCGACGATACGTGCGGTCAGCAGTGCGACCTGGACTTCGGGCGACCCCGTGTCGTTGGTACCGCGGGCGAACTGAGCAACGACTTCCGACTTCTTGATATCTGCAACAGACATGTGATTTCCTTAGTTTCCTACTTTCTAACTGAACAAGCGGACACGGAAGAATGGCCGTGCCGTGACTTACAACCGGCGGGCATTGTAACACAACTCCACACCGTTCCTACCGCCCCTGTCACGGGCGCGTCATCGAACAGGTCGACGGCATTTCCGTGCGCTGCGCCGGCGCCGCCAGCACCGTCCGGAAGCCGTAGCCCGAACCCTCGTTATCGAAGCGCACCCCCGGCTTGCCGACCTTGTCCATCTCCATCACGTAAAGGGGCTGGATCAACTGATGATCCTGTGCGCGCATCCGCGACGCATGGAAGCCGTCGTCGAACGACAGGCCCTCGAGCGCACGCGCGACCGCAACGGGGTCGGCCGACCCGGCACGGTTCATCGCGGTGGCCAGCATTTCGATCATCAGGCTCATCCGCCGCACCGGATAGTCGTCCTGCGCGGCCGGGAAACGGGTCCGGAACGCGCGGTAGAACGCGTCGGATTTCGCGCCGCCCGCGTTCGGGTGCCAGTCCGCCACGGCGACGACCCGCCCGACGCCCGCATCGCCGAGCGCGGCCGGCGCGCCGAGGCTGTTGCCGTAGAACGTATAGAACTTCGCATTCAGCCCCTGCTCGCGCGCCGCCTTCACGAGCAGCGTGAGGTCGTTGCCCCAGTTGCCGGTCACGACGGCGTCCGCGCCGCTCGCGCGGATCTTCGCGATATACGGCGAGAAATCCTTGATCCGGCCGATCGGGTGGAATTCATCGCCGGCGATCGTCACGTCCGGGCGCCGCGCGGCCAGCGCCTGCCGCGCGAGCGTGCTGACGTCGTGGCCGAAACTGTAGTCCTGGTTCAGCAGATAGACCTTGCGCAGCGCGCGGTCGCGCGCCATCACGTCCGCGAGCGCGGCCATCCGCATCCCCGCGTGCGCGTCGAAGCGGAAATGCCAGAAACTGCAGCGCGCGCCGGTCAGCGCCGGGTCGTCGGCCGAATAGTTGAGGAACAGCATCCGGTTGTCCGGATCGCGTGCGTTCAGCTTGTCGAGCGCCGCGACGAGCGCTGCCGCGACGGCCGAACTGTTGCCCTGCGCGACGAAACCGATATGCCGGTCCGCGGCCGCGCGCAACTGCACGAGCGCCTCCTCCGGGCTGCCCTTGCTGTCGAGCACGACGAGTTCGAGCGGATGCGCGCCGTCGCGCAGCTTCACGCCGCCCGCCGCGTTGACCCGCTCGATGCCGAAGCGCAGGTTGCGCTCGACCGCCGCGCCCGCGTTCGCGAACGGGCCCGACATCCCTTCGATCAGCGCGATCCGCACCGGCTCGCCGCCGGCAAACGCGGACGACACCAGCATCCACCCCGCGCTCAACGCGAGCGCGCATCGCTTCCACCCCTGCATCGGCTACCTGCCCTTCGATCTGCCCGAGAAGCGCGGATCATAGGCCGGCGCCCCTGCCGGCCGCAAGCGCGACAGCGCCGGCGATCCGTACCGATTTTTTCAGCGCGATGTGCCGTCGCGCGCCGTCCGTGATAAAACGGAACTTGTTTCCGTATTCTGGAGAATCCCATGCGCATACGCATTCCCGCGCGCCTGCCGGTGCTGCTCGCCTGTGCCGCCGCGCTGCTGGCCGGTTGCGCACAACCGTGGCAGCAATACCAGGCCGGCCAGGACGAGTCGGCGATCGTCGCGCGCATGGGCCCGCCGCGCGAGATCTACGACCTGCCCGGCGGCGGCAAGCGCCTGATGTGGCCGACCCAGCCGATGGGCGAGGTCACGGTCGCGGCCGACGTCGACGCGGCCCACAAGATCGTCAACGTACGCCAGGTGCTGCAGCCGAGCGAGTTCTATCGTGCGGAGATCGGCAAGTGGACGAAGACCGATGTCCTCGTCAATTTCGGACGCCCCGTCGAGACATCCTACTTCCCGCTGATGAAGCGCGAGGTGTGGACGTACCGGTATCTCGAGGACAACGTCTGGTACATGATGTACAGCTTCTACTTCGATCCGCAGGGCATCCTGCGCATCACACAGAAAACGCCGGACCCGCTGCACGATCCCGATCGCCGCAACATGTTCTGACCGATTACGCATTTACGCGCAATTCTCACAATGGCCATTCACGAATTATTGCGTGAATGGCCATTTCCTTTTTTCCGCCATCCGATTAATCCAGAAAATACGACGGAAATCTTTTCCGATCGATGACGGTTCGATGGCGACACGCTGAAATCCCCGCCATACGGGCCTGTGCGTGGAAACAGGCATGTGCAATGCATGTCATGCGTTGAGTTGGTGCATGCGATGCACTACGCCAAACCAATTTGAAACAATTTGTTTCAATGCTCCGCAGTGCTAGGGCATACCCCTAATATCGGTCGAAATTCAACCTTTCAAATTAGAAAGAATCCTATTGCGCCATTTCGGTCGATATTTATTTGCCTTTGTCATAAAGGAGTCCTCATGAACCATCCCAAGAGCATGCTGGTCGCCAACATCGCGTGGGCCCGCGAAACGCGCGAACACACGCCCGGCTTTTTCGACGCGCTCGCGCGCGGCCAGAATCCGCGCGTGCTGTGGATCGGCTGCTCGGACAGCCGCGTGCCCGCCGAAACCATCACGCACTGCGCGCCCGGCGAGCTGTTCGTCCATCGCAACATCGCGAACCTGTTCCATCCCGACGACGACAATTCCGCCAGCGTGCTCGAGTACGCGGTGCGTGTGCTGCAGGTCGACCACGTGATCGTGTGCGGACACTACGGGTGCGGCGGCGTGCGCGCGTCGCTGCTGCCGCCGCCGTCCGAGCTGCCGCACGTCGCGCGCCGCATCGCACCGCTCTGCGCGCTCGCGCGGCGCCATCGCGACACGCTCGACGGACTCGACGACACGGCCGCTGCGGACCGCCTCGCCGAGCTGAACGTGCTCGAACAGGTGCGGCTGCTGCGCGCGTCGCCGATCGTGCGCGGCCGGGAACGGCCGCCGCTCGTGCACGGCTGGATCTTTTCGCTCGCCGACGGCCGCCTGCAGGAACTCGATTCCGGCTACGCGACGCTGCCCGGCGACGTCGAACCCGTGCAGCCCGCAACGGCCGCCGCGCTCGGCTGATTCATCCCCTTTACGCCAATGAAATCGCCCCAACCATGAAACTGAACGAGCGCCTGTCCACCCTGCCGCGCGACATCGTCGCCGGCATCGTCGTTTTCCTCGTCGCGCTGCCGCTCTGTCTCGGTATCGCCAATGCGTCCGGCGTCGAGCCGTTCGCCGGGCTCGTATCCGGCATCGTCGGCGGCATCGTCGTCGCGCTGCTGAGCGGCTCGTCGCTGTCGGTCAGCGGGCCGGCCGCCGGCCTCGTCGTGATCGTCGTCGAAGGGATCGCGCAACTCGGCAGCTTCTCCGCGTTCCTGCTCGCGGTGCTGCTGTCCGGCGTGCTGCAGTTCGGGTTCGGCATGCTGCGCGCCGGCCGTTTCGCCGCCTACGTGCCGTCGCCCGTCATCAAGGGCATGCTCGCCGCGATCGGCCTGCTGCTGATCGTGAAGCAGATTCCGTTCGCATTCGGCATCGGCGGCTCGACCGCGCAATCGTTTGCGAACTGGCCGGGCCTGCCGGTCGCGTGGGCCGCCACGGCCATCGCGCTCGCATCGCTCGCGCTGCTGATCGTGTGGGACACGCCCGCGCTGCGCCGCTTCGCTCTGGTGCGTTCGGTCCCCGCGCCGCTCGCGGTCGTCGTGCTGGGCATCGGCGCGACGCTCGTGCTTGGCTTCGTCGCGCCGTCGGTCGCGCCGGACGCCGCCCATCGCGTGACGCTGCCCGAGCTCGGATCGTTCGCGGCCTTCGCGGCATCGCTCAAGCACGCGGAGCTCGGCCCGAACTTCGCGCAGCTCGTCAATCCGGACGTTTGGCGCGTCGCGATCACGCTCGCGGTCGTCGCAAGCCTCGAGACGCTGCTGAGCCTCGAAGCGGTCGAGCAGATCGACCCGAAGCGCCGGCCCACCCAGCCCGACCGCGAACTGAAGGCCCAGGGCGTCGGCAATCTCGTCGCGGGCGCGTTCGGCGGCCTGCCGATCACGTCGGTGATCGTGCGCAGCTCGGTCAACGTCAATGCGGGCGCGCAAAGCCGGATGTCGGCGATCGTCCACGGGATGCTGCTGCTCGCGAGCGTGTTCGCGCTCACCGGCCTGATCAACCTGATCCCGCTCGCGAGCCTCGCCGCGATCCTGATCCATACCGGCTTCAAGCTCGCGAAACCGGCGCTGTTCCGCTCGGTGATGAAGCAGGGGCCGGCCGCGTTCGTGCCGTTCGCCGCAACGATCGCCGGCGTGCTCGCGGTCGACCTGCTGTTCGGCATCGCGCTCGGCCTCGCATGCAGCGTGCTGGCGGTCGCCGTCGCGAACCTGAAGAGCCCCGTCACGCTCGCTCAGCACGACGATCACTTCCTGCTGTCGTTCCGCAAGGACGTGTCGTTTCTCGGCAAGGTGCAGGTCAAGCACCACCTGCGGCACATTCCGGACCGGGCGGCGGTCATCATCGACGCGACGCGCGCCGACTACATCGATCACGACGTGCTCGAACTGGTCGACGCGTTCGTCGCCGATGCGCCGCGGCGCGGAATCGCGGTCGAGTTCCGCCGACGCAACCCGGCGCCCCGCCCGGCCGCGCGCCGCTGGCTGTTCCGCGCGCCGGCCGCCGAATGAGCGACAGATGAAACAACGCCCCGGCGGCGCAGGGCCGCACGGGGCGTTTCGGTGATGCGCTACGCGCGGCGCTTACGAGCGCTGCGGGTTGAGCTTGTCGTCCTTCGAATGCAGCTTGTTCAGCGCGGCGATGTACGCCTTGGCGGACGCGGCGACGATGTCCGGATCGGTGCCGACGCCGTTGACGATCCGCCCGCTCTTCGACAGCCGGACGGTCACTTCGCCCTGCGCCTGCGTGCCGGTCGTGATTGCGTTCACCGAGTACAGCAGCAGTTCGGAACCGCTGCCGACTTCGCCCTCGATCGCGTTGAACGTCGCGTCGACCGGACCGTTGCCGCGCGCCTCGCCGGTCACTTCCTTGCCTTCGACGGCGAACACGATTTTCGCCTGCGGCTGCTCGCCCGTTTCCGAACGCTGCGACAGCGACACGAACTTGAAGTGTTCCTGCTCGTGAGCGAATGCCGATTCCTCGGACACGATCGCGATGATGTCCTCGTCGAAGATCTCGGCCTTGCGGTCGGCCAGATCCTTGAAGCGCATGAACGCCGCGTTCAGTTCCGCTTCGCTGTCGAGCGATACGCCAAGCTCCTGCAGGCGCTGCTTGAACGCGTTGCGGCCCGACAGCTTGCCGAGCACGATCTTGTTCGCGGACCAGCCCACGTCTTCCGCTCTCATGATCTCGTAGGTGTCGCGCGCCTTCAGCACGCCGTCCTGGTGGATGCCCGACGCGTGCGCGAACGCGTTCGCGCCGACCACCGCCTTGTTCGGCTGCACGACGAAACCGGTGATCTGCGACACGAGCTTCGACGTCGGCACGATCTGCGTGGTGTCGATGCCGACGTCGAGACCGAAGTAATCCTTGCGCGTCTTCACGGCCATCACGATTTCTTCGAGCGACGTATTGCCCGCGCGCTCGCCGAGACCGTTGATCGTGCACTCGACCTGACGCGCACCGCCGATCTTCACGCCCGCGAGCGAGTTCGCGACGGCCATCCCGAGGTCGTTATGGCAGTGCACCGAGAAGATCGCCTTGTCCGAGTTCGGAATGCGCTCGCGCAGCGTCTTCACGAGGTTGCCGTAGAGCTCCGGCACGCCGTAGCCGACGGTGTCGGCGATGTTGATCGTCGTCGCGCCTTCGGCGATCACGGCTTCCAGCACGCGGCACAGGAAATCCATGTCGGAGCGGCTGCCGTCTTCCGGCGAGAATTCGACGTTGTCGGTGAACTTGCGCGCGAAACGCACCGCGAGGCGCGCCTGCTCGAACACCTGGTCGGGCGTCATCCGCAGCTTCTTCTCCATGTGCAGCGGCGACGTCGCGATGAACGTGTGGATCCGGAAGCTGTTGGCCGGCTTCAGCGCGTCGGCCGCGCGCTGGATGTCCTTGTCGTTGGCCCGCGCCAGCGAACAGACCGTGCTGTCCTTCACGAGACCGGCGATCGTGTGGATCGCGTCGAAATCGCCGTTCGAGCTGGCCGCGAAACCGGCCTCGATCACGTCGACCTTCATCCGCTCGAGGTTTTTGGCGATGCGGATTTTCTCTTCCTTCGTCATCGACGCACCGGGCGATTGCTCGCCGTCACGCAACGTCGTATCGAAAATGATCAGCTTGTCTGTCATGGGGGGCTCCAGGGCTCTTTATACGGAAGTCAAACGCAACGAGATCGCGCCACCGCTGGCGACGCTCAACAACAGACGAGGCTTGACGGAGGGCGAGAACGGTCAGCGCGGCAGGCGCGCCAAAGCTAGCGCGCGTAGCGGCGCACCGGCTAGAAGGAGGGAGAGGCGGGGAAATGCAGTCATGCCGAAGACTATAGCGGCATTCCGCTGGGCGCGCAATCGGACGGCACCCGGGAGTCCGGCGGCCCGGCTTGAAAAAGGGGCAAATGAAAACGGCGGCCCCGAGGCCGCCGTTTCCGGGCAGATCGCGCGTCAGTGATCGCGCTGCGACGAGCGCGCCGGATTCGCGCGCCCGCGGATCGCCATGTAGGCCCAGAACACGTAGCCGGACAACCCGTACAGCACGAACAGGCAGAACAGCATCAGCGGCGGGTCGGACGACACGAGCACGAACGCGACGACGACCAGCAGGATCGCCGCGAACGGCACGCGGTGCCGCACGTCGAGCGCCTTGCCGCTATAGAACGGCGCGTTCGACACCATCGTCACGCCCGCGTAGATCGTCAGCACGAACGCGACCCACGGCAGCCAGCCGAGTTTCATCGGCACGCGGTTGTCCGTCGCGAGCCATACGAAGCCCGCGATCAGCGCAGCGGCGGCCGGGCTCGGCAGCCCCTGGAAGAAGCGTTTATCGACGACGCCGATGTTCGTATTGAAGCGCGCGAGGCGCAGCGCGGCGCCCGAGCAGTAGACGAACGCGGCGAGCCAGCCCCAGCGGCCGAGATCCTTCAGCACCCACTCGTACATCACGAGCGCGGGCGCGACGCCGAACGACACCATGTCCGACAGGCTGTCGAACTGCTCGCCGAACGCGCTCTGCGTGTGCGTCATGCGCGCGACGCGCCCGTCCATCCCGTCGAGCACCATCGCGACGAAAATCGCGATCGCGGCGATCTCGAAACGCACGTTCATCGCCTGCACGACCGCGAAGAAACCGCAGAACAGCGCGGCGGTCGTGAACGCGTTCGGCAGCAGGTAGATGCCGCGCGTCTTCAGGAACCGCTGGCGCGAAGCGCGGCGGCTCTCGATGGGCACCGGATCGGGTGCCATCCCCTTGTTGCGGCGGAACGGGCGTGGCGTCTGGCTGGAGCCGTTGCGCGACCGGCGCGGTTTGAATGCGGCCATCGTGGCGCCCCGCCGCTTACTGTTCGAGCTCGGCGAGGATCGTCGACGACGCGTAGACCTTCTCGCCGATCGACACCTTCGCGCGGCTGCCGATCGGCAAGTACACGTCGACGCGCGAACCGAAGCGGATGAAACCGTAGCGCTGGCCGCGCGACAGCGGCTCGCCGGCGCGCACGTAGCAGAGAATCCGGCGGGCGACGAGGCCCGCGATCTGCACGGCGGTGACGGTCTTGCCGCTCGCCGTCTGGATCACGACCGCGTTGCGCTCGTTCTCGGTCGACGCCTTGTCGATCGCCGCGTTCAGGAACGCGCCCGGAAAGTACTCGACCTTGGTGATCGCGCCATCGACCGGCGAACGCTGCGAATGGACGTTGAAGACATTCATGAACACGCTGATCTTCAGCGCTTCGCGGTTCGCGTACGGATCCTGCGCGGTCTCGACCGCGACGATGCGGCCGTCCGCCGGGCACAGCACCGCGTTCGGCTGCGCCGGGATCGGGCGCTGCGGATCGCGGAAGAACTGGACGACGAAGGCGAGCAGCAGCCAGAACGGCCACGCGAAGCCGAAGCCCCCGACGGCATGGATCAACAGCGCGATGACGGCAGCAATCGCGATGAACGGCCAGCCTTCGCGCGCGATGATCGGATGAGGATAGTTCATGGATTCGTTCTGTGTTCGGTGAATTGCAAAGCCCGTAGCATAACAAAAGCCGCCCGGGGCACTGCTGCCTTCGGACGGCTTTTTGATGCCGACCCTCCACTCGAAGGGCCGGAACAGCACGCGGTGCTTAGTTCTTCGACTGGTCGACGAGCTTGTTCTTCGCGATCCACGGCATCATCGCGCGCAGCTTCGCGCCGACCTGCTCGATCTGGTGCTCGGCCGTCAGGCGGCGGCGCGACTGCAGCGTCGGAGCGCCTGCCTTGTTCTCGAGGATGAAGCTCTTTGCGTACTCGCCCGTCTGGATGTCGGTCAGGCACTGCTTCATCGCCTTCTTCGTCTCTTCCGTGACGACGCGCGGGCCCGTCACGTACTCGCCGTACTCGGCGTTGTTCGAGATCGAGTAGTTCATGTTCGCGATGCCGCCTTCGTAGATCAAGTCGACGATCAGCTTCAGTTCGTGCAGGCACTCGAAGTACGCCATTTCCGGCGCGTAGCCTGCTTCGACCAGCGTCTCGAAGCCTGCCTTGATCAGCTCGACGGTACCGCCGCACAGCACGGCCTGCTCGCCGAACAGGTCGGTTTCGGTTTCTTCACGGAAGTTCGTCTCGATGATGCCGGCACGGCCGCCGCCGTTCGCTGCCGCGTACGACAGCGCGATGTCGCGTGCCGCGCCCGACTTGTTCTGCGCAACCGCGATCAGGTGCGGCACGCCGCCACCTTGCGAGTACGTGCCGCGCACGGTGTGGCCCGGTGCCTTCGGCGCGATCATGATCACGTCGAGGTCGGCGCGCGGGATCACCTGGCCGTAGTGGACGTTGAAGCCGTGTGCGAACGCGAGCGCCGCGCCCTGCTTGATGTTCGCGTGCACTTCCTTCGCGTACACGTCGGCGATCTGCTCGTCCGGCAGCAGCATCATCACGACGTCCGCGCCCTTCACCGCTTCCGCGACTTCCTTGACCGACAGGCCGGCGTTTTCGGCCTTGCTCCACGACGCGCCGCCCTTGCGCAGGCCGACCGTCACGTTCACGCCGCTTTCCTTCAGGTTCAGCGCGTGTGCATGGCCTTGCGAGCCGTAGCCGATGATCGTGACTTGCTTGCCCTTGATGAGGGAGAGGTCAGCGTCTTTGTCGTAGAAAACGTTCATGATGGGTTCCTTCGCTAATTCAAAAATTCAACAATTCGTTCGGATGGAGTACTGCGGGCCGGGACATGACGGCGCACCCGGCGTGCCTCTTCGGCATTTTCGGCATCAAACCTTCAGGATGCGCTCGCCGCGTCCGATGCCGGAGCTGCCGGTGCGCACGGTCTCGAGGATCGCGCTCGCGTCCAGCCCCTGGATGAATGCGTCGAGCTTGTCGCTCGCGCCCGTCAATTCGATCGTGTAGGTCTTTTCGGTCACGTCGATGATGCGGCCGCGGAAAATGTCCGACATCCGCTTCATTTCTTCGCGCTCCTTGCCCACTGCACGCACCTTGATCAGCATCAGCTCGCGTTCGATGTGTGCACCGTCGGTCAGGTCCACCACTTTCACCACCTCGATCAGGCGGTTCAGATGCTTCGTGATCTGTTCGATCACGTCGTCGGAGCCAATGGAAACGATGGTGAGCCGCGACAGCGATTGGTCTTCGGTCGGCGCCACCGTCAAGGTTTCGATGTTGTAGCCGCGTGCGGAAAACAGACCGACCACGCGCGACAGCGCGCCCGGTTCGTTCTCCAGCAGGACGGAAATGATGTGTCTCATGTTCGCTTCTTCCAGAATGTGTCCGTGTCGATTCACTCGCGCCGCGCGCCGCCGCGTGCCGCACCACCCTTCGTGAAGGTGGCCGCATCGGGCTCAAGCGCGCGTCGCGCCGTTACAGATCTTCCGATCCAAGCAGCATCTCGGTGATGCCCTTGCCGGCCTGTACCATCGGCCAGACGTTTTCGGTCGGATCGGTCTGGAAGTCGAGAAACACGGTGCGATCCTTCAGGCGCAGCGCTTCCTTCAGCGCCGGCTCCACATCCGAGGTCTTTTCGATCCGCATGCCGACATGGCCGTACGCTTCGGCGAGCTTCACGAAATCGGGCAGCGCATCCATGTACGAATGCGAATAGCGCTTGCTGTATTCGATCTGCTGCCACTGGCGGACCATGCCGAGGTAGCGGTTGTTCAGCGAAATGATCTTCACGGGCGTGTCGTACTGCAGGCAGGTCGAAAGTTCCTGGATGCACATCTGGATCGAGCCTTCGCCCGTGATGCACAGCACGTCGTCGTCCGGGTGCGCCATCTTGACGCCCATCGCTGCCGGCAGGCCGAAGCCCATCGTGCCGAGGCCGCCGGAGTTGATCCAGCGACGCGGCTTGTTGAAACGGTAGAACTGCGCGGCCCACATCTGGTGCTGGCCGACGTCCGAGCACACGAACGCATTGCCGTCCGTCAGCTCCCACGCCTTCTCGACCACGTACTGCGGCTTGATGATCTCGCTTTCGCGGTCGAACTTCAGGCAGTCCTTCGAGCGCCAGCCCTCGATGTCCTTCCACCATTGCGCGAGCGCCTCGGTGTCGGGGCCATGCTCGGCCGTCTGCAGTTGCTCGATCAGCTCCTTCAGCACTTCCTTCACGTCGCCGACGATCGGGATATCGACCTTCACGCGCTTCGAGATCGACGACGGATCGATGTCGATGTGGATGATCTTGCGCGGACGCGACGCGAAGTGCGCCGGATCGCCGATCACGCGGTCGTCGAAGCGGGCACCGATCGCGATCAGCACGTCGCAGTGCTGCATCGCCATGTTCGCTTCGTAGGTGCCGTGCATGCCGAGCATGCCGAGGAATTTCTTGTCCGACGCGCGATAGCCGCCGAGGCCCATCAGCGTGTTCGTGACCGGGTAGCCGAGCAGGTCCGCGAACTGGTTCAGTTCGCGCGACGCATCGGCGAGGATGATGCCGCCACCCGTGTAGATGTAGGGACGCTTCGCCGTCAGCAGCAGCGACACGGCCTTGCGGATCTGGCCCGAATGGCCTTTCGTGACGGGGTTGTACGAACGCAGCGACACGCTCTTGACGGGCTCGTACTGGCACGGCGTCTTCGAGATGTCCTTCGGGATGTCGATCAGCACCGGGCCCGGACGGCCCGTGCGGGCGATATAGAACGCCTTCTTGACGGTTTCCGCGAGGTCGCGCACGTCCTTCACGAGGAAGTTGTGCTTCACGCACGGACGCGTGATGCCGACCGTGTCGCATTCCTGGAATGCATCCTGGCCGATCGCGGCAGTCGGCACCTGGCCGCTGATCACGACCATCGGGATCGAATCCATGTATGCCGTCGCGATGCCGGTCACCGCGTTGGTGACGCCGGGGCCCGACGTCACGAGACAGACGCCGACATTGCCGGTGGAACGCGCATAGGCATCGGCTGCGTGCACGGCCGCCTGTTCATGGCGCACCAGCACGTGCTGAATCTTGTCCTGCTTGTACAGCTCGTCGTAGATATAGAGAACCGAGCCGCCGGGGTAGCCCCAGATGAATTCGACGTTCTCGTCGGCCAGTGCCTTCATGAGCACGGTGGCGCCGATGGAGTCGCTATCGGGAGGGGAAAGGGGTTCCGACGTGGAGAATTCCGCGCTGGGCATGTTCATTTCGACCTTTCGAATTTTCGGCAAAAAATTGATCGGGTGCTCTCTGCCGGGCTTGTGGCTCGGGTTCAAGCGGCGCGTCCAGTTTGAAGGGCGGGCTTCTTGGGCCAGCCTCAAATGAGACCATCACTTCATGTTGCGAATCGTTGACGATAGCGGGTCGTGATTGGGTCGTCAAGTAAAATATCCCGCAGCGCATCATGCGCGCCGTCCGGCACCCCGCCGCCGCGGCTCGCGCGCAACGCGCGGCGCCCGACCCGGTGCCAAGCGGCGCGAAAATTTGTTAGCATCCGCGGGTTTTACGAAATTTTTCGACCTTTTACACCACGCAGCGGTCCGCAGCGCATACCTTCACGGAATGGCATCAGACAAGGAACTCGCCGACTTTCTGGCGGGCGTCGAAAGGCGCGCGTTCAAGCAGGCTGCGTACGCGGTGCGTGACGACGATGCGTCGCTCGACATCGTGCAGGACGCGATGATCAAGCTGGCCGAGAAATACGGCGACCGGCCGGCGGCCGAGTTGCCGCTGCTTTTTCAGCGGATCCTGCAGAACGCGATCCACGACTGGTTCCGCCGGCAGAAAGTCCGCAACACATGGGTCACGCTCTTCTCGTCGCTGAACAACACCGACGACGAAGACTTCGACCCGCTCGAAACGCTCGAATCCGCGGACAATAACGCGGGCGTCGAGAGCAGCGAGCACCGCCTCGAGAGAGAGCAGGTTCTGGCCCTGATCGACGAAGAAATCCAGAAACTTCCGGCGCGTCAACGGGAAGCGTTCCTGATGCGTTATTGGGAAGATATGGATGTCGCCGAGACTGCCGCCGCAATGGGGTGCTCCGAAGGCAGTGTCAAGACGCACTGCTCACGAGCCACCCATACCCTGGCGCAAGCGCTCAAGGCCAAAGGAATCACGCTATGAGCTCCGCTCCCGCAAACCGAGAACACGAATTCGCGCTGAAGGTGCGCCGCGCGCTGGACGAGCGCGCGGCCGCACTGCCTGCCGCGACCACCGATCGGCTGGCCGTCGCCCGCCGGGCTGCGCTCGCGCGCAAGAAGCCCGAGCCCGCGACCGCACCGGTGTTCGTGCCGGCCTTCGCCGGCGCGGCCGGCGCCTACGGCCCGGCGCCCACGAGCCGCCCGCAGACGTCGTTCGCGCGCCGCCTGCTGCGCGCGTGGCCGCTCGCGCTGTTGCTCGCGGGACTCATCGGCATCGCGTACTGGGAAGACATGCAGCGCACCGCCGAGCTCGCCGACATCGACGCGGCGATGCTCAGCGACGACCTGCCGCTCAACGCGTATCTCGATCACGGGTTCAACGCGTATCTTTCGCGCGCTCACTAACAGACAATAACGAGGGGATCGCACGGGTGAGTCAGAAGCGCGGCCTGGCCGTATTTTTCGGATGCGTGATCGCGATCGCCGTTTCCTACGTCGCCACGTATTCGCGATTCCACCCGCCCCCCGCGACGACCACCGCCGCGGCCAGCAGCCCTGCCGCGCCCGCATCGGCCGCGACCGGGCTGACCACCGACCTCCCGCCGCTGCCTCTGCCGCTGCCGGCCGCCACCGGCCCGCTGTCGTGGGCGCGCCTCACGCCGGCGCAGCACGCGGCACTCGCGCCGTTCGCCGACCAGTGGGACGGCTTCAGCGACGCTCGCAAGCGCAAATGGCTGAAGATCGCGTCGCGTTTCGCGAAGTTGACGCCCGATGATCAAAAGCGCCTGCAGGACCGGATGTCCGAATGGGCGCGGATGACGCCCGAGCAGCGCCGCGTCGCGCGCGAGAACTACCAGAGCGCGAAGGAGCTTTCCGCGCAGGCGCGCGAGCGCGCGTGGAAGGCCTACCAGCAACTCCCGGAGGAGCAGAAGGAACGTCTCGCCGCGGCCGAGCGCCGCCGCCGGCCGAGCGTCGTCAGCGCGCCTCCGACCGTCGCCGACCGTGACGTCCGCCGCCTCGTCAATTCGCACGAGCACCCGGCAAGCGGTACGGCCGCCGCACCGGCGCCCGCCTCGACCGGCGCCGCGGCGCTGCCGGTGCCCGCGTCGTCGACGGCCGGCACCGCGTCGGTGCCCGCTGCGGTGGCACCGGTGTCGCCCGCCGACGCGCCTTCGCTGTTCAAGGGCTCCTGAGCGGCCGTGGCGAACGCCCGCGCGCCCGAGACTCCGGCCGCCGCGCCGTCCGTGCGGCGCCGCCTCGCCGCACTGCTCTACGAAGGCGTACTGCTGTTCGGCGTCGTGTTCTTCGCGGGGCTCGCGTTCAGCCTCGCGACGCAGCAGCGCAACGGCCTCGTCCATCACAACCTGCTCGCCGCGTGGATCGCGCTCGTCGTCGGCGCGTACTTCGTCTGGTTCTGGACCCACGGCGGCCAGACGCTGCCGATGAAGACCTGGCGGCTACGGCTCGAATCGTCGAGCGGCCGGCCGCTGAGCGCCGGCCACGCGCTCGTGCGCTATGCGCTCGGCTGGCTGTGGTTCCTGCCGCCGCTCGCACTGCATCCGCTCCTCGGCCTGTCGGTGCCCATCACGCTGGCGCTCACCGCCGCGTGGATCGTTGCGTGGGCCGGCGCCGCCCGGCTGCATGCCGGCCGCCAGTTTCCGCACGACCGGATCGCGCGCACGCGCGTCGTTGCCATGCCGCGCTGACAGGCCGAATTCGCCAGACGAAATCGGCTCATTCAAGCCTTTCCCGCCTCGCCTGACCCGCCTGCCAGACAATCGCCGACCGTTCGGTACGGCAGATTACGCAATGCCCGTTCATTCACTGCTAAACACGCTGCATAGGTCGTAATAAGAACGTCTCGTGACTGTCATGGCACAGTCATGCCCGCATGGCGGAATGCCGGTAATGTCAACCGGCGCGAGTCATGCATGGGCCAGAAAACGTCCGCGACCTCACTGTTCCGTCACCCGCTCGGCGCTCGCGCCGCCACCGCTTTCCTGTCCGGCGCGGCCGCAACCGATGGCCTGGCGTCGCAAGAACCGCCTGCCGCGCACACCACGCGGCACGACGACCCCGACCCGTCCGCGCATCGCTACCGCACCATCTGGCTGTCCGACATCCACCTCGGCTCGAGCGGTTGCCAGGCGCCGTACCTGCTCGACTTCCTGCGTCACAACGATTCGGAGTACCTGTACCTCGTCGGCGACATCATCGACGGCTGGCAGTTGAAGAAAGGCTGGTACTGGCCGCAGGCGCACAACGACGTCGTGCAGAAGGTCCTGCGCAAGGCGCGCAAGGGCACGCAAGTCGTCTACATCCCCGGCAACCACGACGAAGGCGCGCGGCAGTTCTGCGACCTCGCGTTCGGCGACATCCAGGTGCGCGGCGAGGCGTTCCACACGACGCTCGCGGGCAAACGTTTGTGGATCGTGCACGGCGACCTGTTCGACGGCGTGATCCAGCACGCGAAATGGCTCGCGTACCTGGGCGACACGCTCTACACGCTGATCCTCGTGCTGAACCGCTGGTTCAACCGGATCCGCAGCCGGCTCGGCTTCCAGTACTGGTCGCTGTCGCAGTACCTGAAGCACCAGGTGAAGAACGCGGTCAACTTCATCTCGCAGTTCGAGACCGTGATGACCGACGAGGCGCGCCGCCGCGGCTGCGACGGCGTCGTGTGCGGCCACATCCACAAGGCCGAGATCCGCGATATCGACGGCGTGCTGTATTGCAACGACGGCGACTGGGTCGAAAGCCTGTCCGCGCTCGTCGAAACGATGGAAGGCGAACTGAAGATCGTCTACTGGACGGTGATGCGCACCGCGCCGTCGGAGACCACGTCGCGCAAGGCCAAGGCCACTGCCTGACACAACCATACTTACAGGACAATGCCGCGATGAAGATCATGATCGTCACCGACGCGTGGGAACCGCAGGTCAACGGCGTCGTGCGCACGCTGAAGAGCACGTCGCGCGAACTGACGGCGCTCGGCCACCGCGTCGAACTGCTGACGCCGCTGGAATTCCGCACGGTGCCCTGCCCGACCTACCCCGAGATCCGCCTGTCGATCCTGCCGTACCGCAAGCTGCGCGCGCGGATCGACGCGTTCGCACCCGACGCGCTGCACATCGCGACCGAAGGCCCGCTCGGCCTCGCCGCGCGCCGCTATGCGCGCACCCACAAGCTGCCGTTCACGACCGCGTATCACACGCGCTTTCCGGAATACGTGCAGGCGCGCTTCGGCATTCCGCTGGCCGCGACCTACCGCTTCCTGCACTGGTTCCATCGCCCGTCGCTCGCGGTGATGGCACCGACGCCGGTCGTCAAGGAAGACCTCGAGAAGTTCGGCTTCACGAACGTCGTGCTGTGGACGCGCGGCGTCGATCTCGACATCTTCCGCCCGATGGAGTCGAAGGTGCTCAACACCGTGCGGCCGATCTTCCTGTACGTGGGCCGCGTCGCGATCGAAAAGAACGTCGAGGCGTTCCTGCGCCTCGACCTGCCCGGCTCGAAATGGGTCGCGGGCGAAGGCCCCGCGCTCGCGGAGCTGAAGTCGCGCTACCCGGAGGCGAACTATCTCGGCGTGCTGTCACAGGCCGAGCTCGCGAAGGTGTATGCTGCGGCCGACGTGTTCGTGTTCCCGAGTCGCACCGACACGTTCGGCCTCGTGCTGCTCGAGGCGCTCGCCTGCGGCACGCCGGTCGCGGCGTATCCCGTCACGGGCCCGATCGACGTGCTCAGTGGCGGCGACGCCGGCGCGATGCACGAGGACCTGCAGGAAGCCTGCCTCGAAGCGCTGAAGATCGAACGCACGACCGCGCGCGCGTGGGCGGAACGCTTCTCGTGGCGCGCGGCATCCGAGCAGTTCGCGTCGCATCTGAAGCCGCTGCCGAAGACCGCGTACTCGCCAGCCGAAGGTGCCGCCGTTTGAAACGAGACCTGAACGAGAAAACCCCGCCCCCCGCCGCGACGCAGCAACGGCACCGCCCGTTCGACGAGGAAGAGCCGCATGGCGACACGGACGCGCACGCGTCCGAGCCGCTCGGCCCCGACGATCAACTGACGCCGCTGCCGCCGAACCCGTACAAGCGCCACCGCGGCATCACGCGCGCATGGTACGCACTCAAGCATTCGTTGAACGGCTTTCGTGTCGCGATCCGCGAGGAGAGCGCGTTTCGCCAGGAGCTCACGCTCGCCGCGCTGATGCTCCCGATCGGTGCGTTCGCGCCGGTGCCGGCGGCGTCGCGCGCACTGCTGATCGGCTCGGTGCTGCTGGTGCTGATCGTCGAGCTGCTGAACTCGAGCGTCGAGGCCGCGATCGACCGCATCTCGCTCGAGCGTCACGAACTCTCCAAACGCGCGAAGGACCTCGGCAGCGCGGCCGTGACGGTCGCGCTGTTCGCTTGCGTGACGACCTGGGGCTTCGTGCTCGGCCCTGTCGTCGCGCACCGGCTAGGCTTCTAGCCTGCTGCCCGGCGCGCGCGTTGCGCGCCGCCCGCGTGCGGCGCCGCACCATCCGTCGCGCGGGGCAGCGAACACGAAATGCGCCCGATCTGGCGAAACCCCGGTTTATAATCGTCCGCCAGACATAGAACAGCAACCCGCGCCGGACGAATCACGCAGCATCGATTGCAGCGCCCGCCAGTCCGGCACACACAGGGCCGGACGACATGGAAGCGAAACCTCCCCGCCGCACCCGCGAACGGATTCTCGAGTTGTCGTTGAAACTCTTCAACGAGATCGGCGAGCCGAACGTCACGACCACGACGATCGCCGAGGAAATGGAAATCAGTCCAGGCAACCTGTACTACCATTTCCGCAACAAGGACGACATCATCAACAGCATCTTCGCGCAGTTCGAGCAGCAGATCGAACGGCGGCTGCGCTTTCCCGAAGATCATCGTCCGACGATCGACGAAACCTGGTCGTACCTGCAGTACATGGCCGATTTCATGTGGACCTACCGGTTCCTGTATCGCGACCTCAACGACCTGCTCGCCCGCAACCGCACGCTCGAGACGCACTTCAAGCAGATCATCAGCCACAAGGTGCGCTTCGCGCGCGAGATGTGCGAGCTGCTCGTGTCCGACGCCGAAATGGTCGCGACGCCCGCCGAGATCGAAGTCATCGCCACCAACATGGCCGTCATTTCGACGTACTGGCTGTCGTATCAGTACGTGATGCATCCGCGCAAGTACAACGACCAGGACGCGATCCGCGAGGAACTGCACCAGGTCAGCATGCACGTGATCTCCGTGATGGCGCCGTACCTGCGCGGCCGTTCGCGCCAGCTGTTCGACGATCTGGTCTCCGGCAAGCTGCCGAAGCGCCAGTTCACCGACTACCTGCCGCCGCGCGACGGTTCGCCGCGCCCCGCCGGTGGGCCGGTCACCGTCGGGCAGGCCCCCGCCAAGGATTCCAAGCAATGAAGGCAGTCTGCGTTTACTGCGGCTCGTCGTCCGGCGTGCGGCCCGTCTATGCCGACGCCGCGCGCGCATTCGGCCGCGCACTCGTCGATGCGGGCCTCACGCTCGTGTACGGCGGCGGCCGTGTCGGCCTGATGGGCGTGATCGCCGACGAAGTGATGGCGGCCGGCGGCCGTGCGGTCGGCGTGATCCCCGAATTGCTCGTCGACAAGGAAGTCGGCCATACGGGGCTGTCGGAACTGCATGTCGTACCCGACATGCACCATCGCAAGAAAATGATGGCCGACCTCTCGGATGCGTTCGTCGCGATGCCCGGCGGCGCCGGCACGCTCGAGGAGCTCTTCGAGGTCTACACGTGGGCGCAGCTCGGCTATCACCGCAAGCCCGTCGCGCTCTACAACATCGATTCGTTCTACGATCCGCTGATCACGCTACTGCGCCATACGGTCGACGAGGGTTTCATGCGTCCGGCCTATTTCGACGCGCTGTGCGTCGATTCGGAACCGGTCGAACTGATCGAGCGGCTGCGCCGCTATCAACCGCCTGCCCGCGACAAGTGGGCGCCCGACGCAGCGAAGTAACCGTCCCCGGGAACCGCACGCGATGACCGCACCGTCCGGCCGCAAGGCCGTCCTCATCACCGGCGCGAGCCGCGGCATCGGCCGTGCGACCGCCGTGCTCGCCGCCGAACGCGGCTGGGACGTCGGCATCAACTACGCGCGCGACGCGGCGGCAGCCGAACTCACGGCACAAGCCGTCCGCGACGCGGGCGGTCGTGCATGCGTCGTCGCGGGCGACGTCGCGAACGAAACCGACGTCGTCGCGATGTTCGACACCGTCGCGGCCGCGTTCGGACGCCTCGACGCACTCGTCAACAACGCGGGCATCGTCGCGCCGTCGATGCCGCTCGCCGACATGCCGGCCCACCGGCTGCGGCGGATGTTCGACACCAACGTGCTCGGCGCGTACCTGTGCGCGCGCGAAGCCGCGCGTCGGCTGTCCACCGACCGCGGCGGCCAGGGCGGCGCGATCGTCAACGTCTCGTCGATCGCATCGCGGCTCGGCTCGCCGAACGAATACGTCGACTACGCGGGCTCGAAAGGCGCGGTCGACTCGCTGACGATCGGTCTTGCGAAGGAACTCGGCCCGCACGGCGTGCGCGTCAACGCGGTGCGCCCCGGCCTGATCGAGACCGAAATACACGCGAGCGGCGGCCAGCCGGGCCGTGCGGCCCGCCTCGGCGCGCAGACGCCGCTCGGCCGCGCAGGCGAAGCGCAGGAGATCGCCGAAGCGATCGTCTGGCTGCTCGGCGACGCGGCGTCCTACACGACGGGCGCCCTGCTCGACGTCGGCGGCGGCCGGTAGCCGCACGCGCGGCTCATCAAACCGCCGCCTCGAACGATTTGCCGTCACGGCACCACAAATCTCCACAATTCCCTGACGGTTTCAGTAAACATTCGTAATCGTTCCGTGATCTACTAGCGGAAATTCTGACAGGCGTCATAATCGCCTGTTTCTTGCCGCCCTGATGTGGCCCTTATCGGTCCGGCCCATGTCGCCGAACCGGCTCGACTCGACCCGAGATCTTTTCCATGCCTGGAACCGCAGCGCCCAGCCGGCGACGCACGTCCGTGCCGGCTCCGGCCCCGCACACCCGCTCGACCGCCAACGCCGACCTCGCCGCGAAGCTTGACGCCGCCGGCACGCCCGTCGTCGCCGCGACCACCGCAGCCAGCACCGCGCGCGACCGCTCGCTCCTGCTCGGCTGGCGCGCGTGGCTGCTCGTCGCCGCGCTGGTCTGCGCGTATGTACTGCCCGGCGTGCTCGGCCATGATCCGTGGAAACAGGACGAAACCTACACGTTCGGCATCATCCAGCACATGCTCGAGACGGGCGATTTCGTCGTGCCGACCAATGCCGGCCTGCCGTTCATGGAAAAGCCGCCGCTTTACGCGTGGGTCGCGACCAGCCTCGCGTGGCTGCTGCAGCGCGTGATGCCGCTGCATGACGCGGCACGGCTCGCGAGCGCGCTGTTCGCGGCACTCGCGTTCGGCTTCATCGCACGCGCGGCGCGCGTCGCCAGCCGCGCGGACAGCTGGTTCGACCTGCGCGTGATCGGCCCCGTCGTGCTGAGCGCGGGCACGCTCGTCGTCATCAAGCACATGCACGACATGATGACGGACGTCGCCCTGTTCGCCGGCACCGCAATGGGCTTCTGCGGACTGCTCGAACTCGTGATGCGGCACATCGCGCGCGCGCAGCAGATGCGGCACGGGCTGCCGGTCCGGCCGTCGGGCCGCTGGGCCGCGCCGATCTTCGGCGCGGGCGTCGGCATCGCACTGATGACGAAGGGGCTGTTCGTGCCGCTCGTGTTCGCAGCCACGCTCGTCGGCACGCTGGTGCTCTACCCGGCTTGCCGCACCCGCTCGTTCGCGCGCTCGCTCGGCGTCGCCGCGCTCGTGTTCGCGCCATTCGCGCTGATCTGGCCGACCGCGCTGTTCCTGCGTTCCGAGACGCTGTTCATGACATGGTTCTGGGACAACAACGTCGGCCGCTTCTTCGGCTTCTCCGTCCCCGAGCTCGGTGCGGAAAACGACAAGCCTTTCTTCATCCTGCGTGCGTTCCTGCTCGTCGGCTTCCCGGTCGCGCCGCTCGCGATCGTCGCGCTCGCGCGCGGTGCGTGGCGCGACTGGCGCACGCCGCGCATCGCGCTGCCCGTGCTGTTCGCCAGCGTCGGGCTCGCGGTGCTGCAGGTGTCCGCAACATCCCGCCAGCTCTACATCCTGCCGTTCTTCGCGCCGCTCGCGCTGGTCGCCGCACAGGCGATCGAACGCATTCCGCGCACGCTGCATCTCGCGTGGGACTACTTCAGCCGCGTGCTGTTCGGCACGGCCGCCGCACTCGCCTGGGCAATCTGGGCAGTGATGGCCGATCCGGCCGCGTCGCGCGCGGATCTCGCGCCGCTCGGCCGCTGGCTGCCGCTCGACTGGACGATGCCGATCGAGCCCGCGCTCGTGATCGGTGCGCTCGCGCTGACGGTCGGCTGGCTGTCGCTGCTGCCGAAGCTGCGCACGACGGGCCTTTGGCGCGGCGCGCTGTCGTGGAGTGCCGGCGCACTCGTCGCGTGGGGGCTCATCTATACGCTGCTGCTGCCGTGGCTCGACGTCGCGAAGAGCTACCGCTCGGTGTTCGACGACCTGAACGCGCATCTCGCGCTCGAATGGAACGACGGCGACTGCATGGCGAGCCTGCACGGGCTCGGCGAATCGGAAGCGCCGATGCTGTACTACTTCTCCGGCATCCAGCACACGCCGATCGACGACGCGAAGACGACGCGCTGCACGTGGATGATCGTCCAGGGTGTGCGGGCCGTCGATCCGGCGCCCGGCAGCGAATGGAAGCTGTTCTGGACGGGCGCGCGCCCGGGCGACAACGACGAACTGCTGCGCGTCTACGTGCGCACGCCCGAACAGCACCTGCAATGACGCGGGACGGCGCCGCGCGCCGTCTTGCCTGCCTTCATCTCCGGCAATAAGGTTGAGACCGGCCGCCCGAGCAGTGCGCAACCGCCGGGCGATGCGCCGCGCCGCCGTCCGGTTTCCCCGACCGCCAACGCACCCGCGCGAATCCGCGGGCTCGCCCCTCCCCCTCTTCAGTCACGCAACCGCCCTGGTCGTCAGAACGACGAACCGGGTTCACGAAGAAACGCCGCTTCCTCGTCGGTCGATGCACGGCCGAGAATCGCGTTCCGGTGCGGAAAGCGGCCGAAGCGCTCGACGACGGCCGCATGCAGCAACGCGAAGCGGTGATAGCTCTCGCACCCTGCCTCGTCGCGAATGCCCGCGCACAGGCGCACGGCTTCGCGCTGGCTCTCGGCCGATTCGTCGTGCTCGAACGGCAGATACGCGAACGCGCGGTGATGGCCGCTCGGCAGTTGCGCATCCCAGCCGGCCGCGACGACGCGGCGTGCGAGCGCGAGCGCCTTCGGATCGGCGGCAAACGCGCCCGGCGTACCGCGATGGATGTTGCGCGAGAACTGGTCGAGCACGACGATCAACGCAAGCGCACCCGACGGCGAGCCGGCCCAGTGATCGCATGCGCCGTCGCACGCGGCGTCGAGCAGCGCGCCGTAGCGCGTGCGCAGCACGTCGTCGAACGCCGTGCCGCCGTTGAACCAGACCTTGCGTTCCTGCCCGAATTCGTCCGAGCCCGGTTCGCCGAACCAGAAATCCAGAATCTCCCGCGCTTGCGGATCCAGCGTCGCCGCGCCCGCCGCCCCGGTGTCGATCGTCATGCAAACTCCAGTACGAGACGCCGCGTGCGCGCGCTCTTCTTTTCAAGTTTCGCGACGCGCAGGTCGCCGATTTCCGACGTGTTGCGCACATGCGTGCCGCCGCACGGCTGCAGGTCGACCTGCTCGATGCGCAGCAGCCGCACGCGGCCGAGACCCATCGGCGGCTTCACGCTCATCGTGCGCACGAGTTCGGGGCGCTCGGCCATCTCGTCGTCGGTGATCCATTCGGTCGTGACCGGATGCGCGCCGTCGACCAGGCCGGCGAGGCGCCGCTCGACGTCGTCGCGGTCGATTGCATCGGACGTCGCGAAATCGAGCCGCACGTAGTCGGCCGTCACGCTGCAGCCGTCGACCGCGTACGGCAGCACCGCGCACATCAGGTGCGCGGCCGTATGCAGGCGCATGTGCCGATAGCGGCGCAGCCAGTCGATCGCCGCGACCACGCGCGTGCCGGGCACGAGCGCCGCGACGCGCGCCTCCTGCCCCGGTGCCGGCACGTGCACGGCGTCGTCGGGCGTCGCGCCGTCGAACTTTGCCTTGCGCGTATCGGCGATCGCGATCGTGCTGCCGTCGGGCAGCGTCAGCGTACCGGTATCGCCGGCCTGGCCGCCGCCGAGCGGATAGAACACGGTGCGGTCGAGCCGGATGCCGTCGTCGCCGACAGCCTGAACGATCGCGTCGCATTGCGTGAGGTACGCGTCTTCGCGAAACAGCGCTTGGGTCGTCATCGGGCGAGCCTCGTATCGATTGGGGGAAACGGCCAGTGTCGCGCCGCGCCGCGTGCCCGCCCAGACGCAGATCGTCCCGCGCGCGGGCAGCGGCGTACCGGTCGATCAACCGGGCCGGTTGCGCATCCAGTCGGCCGTGTCGTAGAACGAATGCATGAGCCGCTCGCGCAGCGGCTCGGGCAGCCCGACATCCTCCATCGCCCACGCCATGCAGCGCAGCCACTGGTCGCGCTCGACCGACGCGATCGGGAACGGCAGGTGCCGCGCGCGCAGCCGCGGATGGCCGAACCGGTCGATGTAGTGGTCGGGCCCGCCGAGCCAGCCGCACAGGAACCAGAACAGCTTGTCGCGCGAACCGTCGAGCGATGCCGGGTGCAGCGCGCGAATCTGCGCGAACTCGGGCTCGAGGTCCATCAGGTCGTAGAAGCGGTCCACCATTTCGCGCACGCGGGCTTCGCCGCCCACGAGCTCGAACGCCGTCGGCTGCGCCGGCGCATCGTCATTCACATCGGTCATACGGATAGTCGGAAAACGGGATCCTCGGGGCCGCCGGCGACGCTCATGCGTCGCGCAGCGACTGCAGCGCGGGGCGCCGCAACACATTATGCAGGCTCAGCCAGCCGGCCGCACCGGCGCACACGACGCCGGCCGCGATACCGGCCGGCACGAGCCACGGATCGACGGCGAGCCGGAAGTCGAACACGCGCGACGCGAGCACCCACCCGACCGCGATCGCGCCCGCCGACGCCAGCGCGCCGGCCAGCGCGCCGACCACGACGAATTCCGCGCGCTGCACCGCATTGACCTGTGCACGCGACGCGCCGAGCGCGCGCAGCAGCGCGGCTTCGCGCACCCGCTCGTCGCGCGAGCCGGCGAGCGCCGTGTACAGCACGAGCACGCCGGCCGCGAGCGTAAACGCGAACAGGAACTGCACCGCGCCGACCACCTGCAGCATCATCCGCTGCAGCTGCGCGAGGATCGGCGCGACGTCGATCGCGGTCAGGTTCGGGTAGCGCGCGATCAGCGGATCGAGCAGCGCGGCATCGGATGCGGGCAAATGGAAGCTCGTGAGGTAGACGGCCGGGAAATCCTTCAGCACCGGCGGCGGCATCAGCACGAAGAAGTTGACGCGGAACGTGCCCCAGTCGAGCTTGCGCACGCTCGTGATCGGCGCATCGACCGTCAGCCCCGTCACGTCGAAGCGCAGCGTGTCGCCCGGCTTCACGTTCAGCATCTTCGCGAGGCCGTCCTCGATCGAGATCTGCGGCGTGGCCGCGGCGCCGAACCAGTCGCCTGCGACGATCCGGTTGTCGGACGGCAGCTCGGTCGTATACGACAGGTTGAACTCGCGGTCGACGAGCCGGCGCGCCTCGTCGGACGGGTAGGCATCCGGATTCACCGGCTTGCCGTTGATCGCGACGAGGCGGCCGCGCACCATCGGCGCGGGCACCGCGTCGCGCACGCCGTGCGCGGCCAGATAGGACGCGACGTCGTCGCGCTGGTCGGGCTGGATGTCGATCAGGAACTGGTTCGGCGCATCGGGCGGCGTCGACTGCCGCCAGCCCGCGACGAGATCGTTGCGCGTGATCGCGATCAGCAGCAGGCACATCAGGCCGAGTGCGAGCGCGGTGATCTGCAACGCGCTGGTCGTGCCGCGCCGGTGCAGCGACGCAAGCGCGTAGCGCCAGCCGACGCCCGCGGCCACGCGCGCGTTGCGCACCGCGCGCGCGGCGGCGAACAGCACGAGCCGCGCGATCAGCGCGAAACCGACCAGCGCGCCGGCGAAGCCGCCCGCGACGATCAGGCCGAGCTTCAGGTTGCCGGCGGCCACGATCAGCAGCCCCGCGAACAGCACGACGCCGACCGCATACGCGGCCCACGCGGTGCGCGACGCATCGCCCCACTCGCGGCGCAGCACACGCACCGGCGGCACGCGCGTGAGCGGCACGAGCGGCGGCAGCGCGAAGCCGAGCAGCAGCACCAGTGCGGCGCCCACGCCGATAAGCGCCGGCCACGGCGTGGGCGGCGGCAACACGACCTCGATCAGGCCGCCGAGCGCGGCCAGCAACGCCCAGTGGCCGCCGTAGCCGAGCACCGCGCCCGCGGCGCCCGACACGATCCCGATGCCGACGAATTCGAGCGCGAACAGCGCGCCGAGCGTGCGGCGGCTCACGCCGAGGCAGCGCATCGTCGCGCAGCCGTCGAGATGGCGCCGCATGTAGCGCTGCGCGGCCATCGCGATCGCGACCGCCGCGAGCAGCGCGGTCAGCAGCGCGACGAGCGTCAGGAAATGGCGCGCGCGATCCAGCGTCTGCCGCACCTGCGGCTGGCCTTCCTGCAACGATTCGAGCCCGACGCCGCGCAGCTTCCCGCCGTCGACGCGCTCGTGCGCATAGGTTTCGAAGCGTGCGACGGCCTGCGCGTCGCCGGCGACCAGCAGCCGGTACGTGACGCGGCTGCCGTAGCCGGTGAGCCCCGTCGCGGCGAGCTCGTCCGCGCGCATCATCAGCCGCGGCGAAAAATTGACGAACGAAAAACCGCGATCGAGTTCGCGGGAGATCGACGCGGCGACCGTGAACGTGCGCAGCCCGACCCGCACCGTATCGCCCGCCTTCAGGTGCAGCGCATCGAGCAGCGCGGGATCGGCCCACACGGTGCCGGGCGCGGGAATCGCGGTCGCCTTGTGCGCGGCGGCGGCGCCGGCCGGCAGGATCTCGACCGCGCCGCGCAGCGGATACCCGGGCGACACGGCCTTCACGGCCGCGAGGCGCGCGGGTGCCGCACCGCTCGCCTGCCCGCCCACGGCGGACGCGATCATGCTCGGGAAAATCGCGGTCGTCGCGGTACGCAGGCCGAGCGCGCGGGCCTGACGGTCGAACGACGGATCGACGGGACGGTCGGCGCGCACGACGAAATCGGCGCCGAGCATCTGGCGCGCGTCGCGCTCAAGCCCCTGGCGCAGCCGGTCGGCGAGAAAACCGACGCTCGTCAGTGCCGCGACCGCGAGCACCAGCGCGAGTACGAGCAGCGTCAGCTCGCCCGCGCGCCAGTCGCGCGCGGTCATCCGCGCGGCCTGGCGGATCAGGTCGCGCAGGCCGAAGCGGCCGGCATGCGCGGGCATGTCATGGCCGGGTTGCCCGGCCGGCGGCTGCGCCGCGTGTTGCCGCCCCTTCAATCGCGCTTACCCCCGATCGAGTTGAGCCGCGACACCATGTGGTTCGCCATCCCGCGAAAACCGCCCGACACGCCGCGCCACAGGCGCGGCAGCGCCCAGGCCGAAGCGGCGATGAAGGCCGCGAGCAGCACGAGGAACGCGAGCGGGACGAAGAACGCGAGCGCGAGCCCGCCGACCACGAGGCCGTCCTCGGTCGACGACGCGACCCAGTTCGAAATCGGTTCGGGAGACAGGTTGATCAACGCACGCGTACCGGCCTTCGCCACGTGCGCGGCGCCGGCAAGCGAACCGCCTGCAAGGCCCGCGACCGCGAGCACGGTCGGATCGGCATGGCCGAGCGCGCCGGCTGCGAGCACCGCACCGGCCGGGATGCGGATGAAGGTATGCACGGCATCCCACAGCGAGTCGAACGCGGGGATCTTGTCGGCAAGGAACTCGGTGACGGTGAGCACGGCGGCGGCGCCGATGACCCACGGCGACATCAGGACGGCCAGCGTGTCGGGCAGATGGAGCCAGCCGACCCGCGCCAGCACGCCGGCAATCAGCACCGTCAGGTACAGGCGCAGCCCGCTCGCCCACGCGAGCCCCGCGCCGAGCGAAATGGCTTCGATCATGGCCCTCTCCTTGCACTTTCCGTGCGCTTTGCCGATCGATCGGGTCGGGTCGGTCAAACCGGCCGCGCGGCGCGTGGCGACCGGCGCCGCAGGCCGCGAACGGCACAACGACATTCAGGCCCGAATGCGTTCCATTATAGACAGGCTAACCGGGCACCCGACGCAATTCCGCAGTGCGGTGCCCGGGCGCGGCGGGCCCGGGATGCCGTCGTCCGGGATGCCGGCGTCAGGCGGCCGACGACAGCTTGAGGCCGATCAGTCCGGCGACGATCAGCACGGCGCTCGCGACGCGCGCGACGGTCAGCGCCTCGCCCATCATCACGATGCCGAACACGAACGCGCCGACCGCGCCGATGCCCGTCCACACCGCGTACGCGGTGCCGAGCGGCAACTGGCGCATCGCGACCGCGAGCAGCCCGAAGCTGGCCAGCGCCGTCACGATCGTAAACACCGACGGACCGAGCTTCGTGAAGCCGTCCGACGATTTCATGCCGGCCGCCCAGGCCACTTCCAGCAAACCGGCAATCAACAACAATACCCACGCCATCTCGACGTACTCCGTATCGGATGGGGCCGTCCCCGTCAAAGCGAATGACCCGGGGTCGTCCCCGGGCGGCGCCGAGTATAACAAAATGCTTACGGACTCGCCGGGCGCGGCGCACGGTCGGCGGCCGATCCGGGACAGGATCGGCCGGGCCCGATCAGTTCGACATCAATTCGACACGCGCTTCGGCGCGACGCCGCCGACGCAGCGGTCGTCGCGGTACAGCGCCCACTCCTCGCACACGCGGCCATCCTTGAACATGCACATCCCGACCTGCCCGCTCGGCAGGCTGCGGATCACGTGGCGACCGCCGAGCTTCTCGCAGTTGACCGACGCGGGATTGGCGAGCGCTGCCTGGGCGGGCGGCTGTTGCCCCGGCGGCAGCGGTTGGGCGAACGCGCCGGGCGCAGTCAGCGCCAGCGCACCGATGACGACCAGACGGACGGACATTGCACGCTCCTCGTTTTTGTTCGCGGAACGGTCAGCATAACGGGGAACGCGCGGCCGGTGTACAAGGCCGGCGCCGGCCGTGCGACTGTCGCGCCGACGCAACCCTGCCGGCGCGCGGCGTCACGCCAGCCCGGACTGCCGCCGCCGTGCGATGCCCGTCACGCGGCGCCGACCAGCCGGTAGCCGACGCCCGTTTCGGTGACGATGTACTCGGGCTGCGCCGGGTCGCGCTCGAGCTTCTGGCGCAGGTGCGCCATGTAGATGCGCAGGTAGTGATGGCTCTCGACGTGCGACGGCCCCCACACGTCGCGCAGCAACTGGCGGTGCGTGAGCACGCGCCCCGCGTGCCGCACGAGCGTCGCGAGCAGCCGGTATTCGAGCGGCGTCAGGTGCACGATCTCGCCGTCGCGCCACACCTGGCGCAGCGCGAGATCGACGCTCACGGTGCCGAAGCTCACCTTCGGCGTCTCGTTCGCGCCGCCCTGGTTGCGCCGGCGCAGTTGCGCGCGGATCCGCGCGCGCAGCTCGGACACGCCGAACGGCTTGGTCAGGTAGTCGTCGGCGCCCGCGTCGAGCGCCGCGACCTTCTCCTCTTCCTGCGTGCGCGCGGACAGCACGATCACCGGCACCTCGGACCAGCCGCGCAACTCGCGGATCACGTCGAGGCCGTCGGTGTCGGGCAGGCCGAGGTCGACGATCACGAGATCGGGCTTGCGCGTCGCCGCGTCGATCAGCCCCTGCTTGCCCGTCTCGGCCTCGAACACCGCGATGTCCTCCTCTTCGAGCGCGGCGCGCACGAAGCGGCGGATCTGCTTTTCGTCCTCGATCAGGACAACGGTCAGGCTGGGTTCACTCATGGTCTGGCAATGGCTCGGATGGGGACGATGCGCCCGGTACGTCGGATTCGTCGTCGGGCACGGCGGGTGCGGCCGGCGGCGTCTCGACCGGCAGCGTGAACCAGAAGCGCGCGCCCGTCACGCGGCCGTCGGGCGCGGTGCGGTTGAGCGCGCCGATTCTACCGCCGTGCGCCTCGACGATCGCTCGGCAGATCGCGAGGCCGAGCCCGATGCCCGGCGTCGCCGATTCCTTCTCGCCGCGCGTGAACTTGTCGAAGATTCGCGTTTCCATGCCGGCCGGCAGGCCCGGGCCGTGATCGTCGACGTGCACGCGCACGAACGGCATCCCGTCGTCGGTCACGCGCTCCGCGCCGATCTCGATCGACGTGTCGGGCGGCGTGTACTTCGCCGCGTTCTCGAACAGGTTGGTAAAAAGCCGCTCCATCAGCACCGCGTCCATCTGCAGCAGCGGCAGGTCGGCCGGCAGCGACACGCGCGCGGGATGGCGCGCGAGCACGCGCTTGCACGCGGCGAGCGCGGCGCCGACGGTTTCCTCGAGCAGCGACCACTGGCGCTTGAGCTGCAGGCTGCCGGCCTGCAGCCGCGCCATGTCGAGCAGGTTCGTGACGATGCCCGTCATCCGCAGCGCCTCGTCGTGGATCGCGTCGACGAGTTCGCCCTCGCGCTGCGCGAACCGTTCGGCCGCCGCGGCGTCGCCGCCCTGCGAGGCCGCGCGCCCGTTCGCGAGCATCGACGAGAAGCCGACGATCGTCGTGAGCGGCGTGCGCAGGTCGTGCGAGATCGCCGACAGCAGCGAGTTGCGCAGCCGCTCGGATTCCATGTTGACGAGCGCGTCGCGCGCGATCTCGACGTAGTGCACGCGTTCGAGCGCGAGCGCGATCTGCGCGGCGAATGCGTCGAGCATGCGCTGCTGCTCGGGCACCTCGAGCTCGCGCGGCTCGCGCGACACGACCGCGAGCACGCCGCGCGTGCGCATCGGCGCCTTCAGCGGCAGGTACAGCGCGGCCGTTGCGGGCAGCGTGTCGGTGCCGCGGCCGGCCGGCTTCTGCTGGTCGTACACCCACTGGCCGACGTCGCTGTCGAGATCGGCGCCCGTCAGCGTGACGGCCGCGTCGGGCTCCTCGATCTTCTGGCGCACCTTGTCCGCGCTGTCGGGCAGCAGGAACGCGACACGCGCGCGAAACACCTCGCCCACGTGGCGGCTGCCGATCTCGACGATCTGCTCGGTTGTCAGCGCCGCGCCCAGTTCGCGCGCCATCGCATAGATCGCGCCGGTGCGGCGCTCGCGGCGCTGCGCGATGCTCGCCTGGCGCGTCAGCGTCGACGTCAGGTGGCTGATCACGAGCGACGTCAGCAGCATCCCGAAGAAGGTCAGCAGGTATTGCGTGTCGCTGACCGAGAACGACATGCGCGGCGGCACGAAGAAGAAATCGAATGCGGCCACCGACAGGAACGACTGCAGCACGCCCGGGCCGCGCCCGAGCCGCACGGCCGAGAACACGACGCCGAGCAGGTACAGCATCACGAGGTTCGTGAGGTCGAGCCGCTCGGACACGACGTTTGCGACGACGGTGATCGCCGCGCAGATCGCGGCCGCGTACACGTAGTGCCGCGGCGGCGAACGGTGCGTGCCGAACTTCGCGAACGCATCGCGCCAGTCGCGCGCACGCGGGTCGAGCGGCGCCGCGCGCGCCTCGTCGCTCGCGGACGCACGGATCAGCATCAGGTCGACGTCGCCCGCGCGTTCGGCGAGCTGCTCGCCGAACGGCCGCGCGAAGCGGCGCATGAGCCCGACCTTCGGCGAGCCGCCCGCGACGATCTTCGACACGTTGCGCACCTTCGCATAGCCGATCAGCGCGGCGACCGCGTCGCCGCCGGCGAGCGTGGCCGTTTCCGCGCCGAGCTCGGCCGCGAGCTTCAGCGCGTCGAGCGTGCGCTGCCGCTGCGCGTCGGGCAACCGCTGCAGGCGCGGCGTCTCGACATACACGGCGATCCAGTCGGCCTTCAGGCTCGCGGCGAGCCGGGCGGCCGCGCGCACGAGCGTCGGCGCTTCGGCGCCCGGACCGACGCATACGAGCAGCCGCTCGCGCGCCTGCCAGATACGCTGGATCGAACGGTCGGCGCGGTATTCGCGCATCTGCGCATCGACGCGGTCGGCCGTGCGCCGCAGCGCCAGCTCGCGCAGCGCGATCAGGTTGCCCTTGCGGAAGAAGTTGCGCACCGCGCGCTCGGCTTGCTGCGCGAGATAGACCTTGCCGTCGCGCATCCGCTCGAGCAGTTCCTCGGCCGGCAGGTCGACGAGCGTGACTTCGTCGGCCGCGTCGAACACGCGGTCGGGCACGGTCTCCCAGACGCGGATGCCGGTGATCGCACCGACCACGTCGTTCAGGCTTTCGAGGTGCTGGACATTGACGGTCGTATACACGTCGATGCCCGCGTCGAGCAGTTCGTAGACGTCCTGCCAGCGCTTCAGGTGCCGTGCGCCCTGCACGTTCGAATGCGCGAGTTCGTCGACGAGGATCAGTTGCGGCTGGCGCGCAAGCGCGCCATCGAGATCGAATTCGGCGAGCGTGCGGCCGCGATAGTCGATGCGCGCGAGCGGCAGCACGTCGAAACCGTCGAGCAGCGCGGCGGTTTCGCTGCGGCCGTGGGTCTCGACAATGCCGACGACGACGTCGACGCCGTCCTGCAGGCGCTGGCGCGCGGCCTGCAGCATCGCGTAGGTCTTGCCGACGCCGGCCGATGCGCCGAAGAAGATCTTGAGCTGGCCGCGCCGCTGCTTTTCTTCGTCTCGCTGCAGCTTGTCGAGGAGTTGGTCTGGATCGGGACGGTTCATGCGTCAGGAAGGCGGAGCGCCCGGATGCGCGCGAGTACGAGCATTGTTGTTCCAAATCGCCGCAAAAGGCAAAGACGGCGCATGCGCCGTCGGAAAAAGTGCGTCCGGGAAACCGGCATCCGGCGCGGGTCGTGCCGCGCCGGACGCCGGACGCCGGATGCCGGACGCCGGATGCCGGATGCCGGATGCCGGACGCCGGACGCCGGTTGCCGGTTGCCGGTTGCCGGCTGCCGGATGCCGGTTGCCGGGCCGGAAGCCCGGACGCGCGATCAGTGCGCGACCTGCGCCGCGTCGAGCGCGAGGTTCAGCTTCAGCACGTTCACGCGCGGCTCGCCGAGCACGCCGAGCTGGCGGCCCGTCGTGTTCGCGGCGACGATCTGCGCGACCGCATCGGGCGCCAGGCTGCGCGCCTTCGCGACGCGTTCGACCTGGTATGCGGCGGCGGCCGGCGTGATCTCCGGATCGAGGCCGCTCGCCGACGCCGTCACGAGGTCGACCGGCACGGGCTTCGACATGTCGGTGCCGGCATCGCGCAGCGCGGCGATGCGCCCCTTCACCTGGTCGGCGAGCGACGGGTTCAGCGGGCCGAGGTTCGAGCCGCCGGAACCGGTCGCGTTGTACGGCATCGGCGACGTGGCCGACAGCCGGCCCCAGAAGTACTTCGGCGCATCGAACTGCTGGCCGATCAGCGCGGAGCCGACCGCCTTGCCGTCCTTCTCGATCAGGCTGCCGTTCGCCTGCGACGGGAACACGGCCTGGCCGAACACGGTCATCACGGCCGGGTAGGCGAGCCCCGTCACGGCGGTCAGGACGACAAAGAGCACGACGAGCGGACGAATCAACGTTTTCATGATGTTTCCTTCAAGACCTCAGGCCCAGCCGAGCGCGGCGAGCGTCATGTCGATCAGCTTGATGAACGGGAACGGCAGCAGCAAGCCGCCGAGGCCGTACACGAGCAGGTTGCGGCGCAGCAGCGACGCGGCGCCGAGCGGCCGGTATGCGACGCCCTTCAGCGCGAGCGGGATCAGCGCGACGATGATCAGCGCGTTGAAGATCACCGCCGACAGGATCGCGGACGCCGGCGACGTCAGGTGCATGATGTCGAGCACGCGCAACTGCGGGTACGTCGTCACGAACGCGGCCGGGATGATCGCGAAGTACTTCGCGATGTCGTTCGCGATCGAGAACGTGGTCAGCGAACCGCGCGTCATCAGCATCTGCTTGCCGATCTCGACGATCTCGATCAGCTTCGTCGGGTTCGAATCGAGGTCGACCATGTTGCCCGCTTCCTTCGCGGCCTGCGTGCCCGTGTTCATCGCGACCGCGACGTCGGCCTGCGCGAGCGCCGGCGCGTCGTTCGTGCCGTCGCCCGTCATCGCGACGAGGCGCCCCGCCGCCTGATGCTCGCGGATCGTCGCGAGCTTGGTTTCCGGCGTCGCTTCCGCGAGGAAATCGTCGACGCCCGCTTCCGCCGCGATCGCCGCGGCCGTCAGCCGGTTGTCGCCCGTCACCATCACGGTCTTGATGCCCATCTTGCGCAGTTCCGCGAAGCGCTCCTTGATGCCGCCCTTCACGATGTCCTTCAGCTCGATCACGCCGAGCACGCGCGCCGCCCCTTCATGCAGGTCGGCCACGACGAGCGGCGTGCTGCCGCGGCGCGCGACGTCGTCGACCGCGCGGCGCACTTCTTCCGGGAAGCGGCTGCCGTGCGTCTCGACGTAGCGGCGGATCGCGTCGGCCGCGCCCTTGCGGATCTCGCGGCCGGGCAGGTCGACCCCGCTCATCCGGGTCTGCGCGGAGAAGCCGATGAACGTCGCGTGCAACTGCCCCATGTCGCGCTGGCGAATGTTGAAGCGCTCCTTCGCGAGCACGACGATGCTGCGGCCTTCCGGCGTTTCGTCGGCGAGCGACGACAGTTGCGCGGCATCGGCCAGCGCTTCCTCGGTCACGCCCGGCGCGGGCACGAACGTCGATGCCTGGCGGTTGCCGAGCGTGATCGTGCCGGTCTTGTCGAGCAGCAGCACGTCGACGTCGCCGGCCGCTTCCACCGCGCGGCCCGACGTCGCGATCACGTTCGCCTGCATCATCCGGCTCATCCCCGCCACGCCGATCGCGGACAACAGCCCGCCGATCGTCGTCGGGATCAGGCACACGAGCAGCGCGACGAGCGCGGTGATCGTCACCACGTGGCCGGCCTTCATCGCTTCGACCGAGAACATCGAGAACGGCAGCAGCGTCGCGGTCGCGAGCAGCATCACGATCGTCAGCGCGACCAGCAGGATCGTCAACGCAATCTCGTTCGGCGTCTTCTTGCGCTTCGCGCCTTCGACCATCGCGATCATCCGGTCGAGGAACGCCTCGCCGGGGTTCGCGGTGACCTTCACGACGATCCAGTCGGACAGCACGCGCGTGCCGCCCGTCACCGACGAGAAGTCGCCGCCCGATTCGCGGATCACCGGCGCGGATTCGCCGGTGATCGCCGATTCGTCGACCGATGCAACACCGTCGACGACCTCGCCGTCGGCCGGGATCACGTCGCCGGTCTCGACGAGCACGATGTCGCCACGGCGCAGGTCGGATGCGGTCATGATGCGGATCGGCGACTTCGGATGCGGCTCGTTGAGCTTCTTCGCCATCACGTCTTTCTTCGCACTGCGCAGCGATGCGGCCTGCGCCTTCGAGCGCCCTTCGGCGAGCGCTTCGGCGAAGTTCGCGAACAGCACCGTGAACCACAGCCACAGCGCGATCGCGAGGATGAAGCCCGCGGGCGCCTCGGCCTGGCCGGCGAGCGCCGCGATCCACAGGATCGTGGTCAGGATGCTGCCGACGTACACGCAGAACATCACCGGGTTGCGGAACTGCGTGCGCGGCGTGAGTTTCTTGAACGAATCCACGATCGCCGGGCGCAGCAGCGCCGGATCGAACATGGACCGTGTTGCGGAATGTTGAGTCATTGCGATCTCTTCAATCTCTTCAGTCTTTTCAATGTGTGACCATGCGGGCGCGCGTCACGCGCCCAGCCACATCATCAGGTGCTCGACGCCAGGGCCGAGCGCTAGCGCCGGCACGTAGGTCAGCGCGCCCACCAGCAGCACGGTGCCGAGCAGCAGCACGACGAACAGCGGACCGTGCGTCGGCAGCGTGCCGCTCGTCACCGCGATGCGCTTCTTCGCGGCGAGCGAGCCGGCGATCGCCAGCACCGGCACGATCGTGCCGAAGCGGCCGAACCACATCGCGATCGCGGTCATCCAGTTGTAGAACGGCGTACCGACCGTCAGGCCCGCGAACGCGCTGCCGTTGTTGTTCGCGGCCGAGCTGAACGCGTACAGGATTTCCGAGAAGCCGTGCGGGCCCGGGTTCGCGATGCCGGCCTTGCCCGCATCGGCGAGCACGGCGATCGACGTACCGACCAGCACCAGCAGCGGCGTGAGCAGCACGACGATCGACACCATCTTCATCTCGTACGACTCGATCTTCTTGCCGACGTATTCCGGCGTGCGGCCGATCATCAGGCCGGCGACGAACACCGCGAGCAGCGCGAACACGAGCATCCCGTAGAGGCCCGAGCCGACCCCGCCGTAGACCACCTCGCCGAGCTGCATCAGCAGCATCGGCACGAGGCCGCCGAGCGGCGTCAGCGAATCGTGCATCGTGTCGACCGCGCCGCACGACGCGGCCGTCGTCGCGACCGTGAAGATGCCGGTCTGCGCAATCCCGAAGCGGGTTTCCTTGCCTTCCATGTTGCCGCCCGGCTGCAGCGCGCTCGCCGACTGGTCGACGTGCAGCGCGACGAGCGTCGGGTTGCCGCCCTGCTCGGCGCTCACCTCGACGCCGACCGCGACCGCGAACGCGACCGTCATCGCCGCGAGCACCGCAATGCCCTGCCGGCGGTCGCCGATCATGCGGCCGAACACGAGACACAGCGCGGCCGGGATGATCAGGATCGAGAAGATCTGCAGGAAGTTCGCGAACGGCGTCGGGTTCTCGTACGGGTGCGCGGAGTTCGCGTTGAAGAAGCCGCCACCGTTGGTGCCGAGCATCTTGATCGCTTCCTGCGACGCGACCGGGCCCATCGCGAGCGTCTGCTTCGTGAGCGGGGTCGGCACCGTCACCGGGTTGCCCTTGTCGTCCTTCACCGGGTTGCCCTGCGCGTCGAGCTTCGGCGCCGCATAGGTGCTCGCCTGCAGCACCGGCACGTCCAGGTACGCCTTCATGTTCTGGATCACGCCCTGGCTCATCAGCAGCGCGGCGACGATCATCGCCATCGGCACGAGCACGTACATCGTCACGCGCGTGAGGTCGACCCAGAAGTTGCCGATCGTCTGCGCGGTGTGGCGCGCGAAGCCGCGGATCAGCGCGATCACGACGACGATGCCGGTCGCCGCGGACAGGAAGTTCTGCACGGTCAGGCCGAGCATCTGCGCCAGATAGCTGACGGTCTGCTCCGGTGTGTAGTCCTGCCAGTTCGTGTTGGTGACGAAGCTGACAGCCGTGTTGAACGCGCCGTCGACCGTCATCGCGCCGAACTGCTGCGGGTTGCCGGGCAGGAAGCCCTGCAGGCGCAGCAGGCCATAGAGGAACAGCGCGCCGAGCGCGTTGAACGCGATCGTCGCGACCGCGTACTGCTTCCAGTTCATCTCGCTGCCGGCGTCGACGCCGGCGATGCGGTACAGCACGCGTTCGAGCGGCCCGAACACGCGCACGACGCGCGAGCTGCCGTCCATCACCGCCGTCAGATAGCGGGCGACCGGCACGGCCGCCGCCAGCAGCACGACGATGAAGAGCAGCATCTGCAACAGGTTGTTCGCGTTCATTCGATGTCCTCCGCGCGCAGCAGCGCAAAGACGAGATACGCGAACAGCAGGGCCGTCGATGCGCCCGCCAGCCAAAGCATCCAGGTCATGCTCGCCCCCCGCGACCGTATTGCACGAGCTTCTCGCAACCGGCAATCAAACCGAGGATCAGCGCGGTGAAAAGCACCAGGGCGCCGATAAAAACCCCATCCATTTTTGTGTTCTCCGTCGTCGAAGTCAGACGACTAGAACCTTATGGGAACGCACGTAAAGGACGGGTCAAAGGTATCGGGGCGGTTATAAAAAAGGTGTAAACGCGAGGCGGGAGAAAAGCGGAGGCAGGACGGGCGGCGCCGCAGCGCCACCCGCGAAGGCGCGTGCCGGCATGGCGCCGGCACGAAAGGAACGCTCAGGGAACGAGGATCGTCGAGCCGGTGGTCTTGCGCGCTTCGAGATCTTCATGCGCGCGGCCGACTTCCGCGAGCGGATAACGCTGGTTGATGCTCGTCTTCACCTTGCCCGACAGCAGCACGTCGAACAGCTCGGCGGCGGCGGCTTCTAGATCGGCGCGCTTCGCGATGTACGAGAACAGCGTCGGCCGCGTGAAGAACAGCGAGCCGCGCGACGAGAACTCCTTCGAGTCGATCGGCGGCAGCGGGCCCGACGCGTTGCCGAAGCTGACGAACAGCCCGAGCGGCGCGAGGCTGTCGAGCGAGCCGATGTAGGTGTCCTTGCCGATCGAATCGTAGACGACCGGCACGCCCGCGCCGCTCGTGATCTCCTTCACGCGCTGCGTGAAGTTCTCGCGCGTATAGACGACCGGATGGTCGCAGCCGTACGCCTTCGCCAGCTCGGCTTTTTCGTCGGAGCCGACCGTGCCGATCACGGTCGCGCCGAGCGCCTTCGCCCACTGGCACACGAGCAGGCCGACGCCGCCGGCCGCCGCGTGGATCAGGATCGTGTCGCCGGCCTTCACCCGATACGTGCGGCGCAGCAGGTAGTGCGCGGTCAGGCCCTGCAGCATCACCGACGCCGCATCGTCATAGCTGATGCCGTCCGGCAGCTTCACGAGCCGCTCGGCCGGCATCACGCGCTCCTGCGCATACGCACCCGGCGGCTGCCCGACATAGGCGACCCGGTCGCCCACCTTGAGCGCGGTCACGCCGTCGCCGACGGCCGTCACCTCGCCCGCGGCCTCCATCCCGAGGCCGCCGGGCAGCGGCTGCGGATAGAGGCCCGTGCGGAAATACACGTCGATGTAGTTGAGCCCGACCGCATGCTGCCGGATGCGGACTTCGCCCGCCTTCGGCTCGCCGACCTCGACATCGACCCACTTCATCACATCCGGGCCGCCCGGTTGGTCGTATCGGATTGCTTTCGGCATCGTTTCGCTCCTCGTCTGTCAATCGGTCAGGAAAAAATCCGGGTCGCCGATGCGCGGGCCGGCCGATTCATGCGGGAACCGGGCGGCGGGTACGCGTCGCGACGCACGATTCTCGCGCGTCGCGGCTATCCGTGCATGGCCCTGCCCCCAACAGGGGCAATCGGGCGCGACAGGCTGCCTAGCAAACGTCCTGCATGTTCCGCGCCAGATCGTCGAGCAGCATCCGCGCCGTAGCAACGTTGGTCGCGACCGGCACGTCGTGCACGTCGCATGCGCGCACGAGCGCGGTGATGTCGGGGTCGTGCGGCTGCGCGGTCATCGGGTCGCGCAGGAACACGACGATGTCGATGCGGCCGTCGGCCAGTTCCGCGCCGATCTGCAGGTCGCCGCCGAGCGGCCCCGACAGCTTGCGCTCGACCTCCAGCCCGTGCGCGGCCGCGATGCGGCCGCCCGTCGTGCCCGTCGCGACCAGCCGGCATTGCGCGAGCGTCTCGCGAAATTGACCCGCGAGCGCGACGATCTCGTCCTTCTTCGCGTCGTGCGCAATCAGTGCGATGCGGGGTTTGCTCATCTCCGGTTCCTTTGTCGTTTGGTTGTTGTCGTGATCGTGATCTGGCGAGCGCGCGTCAGAACGTGCCCGGATACGCGCCGCCGTCGAGCAGCCAGTTCTGCCCGGTGATATAGCCGGCATGCACGCTGCACAGGAACGCGCAGGCCGCGCCGAATTCGGCGCGCGTGCCGAGGCGGCCGGCCGGGATGTCCTTCGTGCGCCGCGCGCGCATTTCGTCGACCGTCACGCCCTGCGCCTGCGCCGACGCCGCGAGCGTCGTCGCGATCCGGTCGGTGTCGAACAGCCCCGGCAGCAGGCTGTTGATCGTCACGCCCTGGCCGGCGACCTTGCGCGACAGCCCCGCGACGAAGCCGGTCAGCCCCGAGCGCGCGCCGTTCGACAGCGCGAGCACGTCGATCGGCGCCTTCACGGCCGAACTCGTGATGTTGACGATCCGGCCGAAGCCGCGCGCGATCATCCCGTCGATGGTCGCGCGGATCAGCTCGATCGGCGTCAGCATGTTCGACTCGAGCGCGCGGATCCAGTCGTCGTGCGAGAAGTCGCGGAAGTCGCCGGGCGGCGGGCCGCCCGCATTGTTCACGAGAATGTCCGGCTGCGGACACGCGGCGAGCGCGGCCGCCCGCCCGTCGGGCGTCGTGATGTCGCACGCGACCGCCGTGACCGACACGCCCGACGCCGCGCGGATCGCGTCGGCGGTGGCTTCGAGCGTGTCGCGCGTGCGCGCGACGATCACGAGGTTCACGCCCTCGGCGGCCAGCGCTTCCGCGCAGCCGCGCCCGAGGCCCTTGCTTGCCGCGCACACGAGCGCGGTCTTTCCTGCGATGCCGAGATCCATCGTCGATTCCCTGGTGGCGACGCGCGCCGATGCGGCCCCCGGTGCGGCCCCATGCCGCGCCGGTGGGCGGGCGAACGGGCGGGCGCGGCGCGCGGATTGTCGTGAGACGTCGATAATATCCGGATCATGCGACGCGCCTTGGTAAAATTGCGGCCATAAGCGGCGGCCGGCTTGCGCCCGCCACCGCACCGATCCCCTTTTGCCGCCAGGGCGCCCCCGTCATGAAACAGGACAGCCGTTTCCCGAATCTCTTCATCCTCGATCACCCGCTGATCCAGCACAAGCTCACCCACATGCGCGACAAGGACACGTCCACGCGCACGTTCCGCGAGTTGCTGCGCGAGATCACGCTGCTGATGGGCTATGAGATCACCCGCAACCTGCCGATCACGACCAGACGGGTCGAAACCCCGCTCGTCGAGGTCGATGCACCCGTGATCGCGGGCAAGAAGCTCGCGATCGTGCCCGTGCTGCGCGCGGGCATCGGGATGTCGGACGGCCTGCTCGACCTGGTCCCGTCCGCGCGCGTCGGCCACATCGGCGTGTACCGCGCCGACGACCACCGCCCGGTCGAATACCTCGTGCGCCTGCCCGACCTCGAGGACCGCATCTTCATCCTGTGCGACCCGATGGTCGCGACCGGCTATTCGGCCGTGCATGCGGTCGACGTGCTCATGCGCCGCAACGTGCCGGCCGCGAACATCATGTTCGTCGCGCTCGTCGCCGCGCCCGAGGGCGTGCAGGTGTTCCAGGACGCGCACCCGGACGTGAAGCTGTATGTCGCTTCGCTCGATTCGCACCTGAACGAGCACGCGTACATCGTGCCGGGCCTCGGCGACGCGGGCGACCGCCTGTTCGGCACCAAGAACTGACGTGCCTGCGCGGCCGCGCGGCGCGCCGTCGGGTGCCCCGCTGCGGCCGGCCCGGCCGTTCGGCCATGCGCGGTGGCCCCGATCCGACGGTCGCCGCGTGATAAAATCTCGATCCACTCGACATGCGCGGCCCCGCGGCTTCATGCCCGCCGAAACGGCCGCCGATTCAACGACACATTGGCACAATCGCCCGCGCAGCGCGCCCGGGCACGGAGAAAGGTATGGCTGGTCATTCGAAATGGGCCAACATCAAGCATAAGAAGGCAGCGGCAGACGCGAAGCGCGGCAAGGTCTGGACCCGCCTGATCAAGGAAATCCAGGTTGCGGCCCGCCTCGGCGGCGGCGACGTCGGCTCGAACCCGCGCCTGCGTCTCGCGGTCGACAAGGCGGCCGACGCGAACATGCCGAAGGACAACGTCAAGCGCGCGATCGATCGCGGCGTCGGCGGCGCGGACGGTGCGAACTACGAGGAAATCCGCTACGAAGGCTACGGCATCAGCGGCGCGGCGATCATCGTCGACACGCTGACCGACAACCGCACCCGTACGGTCGCGGAAGTTCGCCACGCGTTCTCGAAGTTCGGCGGCAACATGGGCACCGACGGCTCGGTCGCGTTCATGTTCGATCACGTCGGCCAGTTCCTGTTCGCGCCCGGCACGTCGGAAGACGCGCTGATGGAAGCCGCGCTCGAAGCCGGCGCGAACGACGTGAACACGAACGACGACGGCTCGATCGAAGTGCTGTGCGACTGGCAGGAATTCTCGAAGGTGAAGGACGCGCTCGAAGCTGCCGGCTTCAAGGCCGAACTCGCCGAAGTGACGATGAAGCCGCAAAACGAAGTCGAATTCACCGGCGACGACGCGGCGAAGATGCAGAAGCTCCTGGACGCGCTCGAGAACCTCGACGACGTGCAGGACGTGTATACGAACGCCGTCATCGTCGAGGAATGAAGTGCCGGCCGCCGTGCTCCTGTCGCGGCGGCGGCCCGACCGAATCCGCGGCCGGCGCGCCTGAGCGTGCCGGCCGCCCTGTTTTCTAGTCTGCGGGGAATCCCATGAAACTACTCGTCGTTGGCTCCGGCGGCCGCGAACACGCGCTGGCGTGGAAGCTCGCGCAGTCGCCGCGCGTCCAGATGGTCTACGTCGCACCCGGCAATGGCGGCACGGCGCAGGACGAGCGTCTGAAGAACGTCGACATCACGTCGCTCGACGAACTCGCCGATTTCGCGGAACGCGAAGGCGTCGCGTTCACGCTCGTCGGGCCGGAAGCACCGCTCGCGGCCGGCATCGTCAACCTGTTCCGCGCGCGCGGCCTGAAGGTGTTCGGCCCGACCCGCGAAGCCGCGCAGCTCGAAAGCTCGAAGGATTTCGCGAAGGCGTTCATGAAGCGTCACGGCATCCCGACGGCCGACTACGAAACCTTCTCCGATGCGGCAGCAGCACATGCGTACATCGACGCGAAGGGTGCGCCGATCGTCGTGAAGGCCGACGGCCTCGCGGCCGGCAAGGGTGTCGTCGTCGCGCTGACGCTCGAAGAGGCGCATGCCGCCGTCGACATGATGCTGTCGGGCAACAAGCTCGGCGACGCCGGCGCGCGCGTCGTGATCGAGGAATTCCTCGACGGCGAGGAAGCGAGCTTCATCGTGATGGTCGACGGCAAGCACGCGCTGGCGCTGGCTTCCAGCCAGGACCACAAGCGCCTGCTCGACGAGGACCGCGGCCCGAACACCGGCGGCATGGGCGCGTATTCGCCCGCGCCGATCGTCACGCCGCAGATGCACGCACGCGTGATGCGCGAAATCATCATGCCGACCGTGCGCGGGATGGAGAAGGACGGCATCCGCTTCACGGGTTTCCTGTATGCGGGCCTGATGATCGATAAGGAAGGCAATCCGCGCACGCTCGAGTTCAACTGCCGGATGGGCGACCCGGAAACGCAGCCGATCATGGCGCGCCTGAAGAGCGATTTCTCGAAGGTCGTCGAGCAGGCGATCGCGGGCACGCTCGATACGGTCGAACTCGACTGGGACCGCCGCACCGCGCTCGGCGTCGTGCTGGCCGCGCACGGCTACCCGGACGCGCCGCGCAAGGGCGACCGCATCAACGGGATCCCGGCCGAGACCGAACAGGCCGTCACGTTCCATGCGGGCACGACGCTCGGCGACGGCGACAAGCTCGTGACGTCCGGCGGCCGCGTGCTGTGCGTGGTCGGCCTCGCCGATTCGGTGCGCGAAGCGCAGCAGCATGCGTACGACACGATCAACCAGATCAATTTCGAAGGCATGCAGTACCGCCGCGACATCGGTTTCCGCGCGCTCAACCGCAAGAGCGTGTGACGATCGCTTCGGGCACGCCGCAAGGCCGCGCGCCCGCTCCTCTGCCGGGGTTCGATAGAATGCCCGGCAGATGCCTTTTTTACGGCCCCCGCTTCGAGCGGGGGCACCCAGTCCAGACATGACCGATTCGACCTACGACGTGGCGCGCGTGCGCACGTACCTCCAGGGCCTGCAGGCACGCATCGCCGACGCGCTCGGCGCGCTCGACGGCACGCCGCTCGCGACCGACGCCTGGCAGCGCGGGCCGGCCGAGCGCCTGCGCGGCGGCGGCTGCACGCGGATTCTCGAAGGCGGCCGCGTGTTCGAACGCGCGGGAATCGGCTTTTCGGACGTCGCAGGCGACGCGCTGCCGCCGTCGGCGAGCGCGGCACGCCCGCAACTCGCGGGCCGCGGCTTCGAGGCGCTCGGCGTGTCGCTCGTGCTGCACCCGCGCAATCCGTACTGCCCGACCGTGCACATGAACGTGCGGATGCTGATCGCGACGAAACCAGGCGAGGATCCCGTGTTCTGGTTCGGCGGCGGCATGGATCTGACACCGGTTTACGGCTTCGAGGACGACGCGCGGCATTTCCACCAGACCTGCAAGGATGCGCTCGACCCGTTCGGCGCCGAGCTCTACCCGCGCTTCAAGAAATGGTGCGACGAGTATTTCTTCCTGAAGCACCGCAACGAGATGCGCGGCATCGGCGGGATCTTCTTCGACGATTTCTCCGAGCCAGGTTTCGAACGCTCGTTTGACATGATGCAAAGCGTCGGCGATGCGTTCCTGCAGGCCTACCTGCCGATCGTCGAGCGCCGCGCCGACCTGCCGTACGGCGAGCGCGAGCGCGACTTCCAGGCCTACCGCCGCGGCCGTTACGTCGAATTCAACCTCGTGTTCGACCGTGGCACGCTGTTCGGCCTGCAAAGCGGCGGCCGGACCGAGTCGATCCTGATGTCGATGCCGCCGGTCGCGAACTGGCGCTACAACTGGCAGCCCGAACCGGGAACGCCGGAAGCGCGCCTGTACAGCGACTTCATCGTGCCGCGCGACTGGGTGTGAGCCCGCGCGCCCCGATGCCCCAAGAAAAGGACGCGTTTCTGGACACCACCACCCGCCCCGCCCCGCTGCCGCGTCGTATCGGCTTGCTGGGCGGCACTTTCGACCCGATCCACGACGGCCATCTCGCGCTCGCGCGCCGGTTCGCCAAACTGCTCGGGCTGACCGAGCTCGTGCTGCTGCCCGCCGGGCAGCCGTACCAGAAGCGCGACGTGTCGGCCGCCGAGCACCGGCTCGCGATGACGCGCGCAGCCGCGGATTCGCTCGTGCTGCCGGGCGTGACCGTGACCGTCGCCACCGACGAGATCGAGCACGCCGGCCCGACCTACACGGTCGACACGCTCGCGCGCTGGCGCGAGCGGGTCGGCCCGGACGCGTCGCTGTCGCTGCTGATCGGCGCCGACCAGCTCGTGCGCCTCGACACGTGGCGCGACTGGCGCAAGCTGTTCGACTACGCGCACATCTGCGCGTCGACGCGCCCGGGCTTCGAGCTCGACGCGGCGCCGCCGGAGGTTGCGCGGGAAATCGCCGCGCGGCAGGCCGGCGCCGACGTGCTGAAGGCCACGCCGGCCGGCCGCCTGCTGATCGACACGACCCTCGCGTTCGACATCGCCGCGACCGACATCCGCGCGCACCTGCGCGAATGCATCGCGCGCCATGCGCAAATGCCCGACGCGTCGGCCGAGCATGTGCCGGCCGCCGTATGGGCCTATATTCTTCAACATCGCCTCTACCACACCTGATTCCATGGATATTCGCAAACTGCAGCGCGTGATCGTCGACGCCCTCGAAGACGTCAAGGCGCAAGACATCAAGGTGTTCAACACCAGCCACCTGACCGAACTGTTCGACCGCGTGGTCGTCGCATCGGGCACCTCCAACCGCCAGACCAAGGCCCTCGCGTCGAGCGTGCGCGACAAGGTCAAGGAAGCCGGCGGCGACATCGTCAGCTCCGAGGGCGAGGAAACCGGCGAATGGGTGCTCGTCGACTGCGGCGACGCCATCGTGCACATCCTGCAGCCGGCCCTGCGCCAGTACTACAACCTCGAGGAAATCTGGGGCGACAAGCCCGTGCGGATGAAGCTCGGCGGCGGCAAGGGCCAGAATGGCTTCGCAACGGCCAGCGAAGACGACGAAGAAGAGGAAGAAGCCGCGCCGGCCCGCCCGGCACGCAAGACGGCCGCCCGCCGCCGCTAAGTCGTCACGAATCGTCCCGATGAAGCTTTTCATCCTCGCGGTCGGCCACAAGATGCCGGGCTGGATCGCATCCGGCTTCGACGAATACACGAAGCGGATGCCGCCCGAGCTGCGCATCGAGCTGCGCGAGATCAAGCCCGAACTACGCTCGGGCGGCCGTAGCGCCGAGAGCGTGATGGCGGCCGAGCGGCAGAAGATCGAGGCCGCGCTGCCGAAGGGCGCGCGGCTCGTCGCGCTCGACGAGCGCGGCCGCGACTGGACCACGATGCAGCTCGCGCAGGCGCTGCCCGGCTGGCAGCAGGACGGCCGCGACGTCGCGTTCGTGATCGGCGGCGCCGACGGGCTCGATCCGGAACTGAAAGCACGCGCCGACGTGCTGCTGCGCATCTCGAGCATGACGCTGCCGCACGGGATGGTGCGCGTGCTGCTCGCCGAACAGCTTTACCGGGCGTGGAGCATCACGCAGAATCACCCCTACCACCGCGCATGACGCGTCGTCCTCGCGACGCGCGCCGCGCGCGCCCACCGAGATAACGACACCATGCCGTCCAGCACGTCCCCCGCGCTTTTCCCGATCCTTTACCTCGCTTCGCAAAGCCCGCGCCGCCAGGAGCTGCTGCTGCAGATCGGCGTACGCTTCGAGCTGCTGCTGCCGCGCCCCGACGAGGACGCCGAGGCGCTCGAAGCCGAACTGCCCGGCGAAGCCGCCGATGCGTACGTGCGGCGCGTGACCGTCGCGAAGGCCGAAGCCGCGCGTGCGCGCCTCGTCGCGAGCGGCAAGCCGGCCGCGCCGGTGTTGGTTGCCGATACGACCGTCACGATCGACGGCGCGATCCTCGGCAAGCCGGCCGACGCCGATGACGCACTCACGATGCTGACGCGCCTCGCGGGCCGCGAACACGCGGTGCTGACCGCCGTCGCCGTGATCGATGCCCGCGGCGAACTGCTGCCGCCCGCGCTGTCGCGCTCGTCGGTGCGCTTCGCGGCGGCGTCGCGCGACGCCTATGCGCGCTACGTCGAAACGGGCGAGCCGTTCGGCAAGGCCGGCGCGTATGCGATCCAGGGGCGCGCGGCCGAATTCATCGAGCGGATCGACGGTTCCCATTCGGGTATCATGGGTCTGCCCCTTTTTGAGACCGCGGCGCTGTTGCGCGCCGCGCGTGTCGCCTTCTGAAGCCCACCATGAACGAAGAAATCCTGATCAACCTCACGCCGCAGGAAACGCGGGTCGCACTCGTCCAGCAAGGCGCGGTGCAGGAGCTTCACGTCGAGCGCACGCTGTCGCGCGGGCGGGTCGGCAACATCTATCTCGGCAAGGTCGTGCGCGTGCTGCCCGGCATGCAGTCGGCGTTCATCGACATCGGCCTCGAGCGCGCGGCGTTCCTGCACGTCGCCGACATCTGGCATCCGCGCCTCGCGGGCGAGCCGCAATCGAGCGCGCCGCACCAGCCGATCGAGAAGACCGTGTTCGAGGGCCAGACGCTGATGGTCCAGGTGATCAAGGATCCGATCGGCACGAAGGGCGCGCGACTGTCGACGCAGGTCAGCATCGCGGGCCGCACGCTCGTCTACCTGCCGCAGGAACCGCATATCGGCATCTCGCAGAAGATCGAGAGCGAGGCCGAGCGCGAGGCCGTGCGCGCGCGCCTGACGGCCGTGATCCCGCCGGACGAGAAAGGCGGCTACATCGTGCGCACGATCGCCGAGGATGCGACCTCGGACGAGCTGGCCGGCGACGTCACGTACCTGCGCAAGACGTGGGCGACGATCGTAGGGCTTGCGCAGCGGCTGCCGGCGACGAGCCTGCTGTACCAGGATCTCGATCTCGCACAGCGCGTGCTGCGCGATTTCGCGAACGACGACACGACGCGCATCCAGGTCGATTCGCGCGAGACGTACCAGCGGCTCTCCGAATTCGCGTCCGAGTTCACGCCGGCCGTGAGCCCGAAGCTGCACCACTACACGGGCGAGCGGCCGCTGTTCGACCTGTACAACATCGAGACGGAGATCCAGCGCGCACTGTCGCGCCGCGTCGACCTGAAGTCGGGCGGCTACCTGATGATCGACCAGACCGAGGCGATGACGACGATCGACGTGAACACGGGCGGCTATGTCGGCGCGCGCAACTTCGACGACACGATCTTCAAGACCAACCTCGAGGCCGCGCACACGATCGCGCGGCAGCTGCGGCTGCGCAACCTCGGCGGGATCATCATCATCGACTTCATCGACATGGAAAACGCCGAGCATCGCGACGCGGTGCTGTCCGAGTTGAAGAAGGCGCTGTCGCGCGACCGCACGCGCGTGACGGTCAACACGTTCTCGCAGCTCGGGCTCGTCGAGATGACGCGCAAGCGCACGCGCGAATCGCTCGCGCACGTGCTGTGCGAGCCGTGCCCGACCTGCCAGGGCAAGGGCCAGGTGAAGACGTCGCGCACCGTGTGCTACGACATCCTGCGCGAGATCCTGCGCGAATCGCGGCAGTTCAATCCGCGCGAATTCCGCGTGATCGCCGCGCAGCAGGTGATCGATTTGTTCCTCGACGAGGAGTCGCAGCATCTCGCGATGCTGATCGACTTCATCGGCAAGCCGGTGTCGCTGCAGGTCGAATCGAACCTGAGCCAGGAGCAGTACGATATCGTGCTGATGTAAGGTTCCGCCCATCCGCCGCCGGCATCGCCGCGCGGCGCTTCGATGCGGCGCCCGGGCCGCTCGCGCATCCCGCGCCGGCGCCCGCCGCCGCCCTTTCACTTACCCTTTTCGTATTCATCACGCACCATGAGCCAAGGCCACAACCGCCGCCAGCGCAAGAAACTCCACATCGGCGAGTTCCAGGAACTCGCGTTCAACGCGACCGCGCATTACCGCAACGAGATGACCGACCTCGAACGCGGCCAGTTGATCGACGCATTCATCGACTTCGTCGAAGCGAACGGGCTGCTGACCGTCGCGTCCGCGGACGAAGGCATCGGCGCCTACGTGATCTCCGGCGCGCCGCGCGGCACGACGACCGACGCCGATCGCGAGATCGTGCTCGGCTGGCTGGCCGCACGGCCGGAACTGACCGACGTCAAGGTCAGCGAATTCACCGATGCGTGGTATCCGGACGCCTGACTTTCCGGTTTCTCCCTGCAGCGGGCAGCGCCCGCGCCTGCCCGCCGTGAAGGCGGGCCAGGCCGGCGCCTGTATGCCCCGCCGTCTCTTCCGCCTCCCTTACCCGTCGCCCGATACCCGCGCAACCGGCGCCGGCTCGCACGATTCACGCCGTGTCGACCGCGACTACCCCCGATCAGGCGCCGCAGCCGCATCCTCACCCGTCATTCGGCATTCCCCGCCCCGCCTCCGATCCCTTCCTTTTCCCGACAGTCCGCCTCCAATCGGCCATCGAAATCGGTCCTGAAAGCAAGACACGTTAAACTCTCACCTCGCGTGGTGCGCCGCCCGCACCCGCCATCCATCGCCAGCCGCGTGCCCTCGGGCCGCCCCCGACCCATGGAGTGAGTGTCAATGAGCGGCGGACTTCCGTTTCCCGCATCCCGCAAGTCGTTCCCGTCGTCGACGGTCTTCCTGATTCTCGCCGCCGCCGTGCTGCTGTCCGGCTGCGGGCTGCTGCCGGTCCAGAATCCGCCCGCGCCGATCAGCGAGGCGCTCGTCGAACCCGTCGAGGAAACCGCAGGCGAGCCACTGACGATGCCGCCCGTGCCGGCGCCGACGCAGCCGGAGGAGCCGGAAGCGCCGAAGAAGCCGCATCGCGAGGTGACGCGGCCGAAGCCCGTGCAGCGCCCCGAAACGCCGACGCCGCCGCCTCCGCCGCCCGCGCCGCTCGTCGCGACGCGCACGCTCGACCGCACCCAGATCCACGCGCTGCTCGACAGCGAAGTCGCGCGCCGCAACGGCAAGGTGATCGGCCGCGCGGTCGACATGGTGGCCGACGCGAGCGGCAAGCCGCGCGAGATGGTCGTCAACCTGCAGGGTTTCATGGGCGTCGGCGACCGCAAGGTCATCTTCCCGTGGAACGTGTTCCACTTCACGCCGGGCGGCAAGCACGAGCCGATCGTGCTCGACGTGCCGTCGGGCGACCTGCCGCCGGCCGCGCGGCCAAAGGCCGTGCCGCTGTCGGGCTCGGCCGCGGCGTCGCCGACGACGCGGCTGCCGATGCTCGACAGCGACGTCGAGCGCCCGAACGGCACGAAGATCGGCCGCGTCGTCGACGTGCTGATCGACCGTGACGCGCAGCCGCAGGCCGTCGTGCTCGACCTCGGCGGGCTCGTCAATACCGACCGCCGCTCGATCGCCGCGAACTGGGCCGCGCTGCGCTTCGTCACGCGCGACAAGGCGCTGCATCCGCAGCTCGACCTGAACGACGCGCAGATCAAGGCGTCGCCGCCCTACGCGGCCGACAAGCCGATCGTCGCGGTCTCGCCGCCGCCCCCTGCCGCCCCCGCGCCGGCTTCGTCTGCGAGTGCCACGCGATGACGATCAAGCATTCCGTCAGCGTACGCAGTCTGCGGTCCCTCGACTGGCTCAACTTCTTCGTTGCAAACGTTCAAACCGGGTTCGGTCCGTTCATCGCGTCCTACCTCGCGTCGCACAAGTGGACGCAAGGCGAGATCGGCATGGTGCTGTCGATCGGCACGATCAGCGCGATGGTCAGCCAGGTGCCGGGCGGCGCGGCCGTCGATGCGCTGAAGAACAAGAAAGGCGCGGCCGCGTGGGCGATCGCGGCCATCATCCTGTCCGCGGTGCTGCTCGCGTCGAGCCCGACGATCGTGCCGGTGATCGCCGCCGAGGTGTTCCACGGTTTCGCGAGCTGCATGCTCGTGCCGGCGATGGCCGCGATCTCGTTCTCGCTCGTCGGCCGCGCCGATCTCGGCGACCGGCTCGGCCGCAATGCGCGCTGGGCGTCGATCGGCAGCGCGGTCGCGGCGGGCCTGATGGGGCTCACCGGCGAATACTTCTCCGCGCGCGCGGTGTTCTGGTTGACCGCGGTGCTGGCGCTGCCCGCGCTGTTCGCGCTCGCGATGATCCAGCCGACGCACGAGGTGATTCCGCAGTCGTCGCAGCCCGACGACCACGGCGATCACGACGAAGCCGGCGAGCGCGAAACGCTGCTCGAACTGCTGCGCGACCGCCGGATGCTGATCTTCGCGGCGTGCGTCGTGCTGTTCCACCTGTCGAATGCGGCGATGCTGAACCTCGCGGCCGGCGAAGTCACGGCCGGGATGGGCGAGAACGTGCAGCTCGTGATCGCCGCGTGCATCATCGTGCCGCAGGCGATCGTCGCGATGCTGTCGCCGTGGGTCGGCCGCTCCGCGCAACGCTGGGGGCGCCGGCCGATCCTGCTGCTCGGCTTCTCCGCACTGCCGGTGCGCGCGCTGCTGTTCGCGGGCGTGAGCAGCCCGTACCTGCTCGTGCCCGTGCAGATGCTCGACGGCATCAGCGCGGCCGTGTTCGGCGTGATGCTGCCGCTGATCGCGGCCGACGTCGCGGGCGGCAAGGGCCGCTATAACCTGTGTATCGGGCTGTTCGGGCTCGCGGCCGGGATCGGCGCGACGCTCAGCACGGCCGCGGCCGGCTACGTCGCCGATCACTTCGGCAACACGGTCAGCTTCTTCGGGCTCGCGGGCGCGGGTGCGCTCGCGGTGCTGCTGGTCTGGCTCGTGATGCCCGAAACGCGCGTCGAGAACGGCGACGCGGCGGCCGACGAGCCGGCCGCCGCGTCGCCCGAACAGGCGCACTGAGGCCGACGCGCCGCCGTCACCCGCTTCTTGGCCAACTCATGATGGATACGATCAGGACACTCAACGAAGCCCGCCAGCAGATCCAGCAGTCGGTCTTCGATCTGTTCAAGGGACTGACCTTGGGCGAGCGTTTCGTGCAAGGCGTGCTGATGGCCGTCCAGGCCGTCTGCGGCGCGTGCCTCGCATACACGATCGGGCGTGCGCTGCACACCGAGCAGGCCGTGTGGGCGGCGGTCACCGCGATCGCCGTCACACAGCACAACTACTCCGACACGATGTCGCTGTCGCGCGACCAGTTCATCGGCGCGATGATCGGCGGCGTGCTCGGCTTCGCGGGCGCCGCGCTCGGCGGCGATCGCCTCGTCGCCTATGCGCTCGCGGTCGCGCTCACGATCGTCTGCTGCTGGTGCCTGAACGTCGGCAGCGCGGCACGGCTCGGCGGCGTGACCGCGACGATCGTGCTGCTGTTTCCGGGCAACGGCCCGCTGTGGGACATTCCGCTGATGCGGCTCGGCGAGGTGACGCTCGGCACCGTGTGCGCGCTGGGCGTGTGCTGGGGGATGTCGAGAATCGAGCGACGCTGGTTCCGCCGCGCGGCGGCAAAATGACGCGGCTGCCGGGCGCGCGCCCGGCAACCGGATGAACGGCGGGAAACGTTACTCGCCGATCTGCAGCACGATGCCCGAGCCGATCTGCACGAGCAGGTGATCGCCGCCCACGCCGACCCAGTGATAACCACGCGGCGGCGGGCTCAGGTGGTAACCACGCCAGTCGTCGATCACATACTGGCGGTCGCGGAATTCGTCGGGCAACCGGTCGCCCTTGTGCCAGTCGCGGCGCGGCTGGTCGGCCCAGCGCGGCGGTACGTCGTCCTCGCGGTGCATCGCCTGGCCGGGCGGCATGTGTTTCGGGCCATGGCCGCGATGCATGCCGTGATTGTCGTGGTTGTCGTAATTGCCGTGATCCTGCGCCATCGCGGCCGGCGCGGCAAAACCCGCCGCGATCAGCGCGGCCAACATCATGCAGTGCATCTTCTTCATCGTGCCTTCCCTCCGTGTTGTCACGTCGTAGCAAACGACCGGGCCTGCTCAATCAAGACTAGCACACCGACATGATGCCGACGGAACGCGCGTCACGCCGCCTGCTGCTGGTACTGGATCCGGTGCAGGTGCGCGTAGAGGCCGCCGTGGCGCAGCAGTTCGTCGTGGCTGCCCTCTTCGACGATCTTGCCGGCCTCGAGCACGAGGATGCGGTCCGCGCGCTCGATCGTCGACAACCGGTGCGCGATCACGAGCGTCGTGCGGCCTTCCATCAGCCGTTCGAGCGCGGCCTGCACGTGGCGTTCCGATTCGGAATCGAGCGCCGACGTCGCTTCGTCCAGGATCAGGATCGGCGCGTCCTTGTAGATCGCGCGTGCGATCGCGAGCCGCTGGCGCTGGCCGCCTGACAGCCGCATCCCGTTGCCGCCGACCAGCGTGTCGAGCCCGTCGGGCATCGCGGCGACCGCGTCGGCAAGGTTCGCGGCCTCGAGCGCGGCCTGCACGCGCGCGCGGTCGGGCGTCTGCCCGTACGCGACGTTCGCGGCGATCGTGTCGTTGAACAGCACGACGTCCTGGCTGACCATCGCCATCTGCCCGCGCAGCGCGTGGAGGTCGTAGTCGGCAACCGGCACGCCGTCGACCAGGATCGCGCCGTCCGTCGGGTCGAAGAAGCGCGGCAACAGGTTCACGAGCGTCGTCTTGCCACTGCCGGACGGGCCCGCGAGCGCGATCATCTCGCCCGGCGCGACCTTGAACGAAATGCGGTCGAGCGTCGGCCGCTCGGTCGCGCCGTAGTCGAACGACACGCCGCGGAACTCGATCTCGCCGCGCGCCTGCGGCAGCGGCCGGCCGCCGCCCTGCGGCTCGGCCGGCTCGTCGATCAGCCCGAAAATCAGCTCGGCGGCCGTCATCCCGCGCTGCAGCGGCTGGTTGACATCGATCAGGTGCTTGAGCGGCGAGATCACCAGCAGCATCGACGTGACGAACGCGACGAAGCCGCCGACCGTCGTCTGGTCGTTGGTCGACTGCACGACCGCGATCGTGATCACGACCGCGAGCGCGATCGACGCGAGGAACTGCGTGAGCGGCTGCGCTAGACCGCCCGAGATCGTCATGCGCATCGCGTAGCCGCGCAGTCGCTTGCTCATCGCGGTGAAACGGTCCATCTCGTACGCTTCGCCGTTGTGCACCTTGACGACCTTGTAGCCGCCGACCGTCTCCTCGACGATGTACGACAGTTCGTTGGTCAACGTCTGGTGCTCGCGGTTCAGGCGGCGCAGGCGGCGGTTGATCTTGCTGACGAGCCAGCCGATGCCGGGCAGGATCACCGCGACGATCAGCGTGAGCCGCCAGTTCAGGTAGAACAGGTAGCCGAGCAGGAAGATCACCGTCAGCGAATCGCGCACGAGCGTGACCATCACGCCCGTCAGCACCGACAGGATCTGGTTGACCTCGAACACGATCGCGTTGATCACCGTGCTCGCGGTTTCGCGCTGGAAGAACGACGCGCTCGTGTGGAGCATCCGCTGGAACATCTCGAGCCGCAGTTGCAGCAGGATGCGGTTCGATACGTAGTTGAGCAGGTAATTCGATGCGTACTGCGATACGCCGCGCACGAGCGCGAGGCCGATCACCGCGATCGGCACGTACCATTTCGCGTTGTCGCTGCCGTGCGCGCCGAAGCCATGGTCGAGCAGCGGCTTGAGCAGCGCCGGAATGCCGGCTTCGGTGGCCGCGACGACGCCCATCGTCATCACGGCGAGCACCACGATGCCGATGAGCGGCCGGATGTACGGCCACAGGCGCTTGAGGACCGTGACCGGCGAGGTGCCGGTGCCGTCCATCGGTTTGCGAAGAGTGTTCTGGGTTTCCAAGGCAATCCTTCTTGAGCCGCGATGCGGCGCCCGGCGCGTGGCCGCCCGGGATTTCGCCCCTGTCGGGCGGGTGCCGAAAAGGGCTCAACATTATAGCCGCACCGCCCCCGCCGGCACGGTCATGGCCGATGCGGCCGGCGGCCGGGCCGCGGGTATACTGCCGCTCACCGTTTTCTCCGCCTTTCCGACGATTTCATGGCTGAACCCTCCCTCGGCGTCGCCCTCATCGCCCTCAACGCGTCCGCGCGGCTCGCCCAGTGCCTCGAGGCGCTGTCGTTCGCCGACGATGTCGTCGTCATCGACGGCGGCAGCACCGACGATACCGTCGCGATCGCGCAGGCGCACGGCGCGCGCGTGATCGTCGAGCGCGACTGGCCGGGCTTCGGCCCGCAGAAGAACCGCGCGCTCGACGCGCTCGGCACCGACTGGATCCTGTCGCTCGATACCGACGAAATCGTCAGCCCGGAGCTCGCGCAGTCGATCCGCGACGCGATCCGCGCGCCGGCCGCGCAGGTCTATGCGCTCGACCGGCTGTCGAGCTTCTGCGGCCAGTGGATCCATCACAGCGGCTGGTATCCCGACTGGGTGCCGCGCCTGTTCCAGCGCGGCTCCGCGCGTTTCTCCGACGATCTCGTGCACGAGCGCCTCGTGTTCGATACCGCCGCGCAGCGCCTGCCCGGCAAGCTGATGCACTACTCGTACGAGGACTTCGAAACCGTCGTGCGCAAGCTCGACGCATATTCGACGGCCGGCGCGCGCCAGCGCCGCGCGGCCGGCCAGCGCGGCGGCTTCGGCAAGGCGCTCGCGCGCGGCGCCTGGGCGTTCGTGCGCACCTACGTGCTGCGGCGCGGGTTCCTCGACGGCCGCGCGGGCTTCATGATCGCCGTGTTCAATGCGGAAACCGTGTATTACCGCTTCCTGAAGCTCGGCCACGAACCGGCGCGCTGAGCGCCCGCCCCTGCACGCTGCCAGCACGCCGCCGGCACGCGGCCGGCCCGGCGTTACAATGCCGGGCTGCCCGCGCCGCGCGTGCCCGCCCAAGCGGCCGCACCGCGCGCCGCCCGCCACGACGACCACCGAATCCGACCGCCATGTTCTCCATCATCATCCCGACCTGGAACAACCTGCCGTACCTCAAGCTCGTCGTCGACAGCTTGCGCCGCCACTCCGCGTACGACCACCAGATCATCGTGCACGTGAACGACGGCTCGGACGGCACGCTCGACTGGGTGCGCAGCGAAGGGATCGAGCACACCGCGTCGCCGGCCAACATCGGCATCTGCCATGCGGTGAACCTGGCCGCCGCGCGCGCGACGCGCGACTACGTCGTCTACATGAACGACGACATGTTCTGCTGCCCCGGCTGGGACACGGCGCTCGTGCGCCGCATCGAACAGATGCCGACCGACCTCTTCATGCTGTCGGGCACGATGATCGAGCCGGTCGACACGCGCAACCCGTGCGTCGTCGTCAGCAATTTCGGCCGCGACGCCGAGCATTTCGACGCGGCAGGCCTCGTCGAGGCGACCCCGCGGCTCGCACGCGCGGACTGGCTCGGCTCGACCTGGCCGCCGACGCTCGTGCACCGCGACTGGTGGAACCGCATCGGCGGCTACAGCAGCGAGCTGTCGCCCGGCATGAGCAGCGACAACGACTTCTCGATGAAATTCTGGGACGCCGGCTGCCGGATCTTCCTCGGCGTCGGCGACAGCCTCGTCTACCACTTCCAGCAGAAAAGCACGGGCAAGATCGTCAAGAACGACGGCCGCCGCCAGTTCCTGAACAAATGGGGCATGACCCAGGCGACGTTCGACCGCTACTACCTGCATCGCGGCGAGCCGGCCGGCACGCGCGTCGCACTCGACACGCCGGTGGTCGACGGGCGCCTGAAGCGCGCTCTGCTGCGTTCGCGGATCAAGCGCGCATTCAGCTGATCGGGCCCCTGAAACGGCACGGAAACCTGCCCTGCTTCGCGTATACTGCGCCGTTCGTCCTGAAGCTCCCGCCGGGACGCGCGGCGCGAGCATGATGTCCGCAAGCCGCATTCGTCCATTCGACAGGTTCCGATGCTTTCGTTTTCCGCTCCCGCCACGCGGCGCCTGACCGCCGCCCGCGCATTCGCCGTCGCCGCGCTCTGCATGGTGCCCGTCTCGACCGCGCTGACCAATGTGTTCTGCGGACTGTTTGCCGCCGCGCTCGTGATCTCCCCCGAATTCTGGCGCGACCTGCGCTCGTTCGTGACCGACCCGGCCTCGCTCGCGGCGCTGCTGATCCTCGCCGCGCTGACTGCCAGCGTCGCATACACGGTCGCGCCGCACAACAAGGCATGGAACTGGGTCGCCAAATACGACAAGCTGCTGCTGCTGCCGTTAGCCGTGCTCGCGTTCCGCCATTCGAACTGGGCGCCGATCGTGCGGCGCTGCTGGTTCGGCACGCTGTGCATGATCCTGCTGCTGTCGACGACCAACTATCTCGGGCTGACCGCGATCGGGCCTGCGCATGCGACCGATCTGCCGCTGTCGCGCGCGTGGGTGTTCAAGAACCACATCGCCGCCGGCATGTTCGGCGCGCTGCTGTTCTATCAGGCGGCCGATCTCGCGCTTGCCGCCCGCACGGCGCTGTCGCGCGCCGCGTATGCGGGCGTCGCCGCGTGGTCGCTCGTCAACGTGTTCGTGATGCTGCAGGGACGCACGGGGCAAGTCATCGCGCTGCTGCTGATCCTCGTCGTCGCCGTGCGTTTCGTGCTGTTGCTGCGCCGGCAATCGGCGCTGCGTGCGGGGCTCGCCGCCGGCGTACTCGTCCTGTTCGGCGCCGCGCTCGTGGTCGCCGCATGCACGGTTCACAACGGCCGGCTCGTGAAGGTCGTGACGGAAGTGCAGCAATACCGGCAGAGCGATGCGGTCACGTCGACCGGGTTGCGCCTCGAGTGGTACAAGAAGGGGCTTGAGCTGTTTCGTCAGCGCCCGGTGATCGGTTACGGCGCAGGCGGCCTCGAATCCGAATTCGAGAAGCTCACGGCCGGCAAGACGGCCGCCGAAGGCCAGCTCACGTCGAACCCGCACAACGAATACCTGCTGATGGCCGTGCAGCTCGGCTCGGTCGGCCTGCTGCTGTTCATCAACCTGATCGTGCAGATCGCGCGCGGCAGCCGCACGCTCGATCCGCGCTCGCGGCATTTGCTGCTCGCGTGGCTCGCCATCTTCGCGATCGGCAGTCTTGCGAATTCGCTGCTGCTCGATTTCGCCGAAGGGCATCTGATCGTGCTGCTGGCCGGCATCCTGCTCGGTTGCGGCGAGCGCGGCGAGTCGCTGCCGCGCGAGACGTCGGCGATCCGGCGCAGCGCGTAACGCGCGACGGCATATGCTCTGCTGCCTGCCGGCTTCGGCGGCAGCGGAGGCCCGCCGGGCAAAGCGAACGGGTTGCGTGGCTCGTCGCGAAACACCCCCCCCTGCAACGCGCAAGAACGCGTCTTCCGCGCGTCAGTCGTTAGTCGTCAGTCGGATCCGGTGCGATGCAGTCGCGACGTGTCGACGACGGCCTCGGCCGGGCCCGGCGGATTCAGCCCGAGCATCTCGGCCGCCGCGGCTTTCACGCGCTGCGCGCCGAGATTGACGAGGCAATCGCTGCGGCTGTCGACCTTGCGCTCGCAGCCCTCCTGCCGGCACGGCACGCAATCGCCCTCCCCCTGCAGCAGCCACACGTTCCCGTGCCGCCTCGAGCCGCGCAACGGCCACGGATTCTCGGTCGCGGGCCAGTGCTGCGGCCATGGCCCCCAGCGCACGGGGTCGGACGGACCGAACAGCGCGATCGTGTCGGTGCCCGTCGCGGCCGCGACGTGCGTCGCGCCGGTGTCCGGCCCGATGAAGAGGCGCGCGCGCCGCACGAGCTCAGCGCTTTCGCCGAACGTGAGGCGGCCGACCAGGTTCAGCACGTCGCCGCCCGCTTCGGCCGCGACCTGCTCCGCATACTCGCGCTCGCGATCGGCCGGGCCGCCCGACAACGCGACCGCGAAGCCGTGCTCGCGCAGCCAGCCGATCATCTCGACCCAGCCCTCGAGCCTCCATTGCTTGTAACGGAACATCGGATACGGATGCAGGACGACCAGCGGCTTGCCGTCGCGGATCGCCGGCGATTCCGCGAGCCATGCGTCGAAGCGCGCGCGCCGCGCGGGATCGTCGCCGATGCCGGGCGCGACGACCTCGGACACCGGCTCGATGCCGATCACGGGTGCGAGCGCGAGCGTGCTGACGACCGTATGCGCGGATTCGTGGTGATTGATCGCGATGCCGTTCAGCATCATCCGCGTGAGCCACGTGACGCGGTCGGGATCGACAAGGCCGACCCGCTTGCGGCCGGCGAACCAGCTATAGAAGCGCGGCCGGTCGGAACTCAGCGCCGCGCACGCGAGATCGTATCGGCGCCACATCGACAACGCGTCGCGCAGCCGCTCGCGGAATCCCGCGCGCTGCGCGACGACGATCACGCGCCGCACGTCCGGATTGTGCTCGAGCACGCCCTCGGTGCCGCGAAACACCAGCATGTCGATCTGCGCATCGGGCCAGCGGGCCTTCAGCGAACGCACGAGCGGCGTCGTCAGCAGCACGTCGCCGATACGGCGCGGCGCGGCAACGAGGATGGTTCTGGGCGGGCGGGCGGAGGAAAACAGGGCCACGGCAATCGGTCTGTCTAGCTGGCTGAACAAGGCTGGCAATGTACAGGATTTTGCAGCAGCCGGCGCGGCATCGCGAACCGACCGTGCGGGACGCGCTGACGTGCCCCTGATGCGGCGCCTGCCTGCGCGCGGTGCGGCAGGCGCCCGCACCCAGGCGCTTGCACCGTGTGCGGTGCTTCCGGTGCTTCCGGTGCTACGAAGCGATGGTCAGGGCCGCGGATGTCGCAGCGGCCGCACGGCGCGCGCGCCCGGCATCGGCCACCGGCTCGTCGCAATGGCCGGCCTGCAGCAGCAGATGACGCACGGCGCGCTCGACCGCGTCGACACCGATCGCGTCGACGGTCGCGCCGGCGCGCAGGATCACATGCGGCACGCCGAGCGGATGCCAGCGCAGGTATTTCTCGGGACGGTCCTCGAACAGCGCGGCGACCGGCACGCCGAGCGCCGACGCGAGATGCACGGGCGCGCTGTCGGCCGAGACGATCGTGTCGAGCAGGCTCGCGGCGGCCACCAGATCGGCAACCGACGACGGCGCGACATGGCGCGCGCTTACATCGCGCCAAGCGTCGTCCTCGGCGGTATTGCGGATGGCCGGATCGCGGAACACGATCACGTCGGCGAACGGCGCGAGCCGCTCGCCGAGGTCGCGCCAGCGATCCGCGGGCCAGCGGCGCTCGGCCGCCTTGTTCGACACGAACAAACCGACGCGCGGCTTCGTGCGCTCCCCGAGCAGGCGATACCACGCATCCTGCAGCGCGCGGTCCGGATGAACCGACAGCTCGAGGCGGTCGAGATCGGCGCGACCGAGTTCGGGCACGAGCCGGAACCCCGACAGCGCCTCGTGGCACATCGGCCGCTGCGCGACATGCTCGGGCTTGCGATCGTCGAATTCGGTCTCGGCATCGTGCCAGCGACAATCCTTCGCGCGCAGCTGGCGCGCGAACTGCATGCTGCTGCGATGCATGCCGCCGTTCGGCACGACCACGAGGTCGAACCGCAGGCGACGCAGGCGGCGCACGAGCCGCAGCCGGTCGAAGAACGCGCGCATCCGCCCGGGACGGTCGTTGCGCTCGCATTGGCGGCTGTACACGTACGTGTGAACCGTGTGCACGTCCGGGTTGCCGGCCAGCGCGGCCGCATTGTAGCGGTTTGCGACCACATGCAGTTCCGCGCCGGGCCAGCGCTCCTTCAGCGCACCGAGGAACGCAGTCGTGCACAGCATGTCGCCCAGAAAATCAATCCGGATCACGAGGATCCGCCGCGTCAGGTTCCCGTTGGCCATGGTCATGTGGGTGACTGTCAGTTTTTTATCGCCGCGACGGGCCGATGCCCCGGCATCCTGTTCCGGGACGGCCTGGTCGCGCGCTACCGTTCGTCGCATGAATCCGCCCCCGTTTGTGCGCGCGCGAGCGCGGCTTGCGCCGGATTGTATAGCGTCCGGATGGCCTGCCCAAGACCTACGGGCCGGAAGATGCAAAAACGGCCCGCCGCACCGCATGATCGCGATGCGACGGGCCGCGTACCGCGACAGCCGTCCGGTCGGGACACCGTCAGTAGGTAATTTCGACGACACTACCGTCGAACGCCGCGCGCAGTTCCGCGAGCAGCATGTCGCTCGGCTTCACGCGCCACGCGTCGCCGAGACGCATTTCGCCTTGCGCCCGCGCGTTGCTGTAGTGGATCTGGACCGCGAGCCCGTTCGGCAGCGGCGCCTGCGGGCGACGGCCGCCGTCACGCCCGCCGCCGCGCGGCGCGGGCGCTTCGACCGCGTGCGCGGCAGCCGGATCGTCCTTCGACACGTGCGGCTCGAGCACGCGGCGCAACGCGCCTGCGTCGGCGTTGCCGTTCATCGTCAGCCGGACGGCCTGCGCATAGCGGCTGCGCGCGCGTTCGAGATCCATCACGGTATCGGTCGTGAAGCGGATACCGCCCGTGAATGCGTCGTTGCGCGCCTGCCCCTGCACGATCAGCAGTTCGTCTTCCTTGAACAGCGCCTTGTTCGCCTCGAACTGCTCGTTGAAGATCGTGATCTCGCACTGGCCCGAACCGTCGTCGAGCAGCGCGATCAGCATCTTGCCGCGCTGGGTCATCTGCGTGCGCAGCGACGCGATGATGCCCGCGACGAGCTTGTCGCGACCTTCCTTCAGGTCGCCGACCTTTTGCCGCACGAAGCGGCGCACCTCGTCGCGATACGCGTCGAACAGATGGCCGGACAGGTAGAAGCCGAGCGCGCCCTTTTCTTCCTGCAGGCGACGCTTGTCGTCCCACGCCGGCTCATCGACGAGCGCATGCGCGTGCGGCGACTCGGCACCCATGTCGAACAGCCCGGCCTGCATCGCGTTCGCCTCGGCCTGGTCGGCCGCTTCCATCGCGAGCGGCACCGACGCGAGCATCTGCGCACGGTTCGCGTTCAGCGAATCGAACGCGCCGGCGCGGATCAGCGCCTCGACCGTGCGGCGGTTGACGACGCGCCGGTCGATCCGTTCGCAGAAGTCGAACAGGTCGGTGAACGCCTTTTCCTCGCGCGCGCGCAGGATTTCCTCGATCGCGTTCTGGCCGCTGCCCTTCACTGCGCCGAGGCCGTAGCGGATCGTGCGCGAGCGCTTGCCGTCGGCTTCGGCGACGGGCTCGAACCGGTAATGCGACTGGTTGATATCGGGCGGCAGCACGGCGAGGTTGTTCACGACGCAGTCGTCGAACAGGATCTTCACCTTGTCGGTGTCGTCCATCGCGAGCGTCATGTTGGCCGCCATGAATTCGGCCGGATGGTGCGCCTTCAGCCACGCGGTGTAATACGCGAGCAGTGCATAGGCAGCCGCGTGCGACTTGTTGAAGCCGTAGCCCGCGAACTTCTCCATCAGGTCGAAGATCTCGTCGGACTTCTCGCGCGTGAGGCCGTTCTTCGCCGCACCCTCGGCGAAGATCTCGCGGTGCTTGGCCATCTCCTCGGGCTTCTTCTTGCCCATCGCGCGACGCAGCAAGTCGGCGCCGCCGAGCGAATAGCCGCCGATGATCTGCGCCATCTGCATCACCTGCTCCTGATAGACCATGATGCCGTAGGTCTCTTTCAGGACGGGTTCGACGCGCGGATCCGGATAGTCGACCTTCTCGCGTCCGTGCTTCCGTGCGCAGAAGCTCGGGATCAGGTCCATCGGGCCCGGACGGTACAACGACACGAGCGCGATGATGTCCTCGAAGCGGTCGGGCTGCGCATCCTTCAGCATGCCCTGCATCCCGCGGCTTTCCAGCTGGAACACCGCGACCGTGTTCGCCTTCTTCAGGATCTGGAACGAAGCAGGATCGTCGAGCGGCACCTGCGCGAGCGACCAGTCGGCCTTCGACGGATCGAGGCGGCGAATGTAGCGCTCGGCCCAGTCGAGGATCGTCAGCGTCGTGAGGCCCAGAAAGTCGAACTTCACGAGGCCGACGGCTTCGACGTCGTCCTTGTCGTACTGGCTGACGACGCCGCCGTCGTCGCCCTGCGTGTACAGCGGGCAGAAATCGGTCAGCTTGCCGGGCGCGATCAGCACACCGCCCGCGTGCATCCCGACGTTACGTGTGAGGCCCTCGACGCGCTGCGCGAGATCGAGCAGCTGGTGGACTTCGTCCTCGTGGTCGTAGCGCTCCTGCAGCTGCGGCTCTTCCTTCATCGCGTCGGCGATCGTCACGTGCTTGCCCGGCTTGAACGGGATCAGCTTCGCGACGCCGTCGGTGAACATGTAGCCGAGGTCGAGCACGCGGCCGATGTCGCGCACGGCCGCTTTCGCGGCCATCGTGCCGAAGGTGGCGATCTGCGACACGGCGTCCGCGCCGTACTTCTCCTTCACGTACTGGATCACGCGGTCGCGGCCGTGCTGGCAGAAGTCGATGTCGAAGTCGGGCATCGACACGCGTTCCGGGTTCAGGAAGCGCTCGAACAGCAGGTTGTAGCGCAGCGGGTCGAGGTCGGTAATGCCGAGCGCGTACGCGACCAGCGAACCGGCGCCCGAGCCGCGGCCCGGGCCGACCGGCACGCCGTTGTTCTTCGCCCAGTTGATGAAGTCCGCGACGATCAGGAAGTAGCCGGGAAAGCCCATCTTCGTGATGGTCCCGCACTCGAATTCGAGGCGCTTGTAATACGTGTCGCGCTGCGCGTCGCGTTCGGCTTCGGCCGGATACAACTGCACGAGCCGCGTCTCGAGCCCTTCCTTCGACAGCTGGACCAGGTAGTCGTCGAGCGACATGCCGTCCGGCGTCGGGAACAGCGGCAGTTTCGGCTTGCCGAGCTCGAGCTTCAGGTTGCAGCGCTTGGCGATCTCGACCGTGTTCGCAATCGCGGACGGCAGGTCGGCGAACAGCGCGGCCATGTCGTCCTGCGTGCGGAAATACTGGTCGGTCGTGAAGCGTTTCTGGCGCCGCGGGTTCGCGAGGATGTCGCCTTCCGAAATACACACGCGCGCCTCGTGCGCGGTGAAATCGTCGTCGGTCATGAACTGCGTCGGGTGCGTCGCGACGACCGGCAGCTTCAGCGACGCGGCGAGCGTCGCGGCCTGCTGGATGTATGCCTCGGCACCCGGCTGGCCGTACCGCTGCAGCTCGATGTAGAAGCCGCCCGGAAACACCTTCGACCAACGCTCGGCGTGACGGCGTGCTGCTTCTTCGTTGCCGGCCGCGAGCGCGAGCCCGATATCGCCCTGCTGCGCGCCCGACAGCGCGAGCAGCCCCTGCGCGAGCTCGCCGTCGAGCCAGCGCGCGTCGAGTTCCGCGCGACCGCGATACTGGTTCGTGAGCCATGCCTTCGACAGCAGCTCGCAGAGATTCAGGTAACCGACCTTGTCCTTCACCAGTAGCAGCAGCCGCGACGGCTTGTCGCGATCGTCCGGATTCATGATCCAGACGTCGCATCCGGCGATCGGCTTGATGCCCTTGCCGCGGGCTTCCTGGTAGAAACGGACGAGGCCGAATGCGTTGCCGAGATCGGTGAGCGCGAGCGCGCCCTGGCCGTCTGCGGCCGCCGCCTTGACGATGTCGTCGAGACGCACGATGCCGTCGGCAATCGAGAATTCGGAGTGAACGCGAAGATGAACGAAGCGGGGATCTGACATGGGCGATATTGTAGCCGCGTCGCCGCGCAGGCTGCCCAAAAAATCCCCGCACTGGCCGTTCGGCCGATGCGCGCGACGCCACGTCGCGCGGCTGGCCGAACGGCCAGATGTCGGTGCGCAAGCGGTTTGCGGGATAATACGGTTTTTCGAATCATCGCCACGGCTTCGCGCCCTTTTTTGCGGGCCGCCGTGCGGCCGTTTCCCGTCGGACCATCATGACCATCGTCAACCTCGCCGCCTACCACTTCGTATCGCTCGACGCGAACGAGCAATGGCGCCCGCTCGTCACCGCCCGTTGCAACGAACTCGACCTGCGCGGCACGATCCTGCTCGCGCCGGAAGGCATCAACCTGTTCATCGCCGGCACGCGCGAAGCGGCCGATGCCTTCATCGACTATCTTCGCCACGATCCGCTGTTCGAGGGCAAGTTCGCGACGCTGCAGTTCAAGGAAAGCCTGTCCGACTCGCAGCCGTTCCGCCGCATGCTCGTGCGCCTGAAGCGCGAGATCATCACGATGAAGAAGCCCGCGATCAAGCCGGAGCTCGGCCGCGCGCCGTTCGTCGACGCGCGCACGCTGAAGGCGTGGCTCGACCGCGGCCACGACGACGCGGGCCGCCCGGTCGTGATGCTCGACACGCGCAATGCGTTCGAAGTCGACGTCGGCACGTTCGACGACGCGCTCGACTACCGGATCGACAAGTTCAGCGAGTTCCCGGACGTGATCGACGCGAACCGCGCCGATCTCGACGGCAAGACGGTCGTGTCGTTCTGCACGGGCGGCATCCGCTGCGAGAAGGCCGCGATCCACATGAAGGAAATCGGCATCGAGAACGTGTACCAGCTCGAAGGCGGGATCCTGAAGTATTTCGAGGAAGTCGGCGGCGCGCACTATCACGGCGACTGCTTCGTGTTCGACTACCGCACCGCGCTGAACCCGCAACTCCAGCCCACCGAGAACGTCACGTGCTTCGCGTGCCGCGCGGTCGTCACGCCGGAAGCGCAACAGTCGCCGAGCTACGTGTCCGGCAAGTCGTGCCCGGCCTGCGCGCAGGCAGCCAGCGCCGCGTAAGCGCGCGACCCGCGCCCCGATGAACGGCTATCGCGGCCGCTTCGCGCCGTCGCCCACCGGGCCGCTGCACTTCGGCTCGCTGGTCGGCGCGCTCGCGAGCTGGCTCGACGCGCGCGCGCACGGCGGTTCATGGCTCGTGCGCATCGAGGATCTCGACGGCCCGCGCACGGTACCCGGCGCGGCCGACGACATCCTCGCGACGCTCGCGCATTTCGGCATGACGCCCGACGAGCCGCCCGTATGGCAAAGCACGCGCGATGCCGCGTACACGGCCGCGCTCGAGCAGCTCGTCGCAGCGGGGCTCGTCTATCCGTGCGGCTGCACGCGCAAGGAAATCGCCGACTCGCTGCGCGCCGCGCACGAGCGTCACACGACGCTCGCGTATCCGGGCACCTGCCGCACCGGTCTGCACGGCAAGCCTGCACGCGCATGGCGGCTGCGCGTACCGGGCGGCGACGCGGCGATCGTCACGTTCGACGACCGCTGGCAGCACGCGCAATCGCAAAACCTCGCGACCGAAGTCGGTGATTTCGTGCTGAAGCGCGCGGACGGGCAATGGGCCTATCAACTCGCGGTCGTCGTCGACGATGCCGATGCGCGCATCACGCACGTCGTGCGCGGCGCCGACCTGCTCGATTCGACCGCGCGCCAGATCCATCTGCAACACTGCCTCGGCGTGCCGACGCCGCGGTATCTGCACGTGCCCGTCGTCGTCGATGCAAACGGCGAGAAGCTCAGCAAGCAGACGGGCGCGACCGCGCTCGAGCGCGACGATCCGCTGCCGGCGCTGCAGGCCGCGGCCGCGCATCTGGGCCTCGCGCCCGATGGCGCACACGCGGGAACGACGCTGGATGCGTTCTACTCGGCCGCGACGGCCGCGTGGGCGCAACGCTTCGGGCCGCTGGCCGGCTGAAGCGCCCGGCGAGCCGGTTTCGCGCCTTCGAGCGCCGGTTGCATCTTCCGCTCGCGCCCCGCGCCCTCTCCCGATCCCGCACCCAACCACGGCCCCAATAAAAAACGGGCACATGCTCGTCGCATGCACCCGCTTTTCCGGCAGCGCTCGCGCGCCGCACCGCCATGCCCGTCCGGCTTACGCCGACGGCTTGCGCGGCATCCCGAACCCGCCGAGCAGCGCGGCGACCTGGCGCTTCGGCCCTTTCTTCTCGGGCTGATGCGCGGGCTGCGCTTCATCCGACTGCTTTGCCGCCGCCGACGGTTCATACGGCTTCAGGAAGAAATCGTCGACCGGCGCTTCGTGGCGACGATGATGACCGCCGCGCTCGGAACCGGCCGAGCGGCGCCCCGACGCACCGCGATGCTCGTCGCGTTCGCGCCGGCCACCGCGTTCGCCGCCGCGCTCGCTGTTGCGGTCGCCGCTACGCTCGCCGCCGCGCTCGCTGCCACGATCGTCCTGACGATGGCGCGCCGGCTTGTCGAGCGCGAGCGTCTGCACTTCGAGCGGACGCTTGATCAGCTTCTCGATATCGGCGAGCTGCTTGCGCTCGTTCGGGCTGCACAGCGACAGCGCGTCGCCGGTCGCGCCCGCACGGCCGGTACGGCCGATCCGGTGCACGTAGTCTTCCGCGCTGAACGGCAGGTCGAAGTTGATCACGGCCGGCAGTTCGACGATGTCGAGGCCGCGTGCTGCCACGTCGGTCGCGACCAGCGCCTCGATTTCGCCGCGCTTGAACGCGTCGAGCGCCTGCATCCGCTCGATCTGCGTCTTGTCGCCGTGGATCGCCGACGCGACCACGCCGTCGCGCTCGAGATTGCGCGCGAGCCGGCTCGCGCCGATCTTGCTGTTGCAGAACACGATCACCTGCTTGAGCCCGCGATCGCGCAGCAACTGCACGACGGCCGCCTGCTTGTCGCCTTCGGCGACGTCGTAGACGATCTGCGTGACGTTCGCGTTCGTCGAGTTGCTGCGCGCGACCTCGATCGTCTGCGGGTTGCGCAGGTAGGTCGACGCGAGCTTCTTGATTTCCGGCGAGAAAGTGGCCGAGAACAGCAGCGTCTGGCGCTCCTTCGGCAGCAGGTTCAGGATGCGCTGCAGATCGGGCAGGAAGCCCATGTCGAGCATCCGGTCGGCTTCGTCGAGCACGAGCATCTGCACCTGGCCGAGGTTCGCGGTCTTCTGCTGCACGTGGTCGAGCAGGCGGCCCGGTGTCGCGATCAGGATCTCGACGCCGCGGCGCAGTTCGGCCATCTGCGGGTTCATGTCGACGCCGCCGAACACGACCGCGCTGCGCAGCGGCGTGTGCTTCCCGTACGCGTGCACGTTCGCAGCGACCTGGTCGGCGAGTTCGCGGGTCGGCGTGAGGATCAGCGCACGCACGGGGTGGCGCGCCGGTGACGCGCTCGTGTTGGCCTGCGGCAGCAGGCGCTGGATGATCGGCAGCGAGAAACTCGCGGTCTTGCCGGTGCCTGTTTGCGCGGCGCCCATGACGTCGCGGCCGGCGAGCACGACCGGAATGGCCTGCGCCTGGATCGGCGTCGGCGTCGTATAGCCCTGCTCCACAATGGCTTTCAGGATATCGGCGGCTAGGCCGAATTGGTCGAAGGTTGCGTCGACGGGCTTGGCGACAGAATCGGACATGGTGGCGTTTCGCTCAAAAGGCGCGGCGGGGACATCGTGCGTCAGGCCAGCCGGGCCTGCGCTCATCACAATTCGGAAATAGACGGAGCCGCGGCGCGCCGCGCGGCGCCGCTCTGGCGCTTGGGACCGGTTCAATGCGAACGCTGGACACCAGGCCGCGCGGACTCCGTTCGGCGCGAATGCCGGCGGAAAGGGCCGTATTGTAGCACTGCGCGGCCATCTGTCCGTGACAACGCCGCGAACGGCCGCAACGGCGGTTCGCGCGGCGGGCCCGGACAGCGCCGCACGGCCGGCGCACCGCCCGGCCGGGCTATCCCGATCGGTCGTCGATCAATATAAGGGGCCCGATCCAGAATTGCGTTGCCCAGGCGTCCGCGGCCAGCCTGAGCGCCGGACCTTCGGGTCCGGCAGCCTGCAGGCGCCAGCGGGCACGATCCACGATCGCGCCCGGCGCTCAGCCCTTCTTCTTTTTCTTCTCGACCTGCACGCAGTCGCCAAGCAGCGGCGGCGACTTCTGGTCGGCGATCTCGTCGCGCAGCGTCGCTTCCTTGCCCTTCGTCCACCACGTATAGCGGCCGGCCTGGTAGCGCGCGCCCGAGGCCGACACGGTATCGACGAACAGCATTTGCCGGCCGTTGACCGGCACCAGCGCGAAGCTCTGGCCGTTGCCCGCGAGCCAGTACGACACGCGCACGGGCTGTTTCTGGTTCGCGCACTGGTAAACGGTCTGCTGGCGCGCATCGGCGTCGATCTCTTCGACGGTCAGTTGCGCGGCATGCGCGACGGAAACGGCGGCGCCGGCGAGGGCGAGGGCGAGGGCGGCGACGGTTTGGCGAATCATGCAGGTCCTCTCACGAGACGGGTTCAGACGCGCCCTCGCGGGGCGCGCGGTTATTGTCGGTTCGTCGTCAGGGATCGATGACGTCGGCGCACGCGTCGGTCGGCGCGGCCGCGACATGGCCGACGAGCGGCACGATCTTGAGCCCGGCCGATGCCACCCGGCACGGCGCGGCCGCGAGGCCGCAACCCGCGAGACTCGCGGCAAGCGCCAGCGCGGCGCCCAGCTTTCCGATACGCAGCCAGATCGGCGCCATCGCCCTCTCCTCGTTCCGTCAGCGGGCCGACACGGGCCGGACGGCCGCGGCGGCGCGCTTCGCGCGTTCGCGGGCTTCGTCGACGGTCGCGCCGGTCGCCAGTGCGACGCCCATGCGCCGCTTCGCAAAACTTTCCGGCTTGCCGAACAGGCGCAGGTCGGCGCCCGGCACCGCGAGCGCGTCGCGCACGCCTTCGAACGCGATCCCGCGCTCGTCGAGCCCGCCGTAGATCACGGCCGACGCGGCCGGCGTACCGAGCGCCGGATCGACCGGCAGCCCGAGAATCGCGCGCGCGTGCAGCTCGAATTCCGACTGGCGCTGCGACGCGAGCGTGACGAGGCCCGTATCGTGCGGCCGCGGGCTCACTTCCGAGAACCACACGTCGTCGCCGCGCACGAACAGCTCGACGCCGAACATCCCGCGCCCGCCGAGCGCCTCGGTAACCTTGTGCGCGATCTCGCGCGACTTCTCGAGCGCCGCCGCGCTCATCGGCTGCGGCTGCCACGACTCGACGTAGTCGCCCGCGACCTGCACGTGGCCGACCGGCTCGCAGAAGTAGGTGCGCGTGCCGAGCATCGCCGGGTCGATCGCGCGCACGGTCAGTTGCGTGATCTCGTATTCGAAATCGATGAAGCCCTCGACGATCACGCGGCCGTGGTTCACGCGTCCGCCCGCCATCGCGTAGTCCCATGCGGGCTTCACGTCGGCTTCGGTCTTCACGACCGACTGCCCCTTGCCCGACGACGACATCACCGGTTTCACGACGCACGGCATGCCGATCTTCGCGACCGCCGCACTGAAGGCCTCGAACGAATCCGCGAACGCATACGGCGACGTCGGCAGCCCGAGCTCCTCGGCCGCGAGCCGGCGGATCCCTTCGCGGTTCATCGTGAGTTGCGTCGCGCGTGCGGTCGGGATCACCTCGGCGAGGCCGGCCGCCTCGATCGCCGCGAGCGCGTCGGTCGCGATCGCCTCGATCTCCGGCACGATCAGGTGCGGGCGCTCGGCCTCGACGATCGCCCGCAGCGCGGCGGCGTCCGTCATGTCGATCACGTGCGCGCGATGCGCGACCTGATGGCCCGGTGCGTCCGGATAGCGGTCGACCGCGATGACTTCTACACCGAGCCGCTGCAACGCGATGATGACTTCCTTGCCGAGTTCGCCGGCGCCGAGCAGCATGACGCGCGTGGCCGAGGGCGAAAGCGGCGTACCGAGCCGCTGACCGATCTGCATGTGATTTCCCGCTTTCTGGTGGAGGACGAAAACGGCCCCGATGTTAACACGCGCCGCGGCGTCGGTTTGGTGCGTTTCGCCGCGGCCCGGCCGCGCGCCGCGCGCGGGCAGGCCGCGAACGTTTTCACGCGCGAAGTGTCCGCTCGCCTGCCGCGGGGCGGGTGCGTTACTCTTACGCCTTGATCAGAATCCGATGAGGAACGAGGCTCATGTCCCACCTGTTCGCAGCCGTCCGCGCCCGCACCGGCCTGCTTCGTCCGTTGCGCACGCCGCTCTGCGCGTTGACGCTTGCCACGCTTCTCGCCGCCTGCGCGATGCCGACCCATCCCGATTCCGCCGCCCCCGCACCCGACCCGTACAACCCGGCCGCCGTCCAGTTGCTCGACGACACGAGTTGGGAACTCACCAGCTGGCTGAATGCCGACGGCACGCCGCGCACGATCCCGCACGGCGACAACGGCGAGCCGATCAAGCTCGCGCTGTCGACCGATTCGGGCATCCGGCGCGCCAGCGGGTTCTCCGGCTGCAACCGCTATATGGGCACCTACGCGATCAAGAACGGCCTGCTGAGCTTCGGGCCACTGGCCGGCACACGGATGGCCTGCCCGAATACGCTCGGCGGCCAGCTCGAACACGCGTACCTCGACGCGCTTGCCCACATCGAGAAGACCGGCGTGCAGATGCGCGAGCCCAAGCAATTGCAGATCGTGACCAATGCCGGCGCGACGCTGACCTTCACGCACCGGAGCCCCTGATGCACCGCGCGCGCGAAGGCCGGCCGACCGCCTTCGCGTTGCGCGCCACGCGCGTGTGCCGGACGCACGCGCCGCACGGCGTGAAACGAATTCACGCCGCCTTAGAATCTGGTTCGCCGGCCGGTTAAACTCGGCGGGTCGCGCCCCGCGCGCCCCTCCCCACTCCTGTTTCAAAGCATGCACACGGTTGTCTTCGGCTGGTTCGGCATCTCCGCCGTCTGGTTCCTCCTTCTGTTCTGGCGTCTCGTACAGGCGATGCTGCCCGGCGGCGGCGGCCTCGCCGGCCGCGGCTCGATCCGCCTGTGGCTCGGCTTCGCCGCGGTGTTCGTCGCTAGCTGCACGCTCACGAGCGCGCTGTCGGGCCCCGACACGAACGCGCTCGGCCACGCGTTCTCGGCAGGCTTCGCACATGTGCTCGGCCCGATCGGCACGCCGGTCGCGATGGCCGTGCTGTTCCTCGCCGGGCTGCCCTGGCTGACCGGCATCGGCTGGCGCCAGTTCGCCGCATGGGTCGACACGTCGTTCGGCGTGAAGCTGTCGCGCGAGCGCGACGACGACGATGCCCGCGGGATCGCCGACCTGCCGCGCAGCGCGCTGCATCGCGACGACGACGTCGTGCAGCCGACCACCGCGCATACCGTCAACTCGATGGCGCCGCGCCAGAACGGCCGGTATTCGCGCCCGACGCTGTGGAAACCCGACCCGCAGGCGCGGCCGAAGCCGCGCAGCAAGACGGCCCCGCGTCCGAACGCGGAACCCGTCGCGCCGTCGGGCTGGCTGAAGCCGACCGCGACCGGTCGCAGCATGCCGGCGCCGCCCGCGCCGATTCCGGCCAGCGCGATGCCGCCGCCGACAACCGGCAGCACCGCCAGCCTCGCGCGCGCGGCGGCGAACTCGCAAGTGCCGCGCCCCGATCCCGCCCCGCTTCCGGTCGGATTCGAACCCGTCCGGCCGCGGCCGACGGCTGCGCGACCGGCCACCGCTGCACTGAAGCAGGCCGCTCCGCACACCACGGTCACGCCGCGGCCGGCCAGCGCGCCGCCGCGCCCGCCCGTGCGACCGGCGGCGGGGATCGGCGCGGCCGGTTTGCCGCCGGACGCCGCGCGCCGCCGCCCGGCGCCGCAAACGCCGGCGCGCGCGCCGCTTTATGCATGGACGGAAAAACCCGCCGCACCGATCACGCCGGCGCCGAGCGTTCACGACACGCTGCGCTCGATCGAGGCCAGCACCGCACAATGGGCCACGCTCGGCGGTGCGCAGTCGACCGATGCCGCGCACGCGGCGGCGGCCGCCGCAACCGTGGCCGGTATGGCAGCAGCAGCCGGCAGCGTTGCCGCGCCGGTGTCGGCTGCCGTGTCGAACGGGTTCGCCTCCGCGACGCACGGCGTCGCGGCCCATAACGCCGGCATTCAGGCCGGACCCGATGCCGCGCCCGCATACGACGACAACGCGCCGATCGCGCTGGACGCGTTCATGCCGGCAGAACCCCGTATCCACGCGCCGATTGCCGATTGGGGCGCCACTGCGTTCGACGACACCGCACCGCACACGCTGTCGAATACCGGCATCGACGATGCCGCGTTTGCCCATCACGCCGACAACCCGATCCGGCACGCCGCCGATGCGCCCGCCGCACCGGCGTCCGGAATCGCGCCCGCGCCGTCGTTCGACGCGCCGATCGACCTCGCTCCGTGGGAAGACCTCGCCAGCCGGCCGGTTTCCGCGTTCGATGGATCGGCCTGGAACCCGATCGCCGCGTCGCTGACGGACGCGACTGGATCGGAGCCGGCCAATGCGGCCTCCGCGCAACTGCAAGACGAGGCGGTTCACGACATCGCTGCAATCAAACCGGTTGCGTCCGTCGATACCGATGACAAGCGCGCAGCACAACCGGTGCCCGCGATCGATCGCGTTGCTCCGGCCCGTGCGCCGCAGGGCGTCGCCGATGCTCACGCCGACGTCAGACCCGCCGGGGAGATCGCGCCGTTTGCGGCCCTCCCCTCTTCGTCGATCGCAGAATCGTCGGCACGCGCCAGTTCCGACGCCGTGTCGCTTGCGGCGGCGTCGGCATCGGCTGCATCGCGTACCGCATCGGAAACCGTCGAGCCGAAAGCCGCCGAACGTGCCGCACCGCTGCCGGCAATCGCACCGGGCGCCACGCCCGCGACAGATTGGACGCGGACACCATCGATTCCGCCGACCGTGCAACCTGCAACGACAGATACGGCCGTTTCCGCGGAATTGCCGCAATCGCAGGCAGCTCAACCGTTTGCCGCAGCACCGACGGCTTCGGCCGCCGCTACTTCGCCGCTCGGCGGCGCCGCTCACGGTGCGGCCGCGCAGGTACCTGCCTCTGCATCGAGCATGGCGCCCGACACGGCTGCGGCTGCACCGGCCGGTGTAATCGGCACGGCATCCGCTTCGCTTCCGCAGCCGGTCGCATCGGCACCGACCGTTGCATCGATCGCGTCGACTTCACCGGTCGGCGTAACCGGCACGACATCCGCTTCGCTTCCGCAGCCGGCCGCTTCGGCACCGACCTTTGCACCGGCTGCATCGACTTCCCCGGTCGGTGCAACCGGCCCGGCATCCGCTTCGCTTTCGCAGCCGGCCGCCTCGGCACCGGCCAGCGGTACGGGCGCGACTTACGGCTCCCTCTCCCGCGAATCAACGCCCGCATCGATAGCCGCACCCGCCGCCGCACCATCGACTCCCGGCGCGCCTGATTCGACATCCGGTTCGACAACGCAAGCGCCCGCACCAGCGGCGACGCCTACGCCCGCTCCCGCGGCGCCTGTGAGTTTCGCGTCCGGCTCGATCGCCGCGCAGCCTTTCGCGCCCGCATCGACTCTGTCGGCCAACACGGCAATCCAGTCGACCGGCACGACATTCGGCGGATCCAGCGCAACCGCACCGCAGCCGGCGGCCAGCCTGCCGGTTCCGCCAGCCGCTTCCGTCGTAACGACATCGCCCTCGGGCGAAGTCGTTACGATGACCACGGCCGCGGCGGCTCCGGCTCCGGCTCAACCGGTCGCAGGCTCGCCTGTCGCCGCGGCCGGATCGCTGGCGTCCATCGCGGCAACGACCGCGACGCAGCCCCTGCCGATCGCATCGGCGCCTGCGGCAACCGCAACCACGACGTTCGCTGCGCCGCCCGCCCCTGCCGCTTCGTCGGCGAGCTGGTCGGTGCCGAATGTGCCTACGACACCGGCTGCCGCATCGATCGCAGCACCACAGCCGGCAGCAACCGTTCCCGGCGCGGGCCTGCCCACGCCGGCGACTGCCGCTGCCGCGCCGACGCTTCCCGTTGCCGCCCCCGTCGGCGCCATCGCCGCCGTGGCAACCGAACCGGCTGCGCCTGCCGCAGCCGACACAGCCGCCGCTCCCGACACCCCCGCGCGCCAGCCGCGCCCGAACGCGTTCGAATTCCACGCGCCCGCGTCGTTCAACGTCGAACTGCCGACGCTCGACCTGCTCGAGCCCGCGTCCGACGACGTCGAAATGATCACCGAGGAACACCTCGCGCAGACGGCCCAGGTGATCGAACAGCGGCTGCAGGAATTCAAGGTGCCGGTGACGGTCGTCGGCGCATCGGCCGGCCCCGTGATCACGCGCTTCGAGATCGAACCCGCGCTCGGCGTACGCGGCAGCCAGATCGTCGGCCTGATGAAGGACCTGTCGCGCGGCCTCGGCCTCACGTCGATCCGCGTCGTCGAGACGATTCCCGGCAAGACCTGCATGGGCCTCGAACTGCCGAACGCGAAGCGCCAGATGATCCGTCTGTCGGAAATCCTTGCCGCACGCGAGTACCAGCATTCGCCGTCGCAACTGACGATCGCGATGGGCAAGGACATCACCGGCCACCCGGTCGTGACCGATCTCGCGAAGGCGCCGCACATGCTCGTCGCGGGCACGACGGGCTCGGGCAAGTCAGTCGCGATCAACGCGATGATCCTGTCGCTGCTGTACAAGGCGACGCCCGAGGACGTGCGGCTCATCATGATCGACCCGAAGATGCTGGAACTGTCAGTCTACGAAGGCATCCCGCACCTGCTCGCGCCGGTCGTCACCGACATGAAGCTCGCGGCGAACGCGCTGAACTGGTGCGTCGGCGAAATGGAGAAGCGCTACCGGCTGATGTCGGCCGTCGGCGTGCGCAACCTCGCGGGCTTCAACCAGAAGATCCGCGACGCGGAAGCGAAGGAAAAGAAGATCGGCAACCCGTTCTCGCTGACGCCCGAGGATCCCGAGCCGCTGTCGAAACTGCCGCTGATCGTCGTCGTGATCGACGAGCTGGCCGACCTGATGATGGTCGCCGGCAAGAAGATCGAAGAACTGATCGCGCGCCTCGCGCAGAAGGCGCGCGCGGCCGGCATCCACCTGATCCTCGCGACGCAGCGTCCGTCCGTCGACGTGATCACGGGCCTGATCAAGGCGAACATCCCGACGCGCGTCGCGTTCCAGGTGTCATCGAAGATCGACTCGCGCACGATCCTCGACCAGATGGGCGCCGAATCGCTGCTCGGGATGGGCGACATGCTGTTCCTGCCGCCGGGCACCGGTTACCCGCAGCGCGTGCACGGCGCGTTCGTCGCCGACGAGGAAGTGCACCGGATCGTCGAGTACCTGAAGCAGTTCGGCGAGCCGCAGTACGAGGAAGGTATTCTCGACGGCCCGGCCGCCGATGGCGCGACGCAGGACCTGTTCGGCGAAGCGCCGGACGCGGAAGCCGATCCGCTGTACGACGAAGCCGTCGCATTCGTCGTGCGCACGCGGCGCGCGTCGATCTCGTCGGTGCAGCGGCAGTTGCGCATCGGCTACAACCGCGCCGCGCGCCTCGTCGAGCAGATGGAAGCGGCCGGGCTCGTATCGGCGATGGGCATCAACGGCAGCCGCGAGGTGCTCGTGCCGGCCGCGGCCGACTGAGCGCGGCGGCCGTTCGGCCGCGATCGGCAGGCGCCGGCGCACCGCGAAACCGGCCACCCCGGAACACGAAGGGCGCTGCTTCGGCAGCGCCCTTCGTCATTTACAGCACCGGCACCAGCTTGAAGTCGACCGGCTTGCCGACCGCGACCTTCTGCGGATTCGCGCCGAGCTGCCCCGATTCGACATCGCGGCTGAACACGTAGAACGTATCGCTGTCCTGGTTGCCGACGATCAGCCACTTGCCGGTCGGATCGATCAGGAACTCGCGCGGCGTCTTGCCGAGGCTCGACTGTCGGCCGACGTGCTTGAGCCGGCCGTCGGCCTGATTCACCGCGTAGATCACGATGTCGTTCGCGTCGCCGCGGTTGCTTGCATACAGGAAGCGGCCGTCCGGCGACAGGTGGATCGCGCCGCCGCCGACCTTGCCCTTGAAGCCCGGCGCCGTCATCGGCAGCGTCTCGACCTGCGTCAGCTTGCCGTCGCGATGGCCGAACACCTCGACCGACGCGTTCAGCTCGCTCGTCACGTACGCGAACCGGCCGTCGGCGCTGAACACCATGTGACGCGGGCCCGAACCGGCCTTCACCGGCGTGTAGCGCGTGTCGGTCGGGCTGATCAGCCCGCGGCTGCCGTCCACCGTGTAGCGGTAGCCGTAGATCTTGTCCGCGCCGAGATCCTGCACGAACAGGTAACCGCCGTCCGGCGAAAACACCGTCGAGTGCACGTGCGCGCCGTCCTGGCGGCCCTTCACGGGCCCCGTGCCTTCATGGTGCACGGTCAGCACGGCCTGGCCGACCGCGCCGTCGTCGCGCAGCGGGAACACCGCGAAGCTGCCGCCCGGATCCGCCGCGACCGAATAGTTGGCCGTCACGAGGTGCTTGCCGTCCGGCGACAGCGCGAGATAGCAAGGATCGTTCCCCTCCGACGACACGCGGTCGATGAAGGTCAGCGCGCCCGTCTTCGCGTCGAAGCGGAACGCGCTGACGCCGCCGCGCTGCGTCGCCGGCCCGTCGTCGCCGGGCAGCTCGTTGACCGCGTAGACGGTGCGACCGTCGCGGCTCGGCAACAGATACGACGGATTCACGGTCTTCGCCGACGACACCGGCGCGACGCTGCCGGTTTTCGTATCGAAGCGGTAAACATAGATCCCGTCGCTGCCGCCGCCCGTATAGGTGCCGACCAGCAGGTTGTAGACGCCGTCGGCCGGGGCGGGCGATTGCTGCGCAAATGCGTGGGTCGCGGACAGGGAGAGCACGATCGCGAAACCTTTCATCCAGTGAGCGAGCCTAACCGGGAACCCTCGTGTCGAAGCGCGTGCGTCACGCTCGCGTAAACGGTTGGGCATTGAATCCTCCTTGCATCGATTCGCTTCAAGTGTTGAGATAGGACGAAGCGCCGGCCGTTCACGCGCTCCGCCGCCCGGCCGAGTATACGGGGCGCGCCGGCGGCACGTGAAGCCCGGGCGCCGCCGTCCGCATTGTGAACTCGAAACCAAGGATCGCCTGCCCATGCCCGCCCTGATCGAAGACTACGCCCTCGTCGGCGACGGCCACACCGCCGCGCTGATCGCAAAAGACGGCTCCGTCGACTGGCTGTGCTGGCCCCGCTTCGATTCGGGCGCCTGCTTCGCGGCGCTCGTCGGCACACCCGAGCACGGCCGCTGGCTGCTCGCGCCGGCCGCCGACGCCGCGATCACGCACACGACCCGCCGCTATCGCGGCGACACGCTGATCCTCGAAACCGATTACGAAAGCGCCGACGGCGCCGTCACCGTGATCGACTTCATGCCGCCCGGCAACGGCTGGTCCGAACTCGTGCGGATCGTCGTCGGCCGACATGGCACGATGAAGATGCGCATGGAGCTCGTGTTGCGCTTCGATTACGGCTTCTCGGTCCCGTGGGTCACGCAACTGACCCGCGAGGACGGCATGAAGGCGATCGCCGGCCCCGACACCGTCGTGCTGCGCACGCCCGTGCCGCTCACCGGCAAGAATCTTCACACGATTGCGGAATTCACGGTGAGCGCCGACGAGCGCGTGCCGTTCTCGCTCAGCTACGCGGCATCGCACATGCGGCTGCCGCCTGCACGCGATCCGCTGTCGATGCTTGCTCGCACCGAGAATTACTGGCTCGAATGGTCGGGCCGCTGCCAGGTGCAGGGCCGCTATGCGGCCGCCGTGCGCCGTTCGCTGATCACGCTGAAGGCGCTCGCGTACGAGCCGACCGGCGGCATCGTCGCGGCGCCGACCACGTCGCTGCCCGAGAAGATCGGCGGCAACCGCAACTGGGACTACCGCTACTGCTGGCTGCGCGACGCGACGATCACGCTGCTCGCGCTGATGCGCGGCGGCTACTACGACGAGGCGCGCGCATGGCGCACGTGGCTCGGCCGCGTGATGGCCGGTTCGCCCGAGCAGATCCAGATCATGTACGGGATCGCCGGCGAGCGCCGGCTGCCTGAAATGGAGCTCGACTGGCTCCCGGGCTACCAGGACTCGAAGCCGGTACGCATCGGCAACGGCGCCGCCAACCAGCTCCAGCTCGACGTGTTCGGCGAGGTGATGGCCGCGCTGCACCTCGCGCGCGTGGGCGGGCTGCAGGCCGACGACACGGTCTGGTCCGTGCAGTGCGCGCTGCTCGACCACCTCGAGAAGATCTGGCAGGAACCCGACGAGGGGGTCTGGGAAACGCGCGGCGGCCGCCGTCATTTCACGTTCTCGAAGGTGATGGCGTGGGTCGCGTTCGACCGCGCGATCAAGTCGGCGGAAATGTTCCGGCTGCCCGGCTCGCTCGACCGCTGGCGCGCGCTGCGCGAGCGGATCCATGCCGACGTATGCGACAACGCGTGGCACGAAGAGAAGCAGGCGTTCTCGCAAAGCTACGACAGCGACGAACTCGACGCGAGCGTGCTGCTGATGCCGCTGCTCGGCTTCCTGCCGCCGGAAGACCCGCGCATCGTCGGCACGGTCGAGGCGATCGAGCGGGAATTGCTGCACGACGGGCTCGTGATGCGCTACCGCACGACCGACTACGACGACGGCCTGCCGCCCGGCGAAGGCACGTTTCTCGCATGCAGCTTCTGGCTGGTCGACAACTACGCGCTGCTCGGCCGGATCGACGACGCGCACCGCCTGTTCAGCCGGCTGCTCTCGCTGTCGAACGATCTCGGGCTGCTCGCGGAGGAATACGACCCGGTTGCCGGGCGGCTCGTCGGCAACTTCCCGCAGGCGTTCTCGCACGTGGCGCTCGTGCATACCGCGATGAACCTGATGCACCACGAGGACGCAATGGCGCGCGCGGCCGGCCAGCCGGCGCCGGCGATGGCCACGGGGCGCTGAACGAGGCGCCGGCAGCTTCTTCAGAGAACGTCAAATCGCAAAAGTTTGATGAAAAATCGGGGAAATGTTGCATTGCACCATCCATCGTTGTCCGATATGATCGACACGATTGACCGGCCGCAGTGCAACATGGCCGGCCGCTGACCCACACGGCACGCCGCGACGCCCCACGCCGCCCTTGCGCACCGTCCCCCACGCGGGAGTAGCCTGCATGCTTTACCAATTGCACGAATTCCAGCGGGCGATCCTGAGCCCGCTCACCGCCTGGGCCCAGGCCGCCTCCAAGTCGTTCGCCAATCCGTCCAGCCCGTTCTCGCTGATGCCGGGCGCGACGCGGATGGCCGCCGCGTACGAACTGATGTATCGGCTCGGCAAGGATTACGAGAAGCCCGAATTCAACCTTCACCAGATCGTCAAGGACGGCCACAACATCCCGATCGTCGAGCAGACGATCGTCGAGAAGCCGTTCTGCCGGCTGCTGCGTTTCAAGCGCTATTCGGACGACGCCGACGCCGTCACGCAACTGAAGGACGAGCCGGTCGTGCTGGTCTGCGCGCCGCTGTCGGGCCACCACTCGACGCTGCTGCGCGACACGGTGCGCACGCTGCTGCAGGATCACAAGGTCTACATCACCGACTGGATCGACGCGCGGATGGTGCCGGTCGAGACCGGCCCGTTCCACCTGCACGACTACATCGCGTACATCCAGGAGTTCATCCGCCACATCGGTGCGCGCAACCTGCACGTGATCTCGGTGTGCCAGCCGACGGTGCCGGTGCTTGCGGCGATCTCGCTGATGGCGAGCCGCGGCGAGGACACGCCGCTCACGATGACGATGATGGGCGGCCCGATCGACGCGCGCCGCAGCCCGACGTCGGTGAACTCGCTCGCGACGCAGCACTCGACCGCGTGGTTCGAGAACAACGTGATCCACACGGTGCCCGCGAACTATCCGGGCGAAGGCCGCCAGGTCTATCCCGGCTTCCTGCAGCACACGGGTTTCGTCGCGATGAACCCGGAACGGCACGCGCAATCGCACTGGGATTTCTACCAGAGCCTGCTGCGCGGCGACGAGGACGACGCGGAAGCGCACCGCCGCTTCTACGACGAGTACAACGCGGTGCTCGACATGGCCGCCGAGTATTACCTCGAGACGATCCGCGTCGTGTTCCAGGAATTCCGGCTGGCCGAAGGCACGTGGGATGTCGAAGGCGAGCGCGTGCGTCCGCAAGACATCAAACGCACCGCGCTGATGACGATCGAGGGCGAACTCGACGACATCTCGGGCAGCGGCCAGACGCACGTCGCGCACGAGCTGTGCACGGGCATCCCGCAAGACCATCGCCGCAGCCTGACCGCCGAGAAGTGCGGTCACTACGGGATCTTCTCGGGCCGCCGCTGGCGCACGATCATCTACCCGCAGTTGCGCGACTTCATCCGCGAGCATGCGCCGGAGCCGAAGCACGGCACGACGAAGGATCGCCCCGAGGCGCCGGCGGCCACGACGCTGACGGCCGTGCCGGCCATCGACACGCCGACTGAAACGACGCGCGCCACCACGGCGAAGCGCACGCGCGCGAAGGCACCGGTCGCGGCCGCCGCGCCCGCCAAGGCCGCACCGGCCGCGAAGCGCGCAAGCAGCAGCCCGCGCGCAAAAGCCGTGCGCACGCGCAAGGCCGCCTGACGCACCGCGTTCCGACGAAAAAACGCCGCCGTTGCCTGCGCACGGCGGCGTTTTTGCATCCGGCGGCGAATGATCGCCGCGTCAGCGCCGCAGCAGATACGCGAGCAGCACCTCGGTGTTCATCCGGACCATTTCCGCGCGCTCGTCGGTGTCGGTGAAGTCGCGGCCGAGCGTCGCGGCGAGCGTGAAGCGGTTCGACACGATGTAGTAGCCGAGCCCCGACAGCGTCACGTAGAAGCGCAGCGGATCGACGTCGCTGCGGAACAGCCCGGCCTTCTGGCCGCGCATCAGCACGTTGCCGAGCTTCGCGACGATCGGCGACATCATCTCGCGGATCCGCGTCGACTTGTGCAGGTAGCGCGCTTCGTGCAGGTTCTCGTTGTTGATGAGCCTGAGCAGCTCCGGGTGATCGCGGTAGTAATCCCAAACGAAATGCGCGAGCCGCGTGACGGCTTCGACCGGCGCGACGCCGTCGAGATCGAGCACGCGCTCGGCCTCGGTCAGCGCGGAGAACGCGTGTTCGAGCACGGCCGTAAACAGCTGCTCCTTGCTGCCGAAGTAGTAATAGAGCATGCGCTCGTTGGTTTCGGCACGGCGCGCGATCTGGTCGACGCGTGCGCCGAACAGCCCTCCACTTGCGAACTCTTCGGCTGCCGCCATCAGGATGCGACGGCGCGTACCTTCAGGATCTCTTTTGATTTTTGGCTGATTCATGGTGGCGTTTTGCTATGTGAGCCGCGTGATCCGGACCGGCACCCCCACCGCCTCGGCGCCGGCCGCCGTGGAACGGGCGCGCCGCGTGCGGCCGCCCTCCTGCTGAGCCCCTGCAAAAAAGCGGTTCGATTATGCGCACAGACGGCCTCCAGCGCAATGCGGGAAATCGGCGATAATCGAGCTTTGGCAAACCTTTCCGGCCGCGCCCCGCGCGGCCGAGAGCCATTCGGCGCCGCTGCGCCCGTTGTCACCGTGACCGACTCCAAAACACTCGCGGATCGCATCGAAGATCTGCTTCCCCAGACGCAATGCACGAAGTGCGGCTATAACGGCTGCCGTCCGTACGCCGAGGCGATCGCGGCCGGCGACGCGAACTACAACCAGTGCCCGCCCGGCGGCGCCGAAGGCATCGCGCGCCTCGCCGGCCTGCTCGGCAAGCCGGTGATTCCGCTGAACCCCGTCAACGGCAGCGAGCACCCGCGCGCGGTCGCATTCATCGACGAAAGCCTGTGCATCGGCTGCACGCTGTGCATGCAGGCGTGCCCGGTCGACGCGATCGTCGGCGCACCGAAGCAGATGCACACGATCGTCGAATCGCTCTGCACCGGCTGCGACCTGTGCGTGCCGCCGTGCCCCGTCGACTGCATCGCGATGCTGCCCGTGACCGGCGATCGCACGGGCTGGGACGCGTGGTCGCAAGAGCAGGCCGATGCCGCGCGCGAACGCCATGACCTCCGGCTCGCGCGCCAGCGCCGCGAACGCGAGGCCGCCGAAGCGCGCGCCGCCGCACGCCGCGCGGCCAGTGCCAGTGCCAGTGCCAGTGCCAGTGCCAGTGCCAGTGCCGGTGCCAGTGCCGGTGCTGCGAAGCCGGCCGCAGAACAACCCGGAGCGCAGCCCGACGCGCCGGCCGCCGCACCGGCCACCGACGATGCCGACGCGAAGAAACGCGCGATCATCGCCGCCGCACTCGAACGCGCGCGCAAGAAGAAGGAAGAACTCTCCGGGCAAGGCGCCGGGCCGAAGAACACGGAAGGCGTGAGCGCGGCCGTCCAGGCCCAGATCGACGCGGCCGAGGCCCGCCGCAAACGGCTCGCAGAACAGCAGGCGCAGCGCGACGCCGAAGCCGCGGCGGCGGACGGCAACGACCACGACCACGACGCAGGCAACGACGACCAGGGCGGCCCGTCCGCGCCGCCCGACCAGAACGCTCCATGAACGCCAGCAAACGACGCGCGATCTACGAAACGCTGCAGAGCCTCAATCCGCATCCGACCACCGAACTCGAATACTCGACGCCGTTCGAACTGCTGATCGCCGTGATGCTGTCCGCACAGGCGACCGACGTGTCGGTCAACAAGGCGATGCGGAAGATGTTTCCGGTCGCGAACACCCCGCGACAAATCGTCGCGCTTGGCGAGGAAGGCGTCACCGAGTACATCAAGACGATCGGCCTCTACCGGACCAAGGCGAAGAACGTGGTCGCGACGTGCCAAATCCTGCTCGACCGTTACGACGGCGAGGTACCGGCCGATCGTGAAGCGCTCGAAAGCCTGCCGGGCGTCGGCCGCAAGACCGCGAACGTCGTGCTGAACACCGCGTTCGGCCAGCCGACGATCGCGGTCGACACGCACATCTTCCGTGTCGCGAATCGCACGGGGCTCGCGCCGGGCAAGGACGTGCGCGCCGTCGAGGCCGCGCTGGAGAAGTTCACGCCGAAGGAATTCCTGCAGGACGCGCATCACTGGCTGATCCTGCACGGGCGCTATGTGTGCAAGGCCCGCAGGCCCGAATGCTGGCACTGCGCGATCGAGCCGCTGTGCGAATTCAGGCCGAAGACGCCGCCGCCCAACGAGTAAGCGTCACGCGCGACCGAGCCGCAGCGCGCCGGTCCGACGCGGTGCGCCACGCGGGCTCCGTCGCGGCGCACACACCCTTCCCCTCCGCGGCTACGCGTTGGACGTCGCGGTCGCATCGTCGGCCGCCGCGCCGCCCGCGCGCACGAGCGCCAGCACGGCCGCGAGGATCGCGACGCCGCCCGCCCACTGCAGCGGCGACAGCGCTTCACCGAACAGCAGCGCCGCAAGCGCGACCGTCACGACCGGTTCGAGCGTCGACAGCATCGACGTGCGCGCGGCCCCGAGCCGCTCGAGCCCGGCGAAGAACGCGAGCATCGCCGCAACCGTCGAGACGAGCGCGATCGTGAGCATCGACGCCCAGCCGCCGGCCGTCGCAGGCCAGCGCGGCGGTGCGCCGAACGCCGCGGTCCGCACGACTGCGATCGCCACGAGCGTCGCGGTCGCCGACAGGCAGATGATCGCGGTGGTCGCGAGCGGATCGACGCCGCGCGTCGCCTTCGTTCCGCCGACGATGTACAGCGAATAGATCACCGCGGCGGCCAGCGCGAGCGCGATCCCGAGCGGCTCGCCGTGCCCGCCGCCGACCATCAGCGCGGAGCCCGCGACGCACAGCACGAGCGCGACAGCCTTCGCGCGCGTGAGGCGCTCGCCGAGCCACCACGCGGCGAGCAGCGTGACGAACGCCGGATACAGGTACAGCAGCAGCGCGACGAGGCTCGCCTGCGCGTGCTGCAGCGCGCTGAAATAGCAGAACGACTGGCCGACGTAGCCGAGCGCGCCCATCGCCACGAGCGGCGCGAGCGCACGCCCGCGCGGCCACGCGACGCGGCGGTGCCGCGCAATCGCGGCGAGCACCGCGCCGCCGATCGCGAAGCGCACGATCAGCAGGCCGAGCACGTCGACGCCGGCCGCGTATGCGTAGCGGCCGAAGATCGCCATCGCGCCGAACGCGGCGGCGGACAGCGCGACGTAGAACGTGCCCTGCAGGGCGGCGGACGATGAGCGGGCGGTGGCGGTCATGACGGAACGGGCGAGAACGGCTCGGTAACGGGAATCGTCGGAGTTTAGCGGCGCGGCGGCGGCAAGCCTAGCCCACGCTTACCCGTTTCGCCGACCCGGTACGGAGCGGCCGCAACTGGCTGCGGATTCAACCGGCCATCGCCGCGCACCCGCACCGCCGGGCAGTCCGCCCCGCTACCGCTTGCCGCGCCAACCGCTCCGGCCCGCCGCCAGGCCGTCTCCAGCGCCGTCCGCCGACCCGGCGTACAATGCGCGACGCGGCACGACGCCGCCCGAATCACGACGTTCCCCCACCATGTTCAATCCAAGCCGCGACGAAGTGCGTCGCTTTTTCACCGAGACCTGGCGCAAGCAGCGCGCGGGCGAGATCCTGACGCCGCTGGAAGCGATGGCGGCCGACTGGATCGTCGAGCATCCCGAATACCACGCCGCGCTCGACGATGCCGACGGCGCGGCCGCGCGCAACTACACGCCCGAGGAAGGCCGCACGAACCCGTTCCTGCATCTGTCGATGCATCTCGCGATCAGCGAGCAGTTGTCGATCGACCAGCCGCCCGGCATCCGCGCCGCGCACGACAAGCTGGCGGCGAAGCTCGACTCGACCCACGACGCGCAGCACGCGATCATGGAATGCCTCGGCGAGACGATCTGGGAAGCGCAGCGCACCAACACGCCGCCCGACACCGACGCGTACCTGCAGCGCATCCTGCGCCGCGCATCGCGCGACTGACCACCGCGGCGCCGGCACGCAGCCCCCGGGCCGCGGACAAAAAAATACCCCGCCGCGGCGGGGTATTTTTGCTGCGCGGGCCCGACAGGCCCGTCGCGCTTACTTCTTGAACACGAGATCCGTCTCTTTCAGCGATTCGATGTAGGCCGCGATGTCCTTCATGTCGCTGACCGACAGGCTCTGCACCTGCGCCTGCATGATCGCGTTGTTGCGGCCGATCAGCGGGTTCGCCAGCCCCATCTGGTACTGGCGCATCGCCCACACGAGGTAGTCGGCATGCTGGCCGGCGAGGCGCGGATATTCGGCGTTGATCGGCTTGTTCATCTGCGCGCCGTGGCAGGCCGCGCAGTTGTGCGATTCGACCAGTTCCTTGCCCTTCGTGATGTCCGCTGCGTGCGCGGTACCGATCGCGAGGCCGGCCACCAGTGCCACCGCCGCCGTCTTGAATGCGTTGTTCATGAATGCTCCTGTCCCGCCGGAGAGATCGGCGGCGCGCGCTTTACTTGTAGGGATTGTCCTTCGTGTCGGCCTTCTGGACGGCATAGTAGGCCGCCAGATCCGCGATGTCCTGGTCCGTCAGCGAACCGGCGATCGCGTTCATCGACGGGAAGTGACGATCCTTCTTGCGGTAGGCCTTCAGCGCGTTCTCGAGATATTGCTGGTTCTGGCCGCCGAGGACAGGCACCCGGTAGACCTCCGGGTACGCCGCGCGGTAGTCCTGGATGCCGTGGCAACCGATGCACATGGCGGCCTTGCTCGCCCCGTCCTTCGGGTTGCCGACCACACCGGCCGCCTGCGCGCTGCCCGCGAGCGCCACGAGCGCTGCGACAACGACGTGTTTGCCGACGAATTTGTTCATAGCTCTTGTAACCTAGCTTGAGGGGAAACTGGCGCCAAAGCGGCAACGGCCCGCGCCGTTTTGCTTATCGGATCGCCACGCAGGCCAAAAAAAACGGCCAGATTGTACCGCGTCGGCGGGGAACGCGTCCACCAGGCGCCCCGGTCCGCCCCGCCACAGCCCCGCTACGATACGCGGGCGCGGCCCAACCGCACAGCCCTTCTGACTTATACTGGGTTTTTTTCCCGAGAAAGAAGAGCGCCGCCATGCGTTTCGAAGGGTCCTCGCACTACGTCGCCACCGACGATCTGAAGCTCGCGGTCAACGCCGCGCTGACGCTGCAACGCCCGCTGCTGATCAAGGGCGAGCCGGGCACCGGCAAGACCATGCTCGCCGAGGAAGTGGCCGCCGCGCTCGACATGCCGCTGTTGCAGTGGCACATCAAGTCGACGACGAAAGCACAGCAGGGCCTGTACGAATACGACGCGGTGTCGCGGCTGCGCGACTCGCAGCTCGGCGACGAGCGCGTGAAGGACATCTCGAACTACATCGTCAAGGGCGTGCTGTGGCAGGCGTTCGATGCCAAGCAGCCGAGCGTGCTGCTGATCGACGAGATCGACAAGGCCGACATCGAATTCCCGAACGACCTGCTGCGCGAGCTCGACCGGATGGAATTCCACGTGTACGAGACGCGCGAGACGGTACGCGCGAAGCACCGCCCGCTCGTCATCATCACGTCGAACAACGAGAAGGAGCTGCCCGACGCGTTCCTGCGCCGCTGCTTCTTCCACTACATCCAGTTTCCCGACCCGTCGACGATGCAGAAGATCGTCGCGGTCCACTTCCCCGACATCCGCGAGGAACTGCTGCGCGCGGCGCTCGAGAGCTTCTTCGAATTGCGCGGCGTGTCGGGCCTGAAGAAGAAACCGTCGACGTCCGAACTGCTCGACTGGCTGAAGCTGCTGCTCGCCGAGAACCTCCCGGCCGACGCGCTGCGCGGCACGGACGCGAAGCAGATCGTGCCGCCGCTCGCGGGCGCGCTGCTGAAGAACGAGCAGGACCTGAGCCTGCTCGAACGGCTCGTCTACATGAACCGGCACAACCGGTAATCCTCCCCCACCCGCGAAGGTCCGGCCATGCTGCTCAATTTCTTCTACGCGCTGCGTGCAGCCAAGCTGCCCGTCTCGGTGAAGGAATACCTGACGCTGCTCGAAGCGCTGAAGGCCGGGCTGATCTCGCCGTCGATCGACGCGTTCTACTTCCTCGCGCGGATGACGCTCGTCAAGGACGAGCAGTACTTCGACAAGTTCGACCAGGCGTTCGGCGCGTATTTCCACGGTGTGTCCGCGCTGCCGTCCGAAGCGTTCGACATTCCGCTCGACTGGCTCGAGAAGCGTCTCGAGCGCGAGCTGTCGCCGGAGGAGAAGGCGCAGATCGAAGCGATGGGCGGCCTCGACAAGCTGATGGAGCGGTTGAAGGAACTGCTCGACGAGCAGAAGGAACGCCACGAAGGCGGCAACAAGTGGATCGGCACGGGCGGCACGTCGCCGTTCGGGCACGGCGGCTACAACCCGGAAGGCGTGCGCATCGGCGGCCCGTCGAACGGCAACCGCACCGCGGTGAAAGTGTGGGAAGCACGCGCATACCGCGACTACGACGATTCGGTCGAGATCGGCACGCGCAACATCAAGGTCGCGCTGCGGCGGCTGCGCCGCTTCGCGCGCGAAGGCGCGGCCGAGGAGCTCGACCTGCCCGGCACGATCCGCAGCACGGCCGCGAACGCCGGCTGGCTCGACCTGCGGATGGTGCCCGAGCGCCACAACAACGTGAAGGTGCTGATGCTGCTCGACGTCGGCGGCTCGATGGACGACCACATCAAGCGCACCGAAGAGCTGTTCTCGGCCGCGAAGGCCGAATTCAAGCACCTGGAATTCTTCTACTTCCACAACTGCGTGTACGACCACCTGTGGAAGAACAACCGCCGCCGCCACTCGGAGCGCACCGCGACGTGGGACGTGCTGCACAAGTTCACGCCCGACTACAAGCTGATCTTCGTCGGCGACGCGACGATGAGCCCGTACGAAGTGCTGCAGCCCGGCGGCTCGGTCGAATACAACAACCCGGAAGCCGGCGCCGTGTGGCTGCGCCGCCTCGCCGACCAGTTCCCCCATCATGCATGGCTGAACCCCGAGCCCGAGCGGCTATGGGAATACCGGCAGTCGGTCGCGGTCATCCGCGACCTGCTCGGCCATCGCATGTATCCGCTCACGCTCGCGGGCCTCGAAACCGCGATGCGCGCACTCAGCAAGTAACGAATCCAACCAGCAGACACGAAGGCCGCGTCCACGCGGCCTCCTCCCGGAGATAGCATGAACCCCTCGCCCACCGCGAGCGCTGACCGCGCCGGCGGCCGCCGCTTTTTCGCCGACACGTCCGTCTCGGCGCTCGTCGCCGGCTTCGTCGCGATGATGACGGGCTACACGAGTTCGCTCGTGCTGATGTTCCAGGCCGGCCGCGCCGCGCACCTCACCGATGCGCAGATCTCGTCGTGGATCTGGGCGCTGTCGATCGGCATGGCGCTGACGACGATCGGCCTGTCGCTGCGCTTTCGCGCGCCCGTCGTCGTCGCGTGGTCGACGCCCGGCGCCGCGCTCCTGATCGCATCGCTGCCCGGCGTGCCCTACTCCGAGGCGATCGGCGCGTTCGTCGTGTGTGCGCTGCTGCTGACGGCCATCGGCGTGAGCGGCCTGTTCGACACGCTGATGCGCCGGATTCCGGCCGGCATCGCCGCCGCGCTGCTCGCGGGCATCCTGTTCGAGATCGGCATCGAGATCTTCCGCGCCGCGCAGTTCCAGACCGCGCTCGTGCTCGCGATGTTCTTCACGTACCTGATCGTCAAGCGGCTCGCGCCGCGCTATGCGATTCCGACGACGCTGATCGTCGGCACGGCAGTGGCCGGCGGCCTCGGGCTGCTCGACTTCAGCCGCTTCCACATCGCGCTCGCACAGCCCGTGTTCACGATGCCCGCGTTCTTGATCGCGTCGATCGTCAGCATCGGCATTCCGCTGTTCGTCGTCGCGATGGCGTCGCAGAACGTGCCGGGCATCGCGGTGCTGCGCGCGGACGGCTATCAGACGCCGTCGTCGCCGCTGATCGCGACGACCGGCCTCGCGTCGCTGCTGCTCGCGCCGTTCGGCTCGCACGGCGTGAACCTCGCAGCGATCACCGCCGCGATCTGCACGGGCCCCGAAGCGCATGAGGATCGCGCGAAGCGTTACACGGCCGCCGTGTGGTGCGGCACGTTCTACCTGGTCGCCGGGATCTTCGGTGCGACGATCGCCGCGCTGTTCGCGGCGCTGCCGAAGGCGCTCGTCGTGTCGGTCGCCGCGCTCGCGCTGTTCGGCTCGATCATGAGCGGGCTCGCGAACGCGATGCAGGACGTGAAGCAGCGCGAAGCCGCGCTCGTCACGTTCATGGTCACCGCGTCGGGCCTCACGCTGCTGTCGATCGGCTCGGCGTTCTGGGGGCTCGTCGCGGGGATCGTCACGCAGGTGATCCTGAACGCGCGACGCCCGGCGTGACGCGGTTCGCCGACCGCTGCGGCGGTTGCCGTGCCCGCCCCGGGGCATCCCAAAACGTGCCCGACACGAATCGGGCCTAAAATGATGGGTCGAAAGCGGCGCCCGGCGCCGCTTCGCTTCGCCGCCGCGCTCGCGCGGCCCGTGAGAACCCGGCGCCCCGCGCCCTTCTTCCGAATCGCCATGACTACCGCACTCGACCAGCTGAAGCAGTACACGACCGTCGTCGCCGACACGGGCGACTTCCAGCAGCTTGCGCAATACAAGCCGCAGGACGCGACCACGAACCCGTCGCTGATCCTGAAGGCCGTCCAGAAGGATGCGTACAAGCCGATCCTCGAGAAAACCGTCCGCGATCACCGCAACGAAAGCACCGCCTTCATCATCGACCGCCTGCTGATCGCGTTCGGCACCGAGATCCTGAAGCTGATCCCCGGCCGCGTGTCGACCGAGGTCGACGCGCGCCTGTCGTTCGACGCGCAGCGCTCGATCGACAAGGGCCGTGAGCTCATCAAGCTGTACGAAGCAGCCGGCATCGGCCGCGAGCGCATCCTGATCAAGCTCGCGTCGACGTGGGAAGGCATCCGCGCGGCCGAGGTGCTGCAGAAGGAAGGGATCAAGTGCAACATGACCCTGCTTTTCTCGCTCGTGCAGGCCGCCGCGTGCGCGGAAGCCGGCGCGCAACTGATCTCCCCGTTCGTCGGCCGCATCTACGACTGGTACAAGAAGCAGGCCGGCGCGGAATGGGATGAAGCGAAGGACGGCGGCGCGAACGATCCGGGCGTGCAGTCGGTGCGCCGCATCTACACGTACTACAAGACGTTCGGCTACAACACCGAAGTGATGGGCGCGAGCTTCCGCACGACCAGCCAGATCACCGAACTCGCCGGCTGCGACCTGCTGACGATCAGTCCCGATTTGCTGCAGAAGCTGCAGGACAGCAACGAGACGGTTTCGCGCAAGCTGTCGCCGGAAGCGCTGCAGGACAAACCGGCCGAACGCGTCGCGATCGACGAGGCATCGTTCCGCTTCCAGTTGAACGACGAAGCGATGGCGACCGAAAAGCTCGCCGAAGGCATCCGTGTGTTCGCCGCCGATGCGGTGAAGCTCGAGAAGCTGATCGACGCGCTGCGCTGAAGCGTGCTGCGCGTCAGCGGCTGTCGGCAACACTGACAACAGCCGTCAGCAGGCGCGCCGCAAACGGCCGCGAACGTGATGTTCGCGGCCGTTTTATTTTTCATTCCATCGTCAAGCACGCGCACTACAATCCACGTCACGGGTGCGCCGGCCGCCTCTCGACGTGCCCCTTCCCAGTCAATCTTGCACGACGCCGAACCCGCGCCGACGCGCGGGCCCGGTCCATCACTGGAGACAACGATGCAAGTTCAACCGTATCTGACGTTCTACGGTCGCGCCGACGAAGCCCTTCAATTCTACGAAAAGGCGCTCGGCGCGAAGACGATGTTCAAGATGCACTTCAAGGATGCGCCGCCGAATCCCGAACACGCGATCACGCCCGAGATGGCCGACAAGGTGATGCATGCGAGCTTCACGATCGGCGACTCGATGATCATGTGCTCGGACGGCGACTGCAGCCAGCCGGGCGGCACGCACGCCGGCTATTCGCTGTCGCTGAACCCGGCGACGGTCGAGGAAGGCCAGAAGCTGTTCAATGCACTCGCCGACGGCGGCGAAGTGACGATGCCGTTCGGCAAGACGTTCTGGGCGCTCGGCTTCGGGATGGCGAAGGACCGTTTCGGCGTGCACTGGATGGTCAACGTCGAGGACCTGTCGCAACGCGAGGATCTCGCGAAACGCGCGCAGGGCTGACGCAAAAAAACGCCCGCCACCTCGCGGTGGCGGGCGTTTTCATTGCCGCGCGTCGTCCGTCTCAGCTCTCGACCACGTCGAGATAATCCTCCGGCCGCGTGCGATCCTCCGCGTGCGCCATACCCATCACGCGCACCAGCACGCTCACCACCACCGACACCACCAGGTTCACGATCAGCGACCACACGGCCGCGTAGCCGGGAATCGCGAGGCCGAACAGGTGAATCGTGAAGATCGAGCTCGCGAGCTTCAGCGACATTGCCATCCAGGTACCGCACACGATGCCGGCCGCCCAGCCGACCAGCAGGCCGCGATGGTCGAGCAGCCGCGTGTACAGGCCGAGCACGATCGCGGGCAGCGTCTGGATGATCCAGATCCCGCCGAGCAGCTGCAACTGGATCGCGTAGGTCAGCGGCAACCCGAGGATGAACGCGACCGCGCCGACCTTCACGATCAGCGAAGTGAGCTTCGCGACGTGCGTCTCCTGGTCGTGCGTCATGTTGCGATTCACGAACTCGCGGTGGATGTTGCGCGTGTACAGGTTCGCGGCCGCGATCGACATGATCGCCGCCGGCACCAGCGCGCCGATGCCGATCGCCGCGAACGCGACGCCGACGAACCACGACGGGAAATACTCGAGGAACAGCGCGGGCACCGCGAAGTTCGGGCCGAACGCCTTGAAGTACGGCACGTATTGCGGCATGTCCTTCACGCCCGCCGCGAGCGCCATGTAGCCGAGCAGCGCGAGCAGGCCGAGCACGAACGAGTACGCGGGCAGCATCGCCATGTTGCGGCGGATCGAGTTGCCGGACGACGACGACAGGATGGCCGTGACCGAGTGCGGATACAGGAACAGCGCGAGCGCAGAGCCGATCGCGAGCGTCATGTACGCGCTGTAGCCGTTCAGGCTCGCCGCGTCCGGCGCCTTCAGCAGCAGCTTCGCGGGCGGCACGCTCGCGAAGATGTGACCGAAGCCGCCGAGCTTCGCGGGAATCACGATGACCGCCGCGGCGATCGTGATGTAGATCAGGATGTCCTTCACGATCGCGATCATCGCGGGCGCGCGCAGCCCCGACGTGTACGTGTACGCGGCGAGGATCGCGAACGCGATGATCAGCGGCAGGTCGCCGACGAAGCCGGTCGTGTCGAAACCGAGCGCGCCGATCACCACTTCGATGCCGACGAGCTGCAGCGCGATGTACGGCATCGTCGCGAGGATGCCCGTCACCGCGATCGCGAGTGCGAGCATCCGGCTGCCGTAGCGCGCGTTGACGAAGTCGGCGGCCGTCACGTAGCCGTGCCGCTTCGCGATGCTCCACAGCTTCGGAAACACGACGAACGCGAACGGATAGATCAGGATCGTGTACGGCAGTGCGAAGAAACCCATCGCGCCGGCGCCGAACACGAGCGCGGGCACCGCGACGAACGTATATGCGGTGTAGAGGTCGCCGCCGAGCAGGAACCACGTGACGATCGTGCCGAAGCGGCGTCCGCCGAGGCCCCATTCGTCGAGATGGGCGAGATCGCCGCGCCGCCAGTTCGCGGCCAGGAAACCGATGATCGTGACGCCGATGAACAGCAGGACGAAGACGAAGGTTGCGCCGAGATTCATCGCGCACCTCCCTGCGGGCCGCTCGCCTTCCACGCGTTCTTGGTCTTGAAGTACACGAACGCGGTGATCACCGCGCTAATGAAGACCCACAGCAGCTGGTACCAGTAGAAGAACGGAAAGCCGAGCCATTGCGGATCGACCTTGTTGTACGACGGCACCCAGACCATCGCGATCAGCGGCAGTACCAGCAGCCAGAGCCAGCGCTTGGCGGCTCGATTGGCGTCGGCATCGTGAGCCATGACGTCTCCTCATCTTTCCCGGTTATCGATCTTGTTGAGCGGGTACGGCGGCGAGAGGAGCGGCAAAACGGGTAGGCTGCGGCTCCGCTGGCTTCGCGCCAGTATAGGAGCCGCGAGCACGCGGTCAAGCGGGGGCGAACCCGAGGTGATCCGCCCCCTGTCGCGCGGTTGCACCGGCATGCCGCCGGTGCATGAAGCGTCAGATCGCGAACGACGTGTCGCGTGCGCCGGTCGTTTCTTTCAAAGCTTTCACCCACTTGCGCGCGGGCAGCTTCAGCGTGTCCTCGATCAGCTTCGCGCGTGCGTCGAGCTGCGCGAACGGCACGTCGAGCGCGGGGCCCGAGAACGCGATCGCGATCCGGTTGCCGTCGTGCACTTCGGGCAGCGCGATCACGCGATGATCGAACGCCGCGTTCAGGTGCTTCATGTTGCGCACGAAGCTCGGATGGTCGCCGAACAGGTTGATCGTCGCGATGCCCGCATCGGCGAGGCAACCGCGCACCGCGCGGTAGAACGCGACGCTGTCGAGCACCGGGCCGCGCGCGGTCGCGTCGTACAGGTCGATCTGGATCGCGCCCGTCGTGCCGCGGTTGGCCGGATCGTTGACGAAATCCCAGGCGTCGGCTTCGTGCACGGCGAGGCGCGCGTCGTCGGGCGGCATCGCGAACATCGTGCGCGCGGCGACGATCACGGCCGGGTTCAGCTCGACGGCCTCGACCTTCGCGTGCGGCAGGAAGCGGTGCGAGAACTTGGTCAGCGCGCCGGTGCCGAGCCCGAGCTGGACGATCCGCTCGGGCGTTTCGAGGAACAGCAGCCACGCCATCATCTGCTGCGCGTATTCGAGCTCGATATGCAGCGGCTTCGAAATCCGCATCGCGCCCTGCACCCATTCGGTGCCGAAGTGCAGGAAGCGCACGCCGCCCTCTTCGGAGAACGTAACGGGCGCGAAGCGCGGCTTGCGCGGCGCTTCGAGCACGGGCACGTCGTCGTGTTCGTCGATTTCCGGGCGGCGCTTCACACGCGGCGGCTGGAGTTTTTCGGAGCCGTTGTAGGAGGACGGCTTGCCTTGCTTGAACGCACGCGCCTCGGCGGACGCACGCTTGATCAGTCGGGTCATGATTGAATCTCGTTGGGTGACGCTGGATGAGCGGACGAGAGGATAGCATTGGTGCGGGGTGGCGCCTGTGGGAGGCAGATTCACCGCTACGCTCCGTTGATCGGTTTGCGTGCACCCATGGTCGGCGTGAACGATAATGCAACGCATCGGCGTTAGAGAAAGTTGCCTGATGGAGACCGCCGCCTTTCCGCCCGTCCACGTCGAGCCGCAACTGCTCGCGGCTACGACGAGGGACCACATGGCCTCGCACGACAGGAAGCGTTGCTGGAATGGCTCATACTGGAAAACCTGGAGGTTTCAATGGCCGATCACGACAGACAACATCCACTACGCCCGTTCCTGAAAAACTGGATTTGGGAGCACGGTCGAATCGGGACTCGCTATCTGGACTGCGTCGATGGCGAAATCAAGTTCGACGAAGGCAAGAAATCGCATTTCGCTGCCGAGAAATATATTTACGTGCCGCTGGGCAAGAACGCTGACGACGATGCATCTGCGGATGGTCCTGCGATCCACGAGTCGGGACTTGCCCGCTTCTTGCGGGCTGCGCAGTTGGGCACGCCGGAGGAAGCCGGTTCCGTGGCGGAGGTTCAGCGCGCAGTGCAGGACTGCGTGGAGATCGGCGTGTTCAGCGCGTATCAATCGGAGGCTCGAAAGGCATTTGCCCGCTACGCGCAGGAACCCATGTTCGATGACGAGATCCGCGCGGCGGTTGTCGACGACATCCGGCGAATTTACGTCGGCATGAGAGAGCAGCTGGCGCTGTACGATTTCAGTGTGCTCTACGGCTTGCCCACGCCGCTGCTGATCAGCGACACACCCTTCATCGACTGGCGCGTGATCGCCAGTCCGGCACTTCCATTCGTATCGCTTCCGCTGGGACCTTACTGCCTGCTGGTAGGCGCGCCGTCGGGCAGGAGTAGCCGAGTCGGCCCGGTGGTCTGGAAGGCCGCTGCCGCGATGGGTCCATTGAAGGACCACAACCGTCGGATCGAAGAGCACGCACGTCTGTGGCTGGTGGCGACCACCGATGACCAACTCGTCGCTGCACAAAGTCGCATTGCCGCGGCCACGGGCACCAAGCAAGGCGATGCGAAGCCCTGACCCGTGGAGTCGAGTCGTGGCGCGGTAGCATCAGGTTCGGCTTGTCTGTTGCCGCTCCTTTCGATTTCGCAACCGGCCGTTCGGCGCGGAGAAATCGAACGGCACTGAAGGTTCGCGAGGCGCGATCGCGTACTGCTGCATCGCGACGCGCCCCTCCTCGCATCCATAGCATGTCGATCGGGAGGATCGATGGATCGCCGCCATTTCCTCAAGTCGTCGACCTTTTTCACGGTTGCGGCTGCCACCGGTACGCTTGGCGTTCCGCGGTCGGCCCCGTCTGCCGGCACAGTGCGCAAAGGCCGGTATCGGTTCCCGCAGGGTGTCGCCAGCGGTGATCCGCGCGATCGCTCCGTCGTGTTCTGGACGCGCTGCGTGCCGGTCTTCGAGGACACGCGGCACCGCGCAAAAGGCGTCGCGCATACGGTACCGTTACGGCTCGAAGTATCGACGCGGCCGGATTTCTCGGCTCTCGTCGCCAGCGTACCGTTGAGGGCACGCGCCGCCTATGACTTCACCGTGCGCGCGAAGGTAACGGAGCTCTCACCGAATATCACGTACCACTACCGGTTCGTCGCCGGCGACGACGTGAGTGCCGCCGGCGTCGCGCGCACGGCTCCGGATGCCGATGAAGCCAACGACCGCGTTCGCTTCGCACGGCTCACCTGCCAGGACTGGAGCATCAATCACTGGCAAGCCATGAGCCTGCTGGCAGCCGAAAGCGATCTCGATTTCGTCGTGCATGTGGGCGATTACATCTATGAAACAGTTGGGCCCTCGAAACCCGGCGCGGTCGAGGCAGCGCATCCTCCGCTGCGCCTACCTGACGGAAAGCCTCTCGCCGATGGCCGCATGTATGCCGATACGCTCGAAGACTATCGGACGCTCTATCGCACCTATCGTACCGACCCGCGCCTGCAGACGCTGCACCGGCGCCTGCCGATGATCGCGATATGGGACGACCACGAATTTTCCGACGACTGCTGGCAGGATCATCAGGTCTACACGAACGAGGAAAGGCAGGAGACGCAGCGCCGCCGCAACGCCAGTCGCGCGTGGGCCGAGTACATGCCGGTGGACTGGAGCGACGTGCGCTTCGAACCGGACAATCCGTCGTACACCAACATTCGTATCTATCGCGAATTTCGCTTCGGCATGCTGATGCATCTCGTGATGACGGACGAGCGGTTGTATCGCGACGACCATGTCGTAAGCGAGGCGGCTGTCGCGCGCACGCACGGGCACGACCCGGTCAATGGCGATGACGCAGCCGGCTCGCGCTACTTCGTCAACCAGAATGTGCTGCAGCGCTTCGAGGCGCGGGATACCGCGCGGCTTGGTCGCGCGCCGTCGATGCTCGGCCCGGAGCAGACGCAATGGTGGAAGGCCACGATGAAGGGCTCGCCTGCGACCTGGAAGGTGTGGGGCAACGAGGTGATGTTGAACCGTCTATGGGCCGTGATGCCGGGTGCGCCGAAAACACCGGCAGCACGCCTCGTGATCGATTGCGACGCATGGGACGGCTATCCGGCGCACAAACACGAACTGCTCTCATACCTGAACGAGCAGGGGATCCGCAACGTCGTCGCGATCAGCGGGGACCTGCATGCGTTTCAGTGTGGCGTCGTGCGGGACGACCCCGACCCTGCAACAGGTACGCCCGTGGCCGTCGATTTCGTCTGCGCAGGCATCAGCAGCGCGTCCTTCTATTCCTACCTGAAAGCCGCATGGAGCGGCACGCCGCTTGCGTCGCTGGCCGCCACCCCGGCCAAACTCGACACCTTCCTGATGACGAACAACCCCGATCTGCGCCACGCCGACCACGACGCACAGGGCTATGCGTCGGCCACCGTCACACCGGAGCGTTTTTCCGTGGTGTTCAACAAAGTGAGGCCGTTGAGCCCGGACGGCACCGCGCCCGCGGATGCCCTGCTCGACCGTACGCGGCTGACCGTGCCGAAGGACTCGGTCGAGGTACGCGTCGAGCGTTTCTAGCTTCTCTCTTCAGCGATGGCGCATGCGCGCGCAGCGCATCGAAGTCGTTCGAACTGTTGAGGGTTTGGCTGATTCGACACTCGGAGACCACCTATGCAATCAGGATTCGACTTCGCGCCAACGCAGCAGCTTTTGCTCGAACGAAAGCGAAGCATTCGCCGGGCTCGAAGACGGCAGGACGAGCGTTTCGTAACCGGCGGCGCCGATCACTTCAGCAAACCGCCCGGCCGTCTTGCCGTTGAAGCAGACCTTCTTCAGCAACGGCGCATGCTCACGCAATGAGTCGAAGTCGTTCGGCTTCGCATTCCGGATCGCCGAATCGAGACTGCCTTCGCGATGGCACGCGGCGAGCACGTCCCAGATGCCGATGCCGTGCTTCAGCACGCGTTCGAGCCGCGCATCGTAATCGAGCGCGTGCAGTTCCGGCTCACGCAGAACCGCCCCCAAAAGCCGCCAGAACTGATTGCGCGGATGCGCGTAATACTGCGCGGCATCGAGCGACGCCTCCCCCGGAAAGCTGCCGAGGATCATCGTATGCGTATTCGGCCCGACCACCGGCCCGAAACCCTGCAGCATCACGCGCCTCCGCCCGGGCCACCCGAGCGCGGCCCGTCGCCGTGCACGTCGAGATGGCGCCACAGCGCCGGCAGCATGCACTCGGTGACCATCAGCGGTTTGCCGTGACGCTGGAACACCGAGCGCCGTGCCACGAACGCGTGCGGCGCGCGCGCGCCCTGCAGCGCATGGGTCGCGAGCGCATACAGCGGATGGCCGGCGATCACGCGCCGGCTGACGAGCGCCGAGCGCTCGACCTGCGGATCGCTGTACAGCAGCTCCGCCAGCGGCCGCGTGCGCAGCCGCCGCATCGCCTGCCACACACCCTTGCTGGCGGCGAGCGGCACGATGCTGTGCGCGGCGACGTACGGTGTGCCGTCGACCGACAGGATCACCTCGCGCACCCACATCGGCGCGCGCGGCGAACTGGCAAGCGCGTCGGGCTCGTCGAACCACGGACAGTCGACGGCCTCGCGCGTCACGCGCACGTTCACGCGGCCGAGCCGCGCGAGATGCGCGGTCAGCGATCCGCCGCGCGTCAGCCAGTCGCGCTGGTCGAGCGTGCAGCCAGGCCGCGGCGTCTCGCACCAGCCGGCCTGTCCGCCGTCGAATCGCATGCGCACGTTCACGCGGTGCGCGACAGCAGCAGCGCGTTGGTCCGCTTCACGAAGCTCGCCGGATCGTCGAGCATGCCGCCTTCGGCCAGCAGCGCCTGGTCGAACAGCAGATGGCACCAGTCGCCGAAATCGGCGCTGTCGGCGTTCAGTTGCTTCACGAGCGCATGCTCGGGGTTGATCTCGAGGATCGGCTGCATCGCGGGCGCGTTCTGGCCGGCCGCCTTCAGCATCCGCTGCAGGTAGCCGCTCATGTCGTTGTCGTCCGCGACCAGGCACGACGGCGAATCGGTCAGGCGGAACGTGACGCGCACTTCCTTCACCCTGTCGCCGAGCGCTTCCTTCATCTTCTCGACGACGGGCTTGATCGCCTCGCCCGCCTGTTCCTGCGCCTTCTTCTCTTCGTCGTTCAGCTCGCCGAGATCGAGATCGCCGCGCGCGACGCTCGCGAGCGGCTTGCCGTCGAACTCGTTGAGGAACGACAGCATCCATTCGTCGACGCGGTCGGTCAGCAGCAGCACCTCGACGCCCTTCTTGCGGAACACTTCGAGATGCGGGCTGTTCTTCGCGGCCTGCCACGTATCGGCCGTCACGTAGTAGATCTTGCTCTGCTCGGGCTTCATGCGCGACACGTAGTCGGCGAGCGACACGTCCTGCGCGTCGGTGTCGCCGTGCGTCGACGCGAAGCGCAGCAGCTTCGCGATGCGCTCGCGGTTCGCGTGATCCTCGCCGAGGCCTTCCTTCAGCACCTGGCCGAACGCGCCCCAGAACGTCTTGTACTTCTCCTTGCCGGAATCCTCTTCCGCGTTCGCGAGCTCTTCGAGCATCGACAGCGCGCGCTTCGTCACGCCTTCGCGGATCGCCTTCACGTCGCGGCTTTCCTGCAGGATCTCGCGCGACACGTTCAGCGGCAGGTCGGCCGAATCGACGACGCCCTTCACGAAGCGCAGGTATTGCGGCAGCAGCTGCTCGGCGTCGTCCATGATGAACACGCGCTTCACGTACAGCTTCAGGCCGCCGCGATAGTCGCGGTTCCACAGGTCGAACGGCGCGTGCGACGGCACGAACAGCAGCTGCGTGTATTCGCTGCGGCCCTCGACGCGGTTGTGCGTCCACGTGAGCGGATCCTGGTGGTCGTGCGCGACGTGCTGGTAGAACTGCGTGTACTGCTCGTCGGTGATGTCGCCCTTCGACCGCGTCCACAGCGCGCTCGCCTGGTTGACGGTCTCGTCCTCGTCCTTCAGGACCATCTCGCCCTTTTCCTGATCCCATTCTTCCTTCTGCATCAGGATCGGCAGCGCGATGTGGTCGGAGTACTTCTGGATGATCGACTTCAGGCGGTGCGACGACAGCAGTTCGTCCTCGCCCTCGCGCAGGTGCAGCGTGATCGTCGTGCCGCGCTGCGCGCGCTCGATCGCGTCGATCGTGAAATCGCCCTCGCCCGCGCTTTCCCAGCGCACCGCTTCGTTCGCCGGCAGGCCCGCGCGACGCGTCTCGACGGTGATCTTGTCCGCGACGATGAAGCCCGAGTAGAAGCCGACGCCGAACTGGCCGATCAGCGCCGCGTCCTTCTGCTGGTCGCCGGACAACTTCGTGAAGAATTCCTTGGTGCCCGAGCGCGCGATCGTGCCGAGGTTCGCGATCGCCTCGTCGCGGCTCATGCCGATGCCGTTGTCGTCGATCGTGATCGTGCGCGCGGCCTTGTCGTAGCCGATGCGGATGCGCAGGTTCGGATCGTTCTCGTACAGCGCGTTGTCCGCGAGCCCCTCGAAACGCAGCTTGTCGGCCGCGTCGGACGCGTTCGACACCAGTTCGCGCAGGAAGATTTCCTTGTTGCTGTAGAGCGAATGAATCATCAGGTGGAGGAGTTGCTTGACCTCTGCCTGAAAGCTCATCGTTTCGTGTGCCATGGATGCTGTTTCCTCTTACTTGAACTTGAAGAATGGTGTGGCGCAGGCGCCCGGCGCGCGATGCCGGCAAGCCCGTGAAGGACGACCGCCTGGCGCCGGCGGTTTGCGCGCGTATCTGGGGACGGCACGCGGCATTTCAAGAGCCGGCGGCTCGCACCGCATCACGACGCCCGCCGCACCGCCGAATCGATATAGCGCCCGAGAAACCCCGGCAACGCCGGATCACCGCAATTCGCGACGTTGAAGCGCGTCCACGTCGACGACGACTGCTGCGGCGAAAACAGGCTGCCGGGCGTCAGCAGGAACCCCTCTTCGTGCGCGGCGGCCGCGAGCGCGTCCGAATCGACGCCCGTGTCGGCCCACAGGAACATCCCGGCTGCCGGCATCGTGAAGAGCCGCAGCCCCGTGCGCTCGAGCATCCGCGCGGTCTTGTCGCGCACGCCGTCGAGCCGCGCGCGCAGCCGCTCGACATGGCGCCGGTAATGCCCTTCGGTCAGGATCTTGTACAGCACGCGCTCGTTGAGCTCGGGCGTCGTCATCCCGACCAGCATCTTCTGGTCGGTGATCGCCTTCGCGATCTCCGGCGCGCACGCGACGAAGCCGACCCGCAGGTTCGCCGCGAGCGTCTTCGAATAGCTGCCGAGGTAGATCACGCGCTTCAACTGGTCGAGGCTCGCGAGCCGCGTGGCCGGATAGCTCGGCGGACACAGGTCGCCGTACACGTCGTCCTCGACGACGAGGAAGTCGTACGCCTCCGCGAGCTTCAGGATCCGGAATGCCTGCGCGGCCGACAGCGACGTGCCGGTCGGGTTCTGCAGCACCGAGTTGATCACGAGCATCTTCGGCCGCCACATCTGCACGAGCGTCTCCAGCGCGTCGAGATCGGGGCCGTCCGGCGTGTACGGCATCCCGACGAGCTGCGCACCCTGCGACGCGAAGCGGCCGAACATCTGGAACCACGCGGGATCGCCGACGATCACCGCATCGCCCGGCCGCACGTAGATCCGCGAAATCAGGTCGATCGCCTGCGTGATCCCCGATACGAGCACGAGCTGGTCGGGGGTCGCGCCGATCTCGACTTCGGCGAGGCGCGTCTGCAGTTGCTGGCGCAGCGGCAGGAAACCCTGCGCGGTGCCGAAGCCGAGCATCTGCGCGCCGGACTGGCGCCCGAGCGCACGCAGCGCGCCGGTGATCAGCTCGCCGTCGAGCCAGCGGCCCGGCAGGTAGCCGAGACCGGGCCCCTTTTCCGGGCTGACGGTGTGCAGCATGTTGCGCAGCAGCCAGACGACGTCGATCGTGTTGTGCACGGGCGCGGCCTCGGTCACGCGCGACAGGTTGTCGGCCGACTGCGGGCCGGCCGTGCGCTCACGCACGTAGAAGCCGGAGCCGCGCCGCGAGTCGAGGTAACCCTGCGCGACGAGGCGCTCGTACGCCTCGACGACGGTAAAGCGCGACACGCTCTTGTCGAGCGCGAGCTTGCGGATCGACGGCATCCGCATGCCGGGACGGAACACGCGTTCGTCGATGCGCCGCCGCGCCCACTGGACAAGCTGGTCGACGAGCGTGAGCGTGGCCGTATCGTGCGGCACGGGAATCTGGGCGAGTGGAACGGTGGACATGGGCGGCAACTCCAACTGTACCGAAGGCTATCGCGCCGATTGTACCGTTACTGTGCCGGTGTCGACGATTACAGTTGACCGGAATGGCGACCGTGCGGCCGCCGTTCCGGCCCTGCCGCACCTGGAGCCGCGCCGGCCGGCCCGATCCGCGGCCCGTGCGCCGGCCGGTCCGGCAACCGCCCCGCACATCGCCCGCCCACCATGACACTTTCGCTTCCCGACCGACGTTCATGCCAGCCCGCTCCCTGACACTCGACCATCTCGTGATCGCCGCGCTTACGCTCGACGACGGCGTGCGCCATGTCGCCGACGCGCTCGGCATCGAACCGGCCGGCGGCGGCCGGCACCCGCTGATGCGGACCCACAATGCGCTGTTCGGCGCATGGGGCGGGCTCTACCTCGAAGTGATCGCGATCGACCCCGATGCCCCCGCCCCGGACGACGGCGCAGCGCCGCCGCGCGCGCGGCTGTTCGCGCTCGACGATCCGGCGATGCACGCCCGGCTCGCGCAGGGCCCGTTTCTCGCGCACTGGGTTGCGCGCGTCGACCGTCCGCGCCAGCTCGCGCTGTGGCAGAGCCAGTATCCGGCCCGCATCCCGCCCGTCGTCGCGATGCGGCGCGGCGACCTGAGCTGGGGTCTCACGGTGCCCGACGACGGCGCATTCCCCGCATGGCAGGGTGCGGGCGACGGCCTCGTGCCGTCGCTGATCCAGTGGGACAGCCCGCGCCATCCGGCCGAATCGCTGCCGCACGACGGCGTCGCGCTGAAATCGCTCAAGGGCGCCCACCCGCGCGCGGAGGTCATCCGCGAGCAGCTCGACTGGCTCGGTGCCGCCCACCTGCTCGACCTCGAAACCGGCGACGGCCCGCCCGCGCTGGTCGCCGAATTCGATACGCCGCAGGGCACACGCACGCTGCGCTGAAAGCCCGTCCATTACAACCACCCTGCAATTCGGAGACACCTTCGACATGAATTCGCGCGAAACCCGGGGCATGCTGCTCGGCCTGATCGGCGTGATGATCTTCAGCCTGACGCTGCCGATGACGCGCATCGTCGTGTCCGAACTCAATCCGCTGCTCAACGGGCTCGGCCGCGCGCTCGCCGCCGCCGTGCCGGCCGGCCTGCTGCTGTGGTGGCGCCGCGAGCCGCTGCCGACCCGCGCGCAGCTGAAAAGCCTCGCGATCACGTCGGCCGGCGTGATCATCGCGTATCCGGTGTTCTCCGCGTGGGCGATGAAATCCGTGCCGGCCTCGCACGGCGCGGTCGTCAACGGGCTGCAGCCGCTGTTCGTCGCGCTGTATGCGGCGTGGCTGTCGCACGAACGGCCGTCGAAGGCGTTCTGGGCCAGCGCGGTGGCCGGCAGCGCGCTCGTGATCGCGTTCGCGCTGCGCGACGGCGGCGGCACCGTGCAGGCCGGCGACGCGCTGATGCTCGTCGCGGTCGGCATCGGCGCGCTCGGTTATGCGGAAGGCGCGCGCCTCGCGCGCCAGATCGGCGGCTGGCAGGTGATCTGCTGGGCGCTCGTCGTGTCCGCGCCGTTCCTCGTGCTGCCGGTCGGCTGGCTCGCGTGGATGCAGCATGCCGCGCATCCGGGCCCGCTCGCGCTGCGCACGTGGCTCGCGTTCGGCTACGTGACCCTCTTTTCCCAATTCATCGGCTTCTTCGCGTGGTACGCGGGGCTCGCGATGGGCGGCATCGCGCGCGTCGGCCAGGTGCAGCTGCTGCAGATTTTCTTCACGATTGCATTTTCCGCACTGCTGTTCGGCGAAACGGTCACGCCGTCGACGTGGCTGTTCGCGGCCGCCGTGATCGCCACCGTGGTGCTCGGGCGCCGCTCGGCGGTCGCCACCGCCGCGCAACCGGCTCGCGCCGGCTGAACAGGTGCGCCATAATGGCTGTTTTGCCTGATCGGTTTTGCCCACCCAGCCGCGAAGGCTCGACCGCACTCGCGCATGCCCACCCGGCAGCGTCGAAGCGATCCGCCCGAGCGACCTTTCTTGACTGACCACGATATCCGAACGAGGAGACTATGAATCCGAGCGACCTGCATCCGCCGCACTGGCAGCTTTCCGAACGCGCCCGCAAGCTGACGAGCTCTGCGATCCGCGAGATCCTGAAGGTCACGGAACGCCCCGAGGTCATCTCGTTCGCCGGCGGCCTGCCCGCCCCCGCGACGTTCCCGGCCGAGCGCATGCGCGCCGCCGCCGACCGCGTGCTGCGCGACGCGCCGGCCGCCGCGCTCCAGTACAGCGCGACCGAAGGCTACCTGCCGCTGCGCGAGTGGATCGCCGAGCGCTACAGCGTGCGCGTGTCGCAGGTGCTGATCACGACCGGCTCGCAGCAGGCGCTCGACCTGCTCGGCAAGGCGCTTATCGATCCGGGCAGCCCGATCCTCGTCGAAACGCCGACCTACCTCGGCGCGCTGCAGTCGTTCTCGCTGTACGAGCCGCGCTACGTGCAGGTGCCGACCGACGAGCAGGGCCTGCTGCCGGAAGGCCTCACGCCCGAGCTCACGCAAGGCGCGCGCCTCCTGTACGCGCAGCCGAACTTCCAGAACCCGACCGGCCGCCGCCTGCCCGTCGAGCGCCGCCGCGCGCTCGCCGCGTTCGCGCAGACGAGCCCGTTCCCGGTGCTGGAAGACGATCCGTACGGCGCGCTGAACTACCGCGGCGAGCCGCTGCCGACGATGCTGTCGATGGCGCCCGACCACGTCGTGCACCTCGGCACGTTCTCGAAGGTGCTCGCACCGGGCCTGCGGATCGGCTACATCATTGCCCCCGAGGAACTCCACTTCAAGCTCGTGCAGGCCAAGCAGGCCACCGACCTGCACACGCCGACGCTGACGCAGCGCATCGCGCACGAAGTGATCAAGGACGGCTTCCTCGACGAACACATCCCGACGATCCGCGAGCTGTACAGCGCGCAATGCGACGCGATGCTCGGCGCGCTGGCACGCCACATGCCGGAAGGCGTCACGTGGAACCGCCCGGAAGGCGGGATGTTCATCTGGGTGAACCTGCCCGCGCAGATCGACAGCATGAAGCTGCTCGCCGCGGCCGTCGACAACCACGTCGCCTTCGTGCCGGGCGCGCCGTTCTTCGCGGACAACGCGCAGCAGAACACGCTGCGCCTGTCGTTCGTCACGGTGCCGCCCGAGAAGATCGAGGAAGGCGTGGCTCGCCTCGGCAAGCTGCTGCGCGAGCGCCTCTGATCCCACCCTTTTCCTGTCACGACTCTCTACGAGGAATCGAACGCATGGCTAACGTCTACGACAAACTGAAGTCGCTCGGCATCGAGCTCCCGACCGCCGGCGCACCGGCCGCCGCCTACGTGATGAGCGCGCAAAGCGGCAACACGGTCTACCTGTCGGGCCACATCGCTAAGAAGGACGGCAAGGTCTGGGCCGGCAAGCTCGGCGCGGATCTGCAGACGGAAGACGGCAAGGCGGCCGCACGCTCGATCGCGATCGACCTGCTCGCGACGCTGCACGCTCACACCGGCGACCTGAACAAGGTCACCCGCATCGTCAAGCTGATGAGCCTCGTCAACTCGACGCTCGACTTCACCGAACAGCACGTCGTGACGAACGGCGCGTCGGAGCTGATCGCCGAAGTGTTCGGCGATGCGGGCAAGCACGCGCGCTCGGCCTTCGGCGTCGCGCAGATCCCGCTCGGCGCGTGCGTCGAGATCGAGCTGATCGCCGAAGTCGCGTAACAGGCGCAGCGCGATGCCCGGTCATCTGGTCCGCTTCAAGCAGGTCGACGTGTTCACGTCGGTGCCGTTCAAGGGCAACCCGCTCGCCGTGGTGTTCGACGCCGATTCGCTCGGCGACGACGCCATGCTCGAGATCGCCCGCTGGACCAACCTGTCGGAAACGACGTTCGTCTGCACGCCGACCGATCCGGAAGCCGACTACCGCGTGCGGATCTTCACGCCGTGCGGCGAACTGCCGTTCGCCGGCCACCCGACGCTGGGCACCGCGCATGCGTTCCTCGAAAGCGGCGCGCAGCCGCGCACGCCGGGCCGGCTGATCCAGCAGTGCGGGGTCGGCCGGGTCGCGCTGCGCGAGCAGGCCGACGGCTGGGCGTTCGGCGCACCGCCGGCACGTGTCACGCCGCTCGACCGTTCGGACTACGCGGCGCTGGCTGCCGCGTTGCGCAGCGACGCGATCGACCTGGATGCCGAGCCGTGCGCGGTCGACAACGGCGCGCCGTGGCTGGTCGTGCGGCTGAAGTCGGTCGACGCGTGCATCGGCCTGGCGCCCGATCCGGCCGCGCTGGAAGCGCTCACGCACCGCTACGGCGCGGACGGCCTCGCGATCTACGCGCCGCACGCCGAAGGCGGCCCCGCGACGTTCGAAATCCGCTGCCTGATGACGGGCGGCAACTTCGGCGTCGGCGAGGATCCCGTCACGGGCAGCGCCAACGCCGCGCTGGCCGGGCTGCTGACGCGGCAGGAACGCCGGCCCGGCAGGTCGTATACGGCCCGCCAGGGCACGGCGATCGGCCGCGACGGCCGCATCTTCGTCAGCTACGACGAAGACGGCACGACGTGGATCGGCGGCCACGCCGTCACGGTCGTCGACGGCACGTTCAGGTCACCTGTCTGACATTTCGCGATGTGCGATGGCGCCGGCCCGTCCGGCGCCCCTCCGATTCGCCCAACTATCGCAAAAACGTTCCAGCCAGTAATATCGGGCCTAATCCGTTGTTTCGGAGGTCTGTCCATGGTTGCGCATCCCGCGGACGAACAGACGCCGGAGCGACCCCAACCATAGCCGGCCATCCCGACGGATGGCGCACGCGAGCAGGACGCCACCCTCTTCGATGAGCTCCGCCCGGTCCAACCCTACGCCGCCGACCCGGCCGCTGCGCGCACCGCGCAAATCGCGCCGGCGCGCGCTATTCGCGATCCCGCTGCTCGGGATGCTGGCGCTTGCGCTGCTGTGGGCCGTGATCATCGCGCGTCTGTCGGTGGAGAAGGACAGCGCGTACAAGGAAGCGGCGGCGTCCGCGGCGATCCTGTCCTCCGCGCTCGAGCAGCATACGGTCAAGGCGATCCACCAGGTCGACCAGATCACCCGCTTCGTGAAATTCGAGTTCGAGAAGTCGCCCGCGCGCTTCAATCTCGCGAGCGCCGTCGAGAAAGGCGTCGTGCCGAGCGACACGCTGATCCAGGTGTCGCTCGTCAACGCAAAGGGCATCCTGTTCGCGAACACGGCCGAGCTCCATCCGCAGCCGATCAACCTGGCCGATCGCGAGCACTTCAAGGTCCACCTCGCGCACAACGACGACCGCCTCTACATCAGCAAGCCCGTGCTCGGCCGCGTGTCGAGCCACTGGACGCTGCAGATGACGCGGCGCCTGAACAACCCGGACGGCAGCTTCGCGGGCATCGTCGTCGTGTCGGAAGACCCGAGCTACTTCACGAACGACTTCTACAACAACGCGGCGATCGGCAAGGAAGGCGTGATCGCGGTCGTGTCCGACACGGGCACCGTGCTCGCGCGGCGCACGGGTTCGCTCAGCAACGCGCCGGGCGCGTTTTCGGCATCGGGCGTCTACCCGATCGCCGAGCGTGTGACGGGCACGATCATCGACCCGATCGACGGCGTGACGCGCATCGTGTCGTACCGCCACCTCGACGGCTACCCGCTCGCGGTGATGGTCGGGCTGTCGCAGACCGAGGAATTCGCGGATTACTACCACACGCGCAACGTCTACCTGCTGATGACGAGTTTCATCACGCTCGCGATGCTCGCGTTCTTCGGCGTCGCGACGGGCCTGATCGGCAAGCTGCTCGGCCGCGAGCGCGAGATGACGCAGCTCGCGGAATACGACCTGCTCACCGGCCTCGCGAACCGCTATGCGACGCTGCGCGGGCTGCGCAACGACGTGGCGATGCCGGCGAGCCTGTCGCGGCTCGGCCTGCTGTTCATCGATCTCGACAACTTCAAGACCGTCAACGACACGCTCGGCCACAACGCCGGCGACATCGTGCTGCAGATGACCGCGTCGCGCCTGTCCGATGCGGTCGGCGACGAGGGCTCGCTCGCGCGCATCGGCGGCGACGAGTTCGTCGTCGTGATGAAGGGCGACGACGTCGAGCGGCGCGCGGTGCGGCTCGCCGAAGCGATCATCCGGATGTTCGGCGAACCGTTCGACGTGCGCGGCAGTTCGTTCGTGCTGCATGCGAGCATCGGCATCGCGCTGCACACCGTCGCGAACGAAAGCGAGATCGACCTGCTGAAGAAGGCCGACCTCGCGATGTACAGCGCGAAGGACGCCGGCAAGAACTGCTACCAGTTCTATGCGCCGCACCTGTCGCACCGCGCCGACCACCTGATGCGCTGGGAACAGCAATTGCGCGTCGCGCTCGCCGAGGGGCAACTGTTCCTCGCGTACCAGCCGAAGATCGACCTCACGCACCGCTACATCACCGGCTTCGAGGCGCTCGCGCGCTGGGATCACCCGGAGCACGGGATCATTTCCGCGAACGAATTCATTTCGATCGCCGAATCGACGGGCCTGATCGTGCCGATCGGCGACTTCGTGATCCGCACCGCGTGCGAGCAGATCGCGCGCTGGCGCGACGAGGGCCACGACACGCTGACGCTCGCGGTCAACATCTCGCCCGTGCAGTTCTGGCGCGGCGACCTGATCGAGACGATCTCGCGCACGCTGCAGGAAACCGGCATCGACGCGAACCGGCTCGAACTCGAGATCACCGAAACGGCGATGATGGAATATCCGGAACTCGTGTCCGAGAAGATCGTCGCGCTGAAGAAGCTCGGCATCCGGATCGCACTCGACGATTTCGGCACCGGCTATTCGTCGCTGTCCTACCTGCACCGCTTCTCCGTCGACACGCTGAAGGTCGACCGCTCGTTCGTGCAGGCGATCCCGAACGATCGCAGCGTATGCGTGATGGTGTCGTCGATCGTGCATCTCGCGCGCTCGCTCGGCCTGACCGTCGTCGTCGAAGGCACGGAAACCGAGGAGCAGATCACGTGGCTGTCCGCGCTCGGCGAGATCGAGGCGCAGGGCTTCCTGTTCTCTCGCCCGGTGCCGGCCGACGCGATTCCCGCGCTGATCGCGCGCTTCGGCGTGCGCGGCGACCATCCGAACGTCATCGCACACCGCGCGACCGGCAGCACGGGCGCCTGAGCGCGCCGCGGCCCGCCCGCGGCGTGCGTTGCGCACTGCCGCAACTGTTGCGTTTTTCGATCCGATAGTTAGGTTCATTAACTAGCGTTTCCGCGCATGGCGGTGTCACGACGCGCGGCGGACAATCGGGAGGGCCACCGTATCGGCGGGCCGCCGGAAAGCCTACATGCGCGAGATCCGGCTCCTGCGCCAGAACCACATTCATGACAACCGTCGAAATCGAAGCGACCGCTCGTGTCGAAGAGGCACAGGCATCCCTATGGACCTTGTTCAAGGTCATTGCCGGCATTTCGGCGATCTCGTGGGGCGGGCTTTCGATGATGGCGCAACTCGAACGCCACTACGTGGAACGGCTGCAGCGCATCGAACCGCACGTATTCGGCGATCTCGTCGCGCTCGCCTGGCTCGTACCGGGCCCCGTCGGCTGCAATGTTGCGGTGCAGGTCGGCCAGACGCTGCACGGCCGCGCCGGCGCATGGGTCGCAGGTATCGCGAGCGTGCTGCCGTTCTCCATACTAATGACGCTGTTCGCGATCTTCTATCGCACGCCGCTCGTGCGCTCGCTCGCCGCGCCGGTGCTGATCAATCACTTCGGGATGGTGCTCGCCGCACTGATCGGCGTCACGTGGGTCAAGCAGTTGCGCTCGCTCGCGCGCACCAGGCTCGAACAGGTGATCGCCGCGCTGTCGACGATTCTGCTCGCTTTCGCGCATAGTCCGGCCGCTTTCGTCGGGATTCTCTTCGCTGCGTTCGCAGCGGGCTGGCTGACGGGACCGCCGCAACGCGATGCGGTCGATTTCAGGCTGTCGACACGCGACCGCAACCTGCTCGTGCTGCTCGGCGTGCTCGTCGCGCTGTTCGCGGTGCCGCTGCCCGGCGATTACCAGGAGCAGTTGCTGTGGCCCCGCCTCGCGGGCGCCGGCATGACGCTGTTCGGCGGCGGCTTTTCCGCGCTGCCGGTGCTCAAGACGCTGTTCGTCTCGCCGGCAACGGGCATCTCCGATCACGACTTCACGCTGGCGTTCGCGCTGTCGCCCGTGGCGCCGGGGCCGCTGCTGAACGTCGTGCCGTTTCTCGGCTACCTGACCGACGGCTGGGTCGGCGCGCTGCTCGCAACGGCCGCGCTGTTCATTCCGTCGGGTTGTCTCGTCGTGTTTGCGCAGAACCACCTGTCCCGGCTCAAGCGCCATTCGCGCTTCGAGCACGGGATGCGCCTGCTGCGCGCGGCGACGACGGGCTTTCTCGTCGTCGCCGTCGTGAAGATCCTGCATCGCGAGCCGGCGGACCCGATTTACTGGCTGACGGGTGCGTTCGCGACGCTGTGCTTTACGCGCTTCAGGGTGCCCGTCTATGCCGTCTACGGCGCGGTCGCGGTTGTCTGCGGCGTGTGGCTGTTGGCCGTCGCGCGCTGACGGGCGGCCGCCACCCCGCCACCCCGCCGGACTCACCCGGCACTAACCGGCACCGGGCGACTTCAACCCGCCTGCACCGCGACCCGGCGGGCCACCCAGCGAGCGCGCAGCGCGTCGTATGCGAGGTTGAAGCAGAACGTGTACGGCAGGAAGAACAGCACGATGCCGAGATCGAGCAGCAGCGCCTCGACGAGGCTCACGTTCAGCCACCACGCGGCAACCGGCACCACCATCGCGACGAGGCCGAGCTCGAAGACGACTGCGTGCGCGATCCGCATGCCGAGCGTGCGCGACAGCCCCGCGCGCCGTTCGAAGCGGTCGAACAGCGTGTTGAAGGTCATGTTCCAGGCCATCGCGATCAGCGACACCATCACCGTCAGCACGCCGACGTGCGACACCGGCATGTCGAGCAGCCACGCGCCGATCGGCGCGCACAGCGCGATCGCGATCAGCTCGAACGTCAGCGCATGCAGCAGCCGTTCCGTCACCGTTTTATTCATCTGTTTCATGGTTCCCTCCGATTCGTTGCTTCATTCATGTCGAACATTTTGATCGGCGCAACCGTATGAATCCAGTTTGATATCATCGGTTTTGCCGATATAACAAAGTCTGGAGCACCGCATGCGCCACGCCCCCGAAGCCCTGCTCGCGTTCGCCGAAGCCGCGCTGCTCGGCTCGTTCACGGCCGCCGCGCGCAAGCTCGGCAAGCGCCAGTCGACCGTGTCGGAGGCGATCGCGAACCTCGAGATCGATCTCGGCGTGCAGTTGTTCGACCGCTCGACGCGCGCACCGACGCTGACCGACGCCGGGCGCGCGCTGCTGCCGCAGGTGCAGCGCACGCTCGAGGCCGACGCGGCGATCGACCGCACGGCCGCGCGGCTCGCGCGCGGCGAAGAAGCGCGGCTGACGCTCGTCGTGTCCGATACGTACCAGTCGAAGCGTTACGAGGAAACGTTGATGGCGCTCGAGCGGCGCTTTCCGGCGCTCGAGCTCGAATGCCAGATCGCCGAGCACGAGGACGTGCTCGACCTGATCCAGCAAGGCCGCGCGCAGCTCGGGCTGATGGCCGCGCGCGCGGCCTACCCGGCCGATGTCGGCGCGGCGACGGTGGCGGAGGAATCGGAGATCGGGCTGTTCGTCGGGCGCACGCACGGGCTTGCCGAATACGGCGATGCCGAGGTGCCGCACGCGGCGCTACGCGACGTGCGCGAACTGCGCCTCAATACCTATGTGAAAACGGAAGGCCGCGGCGCCGACGACCGGATCGTCGTCGGCACGCAGCGCTGGCTGGCGCCGAGCTACCTGATGCTGCTGGAGATGGCCGTGCTGGGATTCGGCTGGGCCGAGCTGCCGCGCTGGATGGTCGACCACTTCGCGCGCGATCGCCTGTGCGAACTGCACGCACGCGGCTGGCCGCGCCGCGTGCGGGTGGATGCCGTATGGTCGCGCAATCGGCCGCTCGGTCCGGCCGGCTCCTGGCTGCTCGACGCGATGCTGGCCGCGTAGCGGCGCGTGCCGGCGCGCCCGCGGTTGGCGCCGGAAGATCAGAAGCCGCGCGACAGCACGGCCGCGCCGATCGTGACGACACCGAGCACGAGATTGACGACGACGAGCAGGCGCACCGCGTTCACCGCGCGCGCGCCGTCCGGCCAGTTCTGCGCCTGCACCGCGCGGCGGATGCGCGGGAACAGCGCGAAACGGATGTGCCCGAAGATCAGCATCATCACGACGCCGAGCCCGGCCATCGCGTGCAACGACCACGTCGCGTGCGCGCCGCCGAACTCCATGAGCAGGAAGCCACCGGACAGCAGGATCACGATCACGGAACCCGCCACCCAGTTGAAGAAGCGGCCGAACACGCCCTCGATCAGCGGCAACCGGAGCTGCGGCGACAGGTCGGACAGTGCCGGACGCAGGCAGAAGTTCGCGAAGACCATCCCGCCCACCCACACGGCAACGGCCAGCAGATGAAGAAACAGCGCGACGGCAACAGCGTGGGACATGGCGACAATCCTGTGATGGGTTGGGTACGGCGAACGGCCGCGTCGCACGCGGCATCGAACGTCGTTCGACCGCCCCGCCGCCGCGCGGTTCAGGCCCCGCGCGCGATTTCACAATATTTTGCAAGTTCCGCGTGACAGCGCCACGCTTGCTTACCCGAATCCGCGATCCAAAAGAAAAGGCCGCACGTCCGCCGAAGCGGAGGTGCGGCCTTCGATCGCGGCCGAACCGGACGATCGCGCGGCGTCAGCCGAGCAGCGGACGCAGTTCGTTGACGACCTTGAGCTTCGACTCCGGCGCGCGGCCCTTGCGTGCGCGCTTGCCGATATGCGGCGCGAGCCCCGCATACGACAGCGTGTCGTCCTGCGCCTTGCCGCCACGGCCGGTGCCGATCAGCACGACGCCCGCCGGATCGATCGCGAGCGCCTGCACGAGCGTTTCCTTGTCGTCGAGCGCCATCAGGATCACGCCGCGGCCGCCGCCGGACAGCGTCTTCATCTCGTCCATCCCGAACACGAGCAGCCGGCCGCCGCTCGACAGGCACGCGACCTGCGTCGCGTTCGGCAGCACGGGCATCGGCGCGAGCGGCACCGCGCCCGTGTCGATCGTCATGAACGACTTGCCGGCCTTCACGCGGCTCACCATGTCGCCGACCTTCGCGAGGAAGCCGAAGCCGTTGCTCGATGCGAGCAGCAGTTGCTGGTCGGCCGGCGCCGCGTAGTAGTGCATCAGGTGCGAGCCCGATTCGAGCTCGATCAGCGACGTGACCGGCACGCCGTCACCACGCCCGCCCGGCAGCACCGACACGTCGACCGAGTACACGCGGCCGCTGCTGCCCCATGCGATCAGGCGATCCGGCGTGCGGCACTGGAACGCCGCGTACAGATGGTCGCCGGCCTTGAACGTGAAGCCGGCCGGGTCGAGCCCGTGGCCCTTCAGCGCACGCACCCAGCCCTTCTGCGACACGACGACCGTCACCGGCTCGTCGACCACCTTCGCCTCGAACGTCGCGCGCTTTTCCTGCTGGATCAGCGTACGGCGTTCGTCGCCGTACTGCTTCGCGTCGGCCTCGATCTCCTTGATCATCAGCCGCTTCATCGCGCTTTCGTTCGCGAGCAGTTCCTCGAGCTTCGCCTTCTCGTCGCGCAGCGTTTCGAGTTCCTTCTCGATCTTGATCTTCTCGAGCCGCGCGAGCTGGCGCAGCCGGATTTCGAGAATGTCCTCGGCCTGCCGGTCGGAGAGGCCGAACGCGCTCATCAGCGCGGCCTTCGGCTCGTCCGACTCGCGGATGATGCGAATCACCTCGTCGATGTTCAGGAAGACGATCATCCGCCCTTCGAGGATATGGATGCGGTCGTCGACCTTGCCGAGACGGTGGCGCGTGCGCCGCGTCATCGTCAGCTGGCGGAACTTCACCCATTCGTCGAGGATCGTCAGCAGGCCCTTCTGGCCCGGCCGGCCGTCGGCGCCGATCATCACGAGGTTCAGCGTCGCGTTCGATTCGAGGCTCGTGTACGCGAGCAGCGTGTTCACGAATTCCGTCTGGTCGATCGTGCGCGACTTCGGCTCGAACACGAGCCGCACCGCCGCTTCCTTGCCCGACTCGTCACGCACCGCGTCGAGCAGGTCGAGCATCGCCTTCTTCGTGTTGAGCTGCTCGGGCGTCAGCGTCTTCTTGCCGAGCTTGAGCTTCGGGTTGGTCAGTTCCTCGATTTCCTCGAGCACCTTCTGGCCCGACGTGCTCGGCGGCAGCTCGGTGACGACGAGCTGCCACTGGCCGCGCGCGAGATCCTCGATCTTCCAGCGCGCGCGCACCTTCAGGCTGCCGCGGCCCGTTTCGTACGCCGCCGCGATTTCCGCGTCGCTCGAGATGATCTGGCCGCCGCCCGGGAAATCCGGGCCGGGAATCAGGTTCATCAGCTCCGCGTGCGAAAGCTTCGGATTGCGGATCAGTGCGACCGCCGCAGCCGCGACTTCGCGCAGGTTGTGCGACGGGATTTCCGTCGCGAGGCCGACCGCGATGCCCGACGCGCCGTTCAGCAGCACGAACGGCATGCGGCTCGGCAGCGTCTTCGGTTCGTCGAACGAGCCGTCGTAGTTCGGCATGAAGTCGACCGTGCCCTGGTCGATCTCGTCGAGCAGCAGCTTCGCGATCGGCGTGAGCCGCGCTTCGGTGTACCGCATTGCGGCCGCACCGTCGCCGTCGCGCGAGCCGAAGTTGCCCTGCCCGTCGATCAGCGGATAGCGCAGCGAGAAATCCTGCGCGAGACGCACGAGCGCGTCGTACGCCGACTGGTCGCCGTGCGGGTGGTATTTACCGAGCACGTCGCCGACCACGCGCGCCGACTTCACCGGCTTCGCGTCCGGGCCGAGGCCCATTTCGTTCATCGCGAACAGAATCCGGCGCTGCACCGGCTTCTGGCCGTCGCACACGTCGGGCAGCGCGCGGCTCTTCACGACGCTGACCGCGTAGCTGAGATACGCCTGCTCCGCGTAGTTGCCGAGCGTCAGCGCTTCGGCGTCCGGTGCGTCGGACCCGGCGAAGAGATCGGAAGTATTGTCGTCCATCTGAATTCCGTATTCGTAAGTGGCGTGAGGCCGGGCCGGGCGTCATGCCCGGCCGCGCGCGGGCGCTAGCGTGGTGTTCGGTGCCGGGCGGTGCCGACGTGCCGGCGGATTCGTGCCCGCGGCAACGCGCAAACCGCAGCGATGCCCGATGGCATCGCGAGGATTTGCAACGCCGCCACGGGTGCGAAGGCGCAGCACATCAGTGCCGGTCGGTGCCGAACACTGCATTAGATGTCCGCTTCGACGTCGTTGCCCTTTTCCTCGAGCCAGCCGCGCCGCGCGGCTGCCTCGCCCTTGCCCATCAGCATCGTCATCCGCGCGACGGTCGCCTCGTAGTCGAGCTCGCCGAGCTTGATCGGCATCAGGCGGCGCGTGTCGGGGTTCATCGTCGTGTCCCAGAGCTGCTCGGCGCTCATTTCGCCGAGACCCTTGAAGCGGCTGATGCTCCATTGCGTCTCGCGCGCGCCGTCCTTGCGCAGCTTGTCGAGGATCGCTTCCAGCTCGCCGTCGTCGAGCGCATAGAGCTTCTGCGCGGGCTTCTTGCCGCGCGCCGGCGCGTCGACGCGGAACAACGGCGGCCGCGCGACGTACACGTTGCCGCGTTCGATCAGTTGCGGGAAATGCTTGAAGAACAGCGTGAGCAGCAGCACCTGGATGTGCGAGCCGTCGACGTCCGCGTCCGACAGGATGCAGATCTTGCCGTAGCGCAGGTTCGACAGGTCGACGGTGTCGTCCGGGCTGTGCGGATCGACGCCGATCGCGACCGAGATGTCGTGCACCTCGTTGTTCGCGAACAGGCGGTCGCGCTCGGTTTCCCACGTGTTCAGCACCTTGCCGCGCAGCGGCAGGATCGCCTGGTATTCCTTGTCGCGGCCCATCTTCGCGGAGCCGCCCGCCGAGTCGCCCTCGACGAGGAACAGCTCGTTGCGCGCGATGTCCTCGGTCTCGCAGTCGGTCAGCTTGCCGGGCAGCACCGCGACACCCGAGCTCTTGCGCTTCTCGACCTTCTGGCCCGCGCGCGTGCGCGCCTGCGCCTGCTTGATCACGAGTTCGGCAAGCTTCTTGCCGTGCTCGACGTGCTGGTTCAACCACAGTTCGAGCGCGGGACGCGAGAACGACGACACGAGCTTCACCGCGTCGCGGCTGTTCAGGCGTTCCTTGATCTGCCCCTGGAACTGCGGATCGAGCACCTTCGCGGACAACACGAACGACACGCGCGCGAATACGTCTTCCGCGAGCAGCTTCACGCCCTTCGGCTGCAGGTTGTGCAGCTCGACGAAGCTCTTCACGGCCTGGTACAGGCCGTCGCGCAGGCCCGATTCATGCGTGCCGCCGGCCGGCGTCGGGATCAGGTTCACGTACGACTCGCGCACGAGCGAGCCTTCCTCGCTCCAGGCGACGACCCACGATGCGCCCTCGCCCTCGGCGAACGTATCGTCCCCCGAACGCGAATCGGCGAAACGCTCGCCTTCGAACAGCGGGATCAGCAGCTCGCTGCCGTTCATTTCGTCGAGCAGGTAGCCGCGCAGGCCGTCCTCGTACTTCCACGTCTGGCGCTCGCCGGTTTTCTCGTTGACGAGCACGACCTCGACGCCCGGCAGCAGCACGGCCTTCGAGCGCAGCAGGCGCTGCAGTTCGCCGAGCGGCAGGTTCGGCGAATCGAAGTACTTCGGATTCGGCCACACCTGCACGCGCGTGCCGGATTTCTTCTCGCCGCGGCCCGCGCTCTGCGTCACGAGCGGCTTCACGACATCGCCATCGGCGAAGCCGAGCTCGGCGGTCTTGCCGTCGCGCCAGACCGTCACGCCGAGGCGCGTCGCGAGCGCGTTCGTCACTGACACGCCGACGCCGTGCAGGCCGCCCGAGAACGTATAAGCGCCGCCCGCGGCCTTGTCGAACTTGCCGCCCGCATGCAGGCGCGTGAACACGATCTCGACGACCGGCACGCCTTCCTCGGGATGCATGCCGAACGGGATGCCGCGACCGTCGTCCTCGACCGATACCGACTGGTCGGCGTGCAGCGTGACCGTGATCTGCTTGCCGTAGCCGCCGAGCGCCTCGTCGGACGCGTTGTCGATGACTTCCTGGATGATGTGCAGCGGATTCTCGGTACGGGTGTACATGCCGGGCCGCTGCTTGACCGGCTCGAGACCCTTGAGCACCTTGATCGATGCTTCGCTATAGGCCGCGCTGGGTTTCTTCGTTGACATAGGCGCTGAATTTCGTCATTCATCGGGACGTTGTCCACACCTCGTGTGGATAACGTCGTGGACAAAACGTTGAGTTCCGTAAAAAAGCGAATCGAAACAACGGTGTGCTTGGACTGCTCCGAAAGCGGGCGCGCGGCGTGCTGCGCTACCCGGGACGCGCGGTATTTTACTGGTTCCGCGTGGCACGCCAATCGCGAGATCACCGCGCGGCCGCCGCCGGCCGCGTGGCGTGTGACGCGCGTTATGCCGGCTTGCGTTTCGCCTCGAGCGTTTCCCACCGTTCGAGCGCGGCGAGCAATTCGTCGTCGATCGCCGCGAACCGCTCGGTCAGGCGCGTGCCTTCCTGCGGATCCTTCGCGAAAATCGAGCCGTCGTCGAGCTGCGCATTGATCGTCTTCTGCTCCTCTTCGAGCGCGGCGATCTTCTCCGGCAGCGAATCGAGTTCGCGCTGCTCGTTGAACGACAGCTTCACCGTGCGCTGCGCATTGCGGCCCGCGGCGCTCTTCGCCGGCTCTTCCTTGACGGGCGCCGCTTCCTTGACCGCGCGCTTCGCGGCTTCCTGCTGCGCGAGCTGATCCGAGCGCTCGCTCTGGATCTGCCAGTCGGTGAAGCCGCCGACATATTCGCGCCACTTGCCTTCGCCCTCCGCCGCGATCACCGACGTCACGACGTTGTCGAGGAACGCGCGATCGTGGCTGACGAGCAGCACCGTGCCGTCGTATTCGGCCAGCAGTTCCTCGAGCAGTTCGAGCGTCGGGATATCGAGGTCGTTGGTCGGTTCATCGAGCACCAGCACGTTGGCCGGACGCGCGAACAGGCGCGCGAGCAGCAGCCGGTTGCGCTCGCCGCCCGACAGCGACTTCACCGGCGATCGCGCGCGCTCCGGCGCGAACAGGAAGTCGCCGAGATAGCTCATCACGTGCTTGCGCACGCCGCCGATCTCGACCCATTCGCTGCCGGGGCTGATGGTATCCGCGAGGCTCTTCTCCTGGTCGAGCTGCGCGCGCATCTGGTCGAAATACGCGACCTGCAGGTTCGTGCCGGTGCGCACCGTGCCTTCGTCGGGCTTCAGCTCGCCGAGGATCAGCTTGAGCAGCGTGGTCTTGCCTGCGCCGTTCGGGCCGACGAAGCCGATCTTGTCGCCGCGCATGACCGTCGTCGAGAAGCGGTCGACGACCGTACGGCCGCCGTAGCGCTTCGTCACGTCGGTCAGCTCCGCGACGATCTTGCCGGACTTCTCGCCCTGCGCGACGTCGAGCTTCACGTTGCCCTGCGAATTGCGGCGTTCCGCGCGCTCGTGACGCATCTGCTCGAGCCGCGCGACGCGGCCGACGCTGCGCGTGCGGCGCGCCTCGACGCCCTTGCGGATCCACACTTCTTCCTGCGCGAGCAGCTTGTCGAACTTGTCGTTTTCCACGCGCTCGACTTCGAGCTGCTGCGCCTTGCGGGTCTGGTACGCGGAGAAATTGCCCGGGTACGACAGCAGCCGGCCGCGGTCGAGCTCGACGATGCGCGTCGCGACCCGGTCGAGGAACGCGCGATCGTGCGTGATGAACAGCAGGCCCGCGCGCTGCGCGACGAGCAGATCTTCGAGCCAGCGGATGCCGTCGAAGTCGAGGTGGTTGGTCGGTTCGTCGAGCAACAGCACGTCGGGCTGCAGCACCAGCGCGCGCGCCAGCGCGACGCGCTTCTGCATCCCGCCCGACAGCGCGTCGACCCTCGCGTCAACGTCAGACAGGCCGATCTGCGCGAGCGTCATCGACACGCGCGTGCGCCAGTTCCACGCGTCATGCGCATCGAGCGACGACTGCAGCGCGTTCATCCGCGCGAGCAACGCATCGTGCTCGGCGCCTTCCGGTATATCCGCGAGGCGGTGCACGATCGAATCGTATTCTTCGAGCAGTTCGCGCGTGTGCGTGAGCCCCGACGCGACCGCGTCGAACACTGTCGCACCCGGCTCGAATTCGGGCTCCTGCGGCACGTAGACGGTCACCAGTTCCTGCTGGCGCGTGACCAGCCCGTCGTCGGGCTTCGCGAGGTCGGCGACGATCTTCAGCAGCGACGACTTGCCCGCGCCGTTGCGGCCGATCAGGCCGACGCGCTCGCCGGCTTCCAGCGAGAAATCCGCGTGATCGAGCAACGCGACGTGACCGAACGCGAGCTGCGCGCCGGTAATGGAATAAAGCGACATGGGGAGACGGCGAAGAGAGGAATCGGAAGCGCCCATTGTACCGGTCGCGGGCGCCGCCACCGGTATGGCCGGACGGACTAGCCCTGCGAGCGGCGCTCGAACCGCGTCGGCGCGGTGCGATGGAGCGGTGTCATGTATGGCTTGCAGCCGGTTTCCGGTGCCGGATGCCGGCCACCGGCTGCGAGTTGCGCGCGACCGGGTGAACGGGCGAATGCCGGCCGGATGCCCGCGGCCGGTCGATCGGCCATCCCGCGCATGGCGCATCGGGCGCCGGCGCGGGATGCTGCGGTTACTTCACGTTGACCGTGATCGTCGAACTCATTTCGGGGCCGTACGAACGGTGCGCACCGTCGCCGAGCTGCAGCGTCAGCGTGTGCTGGCCGGACGGCAGCTTCACATCGGTTTCGGTCTGGCCCTTGCCGAAGTGCAGCGAATGGTCGGTCGCCGGGATCACGTCGCCCTTCGGCACCGGCTTGCCGTCGATCAGCAGGTGATGGTGGCCCGTATTCGGCGTCATGTCACCGGCCGGCTTGAGCTCCATGCCATCGAGACCGAACTTCACGTGCACGGGGCTCGACACCGTCGCGCCGTCCTGCGGCTCGACAAAGAACACGCGCGCTTCGGCGCGCGCGAGCGTCGACACGGCCAGCGCCGCGACACAAACCGCACCCGCGATCCACTTTCTGTTGAGCATCGTTTCCTCCTTCAGATTGACAGGCCCACGAAGCATACACTGCAAGCCCGCCACACGCGATGACACCCGTTGTTCGCGATGCGCACGTTTAAAACGACGTTGCGCAGGCGTTCGGCGAAATTCCGGTAACATTGCGCCTTTCGTCCGCCGGCGAGGCTGCGGACGGCGTCACCGAGTTTCCATTATCCCGAGCACCACATGAGTGAAGTAACCGAATACCAGAGCTGGGTCTGCTTGATTTGCGGGTGGGTCTACAACGAAGCGGAAGGGCTGCCCGACGAGGGCATCGCAGCCGGCACCCGTTTCGCCGACATTCCCGCCGACTGGCGGTGCCCGCTGTGCGACGTGGGCAAGGAAGATTTCGTCGTCGTCGATTTCTGATCGCGGCCGAGCGCGCGATACGCGCGTCGGCGTGCAATCCGCCCGCCGATGCGCCGCGCGTTTGCTATACTCTGCGCGCTGTCCACACTGCCGTCCGGTTCGCGTTTTTCGCGCGATCACCCGGACATGGCTCTCCCCGTAGTTCAATGGATAGAACAAGCGCCTCCTAAGCGCTAGATACAGGTTCGATTCCTGTCGGGGGGACCATTTCAGCCTCCACATTCCTCCAAGTTTCTCCAGAAAGCAGCGCGGAGCCTTGTTCCGCCTGGGCTTTTTCTGCCATCATTGTCCAAGTTTGTCCAGCACAAGCCAAGTACTTTGGGGGTATCGGTGAGGATATACCCCGAAGCGCTCGGCGTCGATACCCCCAAGCCAAATGCCAAAGCGAACTGCCCCACTGACCGAGCTGCAAGTACGCCGCGCAAAGGCCACCGAACAGCCTTACCGCTTAGCTGATGGCAAGGGACTCTATTTGCAGGTCATGCCGAACGGCTCCCGGTACTGGCGCATGAAGTATCGGTTCGACGGAAAGGAAAAGCTTGCTTCGTTCGGCGTCTACCCCGAGGTGTCGTTGGCCGAGGCACGACAAGCCTGTCTCGCCGCACGGAAGCTCTTAGCCGCAGGCGCCGATCCGACCGAGCAGAAGCGGGAAGTCAAGCGCGCCAGAGCCATCGAAGCCTCGTCATCGTTTGAAGCAGTAGCGCGCGAGTGGTTTGCGACCCAGAAAGATGGCTGGACCGTGGTGTATGCGTCCAAGGTGATCAGTTCGCTCGAAGTCGATGTCTTTCCGAAAATCGGTCACCGTCCGATCCGAGACATCGAAGCACCCGACATGCTTGAGATTCTGAGGGCTGTCGAATCACGTGGTGTGCGAGAGACAGCGAAACGAATTCTGCAGCGCTCGCGGGCCGTGTTCCAGTACGGAATCATGACCGGCCGATGCCCTCGCAATCCTGCCGCAGACATCGACGCGGAAACTGTTCTCAAGAAGGGGACTGGCGTCAAACACATGGCGCGGGTCAAGCCAGTCGAAATTCCTCAGCTCATGCGGGACATCGCCGCGTATGAAGGTGACCTAGTTACGCGACTGGCGCTTCGCTTCATGGCACTGACGTTCACTCGAACGACCGAGATGATCAACGCAGAGTGGGACGAGTTCGATGAACGCGCCGCCGAATGGCGGATTCCGCCCGAGCGAATGAAGATGCGCGACCCGCACATCGTCCCGCTGTCGCGTCAGGCTCTCGACACGTTGGCCGCCTTGCGCGACCTCAACGGGCACCACCGGTATGTGTTCTATAGCATCCAGGGGCGCAGCCACATCTCGAACAACACAATGCTCTATGCGCTTTACCGGATGGGCTACAAATCGCGGATGACAGGCCACGGATTCCGGGGGCTGGCCGCTACCGTGTTGCGAGAGCTTGGGTACAGCCGGGACGTGGTCGACCGGCAACTTGCCCATGCGGAACGCAATCAGGTAACCGCTGCGTACGTGCATGCCGAGTTCCTACCAGAACGTCGGAAGATGATGCAACACTGGGCGGATCACCTTTATGCACTGGAGGCCGGCGCCCAGTGATCCCTATCAACGCAGGACGTTAGACAAGCGCGATACGCTCCGCAGCGTAGGAGCCACAATGTTCGACCAATCAGATACGACCCCGTATTCACTCCTCTCACCCCAACTCGCAAGCCACGGATGAGCCACTCGACAATCATACAAGGAAGCTTGATACTTGCTATATCAAAATAAGCACTGGCGGGCGGGCGTGGACCAAACATATAACGTGTACTGTGACGAATCATGTCACCTAGAAAACGACGGACAAAAGGCGATGGTTATCGGGGCCGTTTGGTGCCCTACTTCATCGCGCAACGAAATTGCCACTCGGCTTCGAGAAATAAAACGCCGACACGGGCTAAACTCAAGCATTGAGTCGAAATGGACAAAAATATCAAAATCAAAAATCGAATTTTATCTCGACTGTGTTGATTATTTTTTTGACAACGATGACCTTCATTTTCGCGGAATCATCATTCCGAACAAAGATACATTAGACCACAACGCTTTCCACCAAGATCATGACACTTGGTATTACAAGATGTATTTCACGATGCTGAAGGCAATCTTCGACCCAGCATCCAAATATCGTGTGTACATCGACATCAAAGACACGCTGGGCCAAAAGAAAATAGAGAAACTTCATGATGTCTTATGCCATAACGCTTATGATTTCTCCCGTTCGATGATCGAGCGGGTACAGCGCGTTCAGTCTCATGAGGTAGAGCATCTTCAGTTGGCGGACGTCCTTATCGGCGCCCTATCTTATATGCATCGAGGCTTGAACGAGAGCACGACTAAACGCCAGATCATTGAACGGATTAAACAGCGATCGGGATATTCCTTAGACAGAAACACCCTCCTTAGAGAAGCAAAGTTCAATTTGCTGGTATGGCACTCTGGAGGCACTGCATGAGCACATGGCTCCCCGCCTTGATGTTATTCTCCAATCATGGGAATGACTGGGATATTTATCTAGAAGCGATTTATGATGCATTCTGTGCCGATTTTTTAGACAGCACGCCAACTTTCCAGGGCACACGCCTTGGCCTAAAACGCCACCCCGTTTCAAGAGGCAAAGAGGCGACATTCTGGCATTTCACAAGTGAAGGAAAGATTGAGGAAGAACGCCTCCCTGACTTTCGTCGCTGCGAACGTATTCGATGGCCGCGCCCTGTAATCGAATCAGATGGCACTGACGAACCACTGAAAATATGGGAAGAGATACGGAACAACGAAACACGTGTTCACATCTGGGCGGAGGAGTCTGAGTATCTTGTCGTGCTGGCAAAAAGAAATGGCTACATTCTTCCTTGGACCGGCTACCCTGTAGTCCGAGACCACGAAAAGACAAAATTACAGAAAAGGTGGGAGAGAAACCGATAGGCATCAACCTCGGCGATGCCTCTGAAGGGGGGCTGGCCGCGCCCCCAATTGGGGACGGGGCCGAAACTCCTTCCACACTTACGCCTAGCAGCTGGTAGATGAGCTGCATTGGATTCTACGCGAATCAGGCTAGCGACACAAGTTCATTGAGAAGTCAAGTTGTAACATCGAATGTCCGGAGACGCTCCTTGAACGTCTATTTCGACAACAACACCTTGGCCAATCTGGCCCAAGCCGGCGTCGACCCTGTCGCCGCGCTGGCAGGCAGTGAGTTCACTCTTGCGGTGACGCCGGACCTCGCCACGGAGTACCAGCAGGGCATCCAAAGCGACAACGCAACTGCGGCCGAGAAGGATCTGTGTCGGCGCCTCCTCGCCGCTGCGACTGAGCGCGGGATCTTCGGCTTCGCCGGTCCGGATGGATCAAACAATGGCTACTCAGGCTTCGATCACGGCTACTGGGCAGACGAAGGCACGGTCCAGACGCTACAGTCCATCAAGGTCACTGAGCGCCCCGGCAAAGCAGTCCCGAAGAACCGCACTGATGCATTCCTCGTTGCGCTGGCTGCGGGCGCCGTGGTCATCACGAACGATACCGGCAAGCATTTTCGGCACGCCCGCGAGAAAGGTCTACACGTCTATTCATGGGCAGAACTCGCGGACGTCGGCAACGCCCAGTCAACAATTGCTCACCGTCTCGGCGTGTTGCTCACGCTGCCGACACAATTCTTGCCTAGCTCAGAAATTTGACATGCAACAAGCAAAGCGCCATCACTTTGTCCCCAAGGCCTACCTCAAGTCTTTCTGCGATACGGACGGAAAGCTACTCATCTATCGAAAAGATGATCCCAGCAATCCGCTGCATGTCAAACCCGATGCCACGCAGTTTCGCCGCTACTACTACTCACAGCCGATTCCAGGTGGCGGCCAAGACAACAACACGCTTGAAGGCTTGTTTTCGGCCATCGAAAGCAGTTGGCCTGAGACGGTCGTCAGACTCCATCAACGCGAAGATGTGAACGATCGGCTTATCAACATCTTCGAGTTCATGTCACTGCAACGTGTTCGTGTTCCTGCCGCACGAGACCTCGTAGAGGCTACGCTTGCACAGTCGGTCAAAGATACCGTGAGGGTCTTGCTGGCCAATGGAACGCTACCCCCGCCTCCCCCTGGATTGGAAAACATCGCCGAACTCGTACAGGTGTCTATCGACCCTCATCAGAGCATTCACGCAATGGCAGACATGCTCAAGGGAATGAGCAGTCTTTACGATCGGCTAGGATTCGCAGCGATCCATAACACGACCGACCGTCGCCTCCTGACAAGCGACAATCCTGTTTTATGGTTCGATCCCGCAGTTCCTTTCACGGAGCAACGGCCCTACACCATCGATCCTGATGGCCCAATCGCTCTTCTTTTTCCAGTCAGTCCAAAGCTGATCATTGTGGGTTCCACGGAGTACAGAGAGACATTCGGTCAACACGGACTCCTGCATAGTAGTGCCGATGATGAAGCTACTATCGAAGCAATGAACAGGCAGATCTGTCGATTCGCGTATGAGGCGGTGATCGCAACCGATACCGGTCATGAAGAAATGATCTTGGAGTTCGCAGACGTATCGCCGGTTCTGGAAACTACCAAGACGAAGACGGCCGACGGCCTACTGACACTGGCTCAACAGTCATTCGGGCGACGCTTGGCGAAACCCAAGTGGAACCCAACTTAATCATTGATCAGGGCGAAACTGCAACGGGTCCCGAAGATACACATGGATCTCGCTGTTCTTCCACACCGTACACCGCGGAGATAGTTGAATCGGCTGAGGCGCCCGTCCGGCCAAACAGAGCTTTCGCCATGTCTCCCGGCTGACGTCTATAAATGGCGCGATTTGCCTCCAGCGCGAGTGGACAACGTGCAGGAGGACATTCGGGAGCCCCTCTATGGCCGGCCTCTCATGCATTGGCGTCCGCATCAGTAATTCGAATCGTTCGCCGCAGCGCGCGATACGTACTTGCGCAGTTGCCAGTCCCGGATCTGAAGCAAGGCATTCGCCCACTGTGCTGGCGACAGCGACCTCCACGACGCCTCCGGTTTGGGCCACACACGCCGAACGCGGAAACCGTCGATGTCATGCCACGCGGGACTGGTAGGATTCGCCTGCTGCGCGGGCGTGTAGAGCGCAACGAACGCCGGCAAGTTCGCCATCTTTGCCAGTTCCCGAATCACACCCGTGGGCTTCTCCTGCCCGATGTCTTGCGCAACCTCGACAAGAGCCAGTGGGAGTTTGTTCCCGTACCCGTATTCGACGAACAACACGCTATCAAGGTCGGCCATCGTAAGTGCCTTAGCCTCACGTTTCCCGATGTAGCGGCTAATAGATCGCGACCGGTGCCAAACACCATAGGACCGGTCGCGAATCAGGAATTGTTCTTCTTGCATCTTCGTTGTCCCTGCGCTCACCAGGCATGACAGGACCCGCCCTCAGAACGCACCACCTTGAATTGGATCACATCGACTGCGCCAACAGGTCGTCCGCCGTCTCGCCAGCCTCAACGCCTTGTGCGTGTATGTAGGTGATCGCGGTCGCCACTAACCCCAGTGCATGGCCGCTATCGGTCGGCCCTACTTCGATGACATGCCGCACAAGTTCCAGCAGTCCCTCCGCGTGAAAGAGCGCATTACTCGCGTCATACATTGCGCTAGCAGCAGCCTGCCAAGAAATCCTATTCTCAGTCATGGCCTACCTCTGCACCCCTGACATGACGATCTGCTCCGTCCGCCAATTGATCGATCTCTTCGAGCATGAAGTGTGAGAGCGAATTTACAGCGCCGAGCAGACCGCCAGCCAAATGGCCATCGAGAGTTGGCTCGCAGCTATCCTTAGCGACATCGTTCGCAATTAGGATCTGGGAGATAGCACTGATACCCACGAGGCCTTGATAGACATGACTCAGCGTCAAACTTGCGGCACCAGCGTCCAGGCCGCGCGCTCCTACGCGTTCGAATGTTCGATTTAAGAAATTCTCCTGAGCGGCGGCTTGAGCATTGCCCTTCAACCACTCAGACATCAACTCATCTTCCGTTTTCGAAGCAGCGCCATCGATAAAGGCTTCATTTTTCATATCACACCCCAAATTTTGATCAGGCTAACTAATCGTCAACTTCAAAAATTTGCATCGTCAAACGGAACCAGGTCACGATCAGCAACAAGACCAAGGTTCGTGAAGTCCGGCACGCCCCGGCGAGCGTCTATTGCCCATATCGGCGATCCCAGCACCTCCACTTTCCAGTCGTAATACATATCCGCCGCCCTGCCAACCACGCGAACAACACGAGTCGTCGAAGTGGTCGACAAAATCGCAAGTTGGCCGGCATGAACTGGCACCGAATTCGATCGCATCGATACTTGAGTACGCATAGCTATCCCCTCATCGCTGTGGATTGGCATGTCTGTGGATCACGGTGATTTGATGATATACACCACGGTGGTCCATTGTCAACACCACCGTGGTCCATCATAATTGCGACATGACACGTGAAGATCCACAGATGAAGCTGCGCCTGCCGGTCGAATTGAAGGACCGGCTGACTGCGCTCGCGGAGGAAAACGGCCGATCGTTAAATGCAGAGGTCGTGAAGCGGCTCGAAGAAAGCCTCGAACAAGGCGCGAAGGAAGCGCCAGTTGATGACCGAACGATGGACCTCTTCGCCGACACCGTGGCCGGTAAAGTCGTTCAGGCGCTGGATGAACGGGAGAAGAAGCGCGGAAAGCGCTAAGCGACATGAGGCATGTGCGCCCTTTCACGGCGATCGATTTCTATCGTTCGATGGTCAAGCCCACTGTCGACGAATACCTCGCGGAAACGCGCGACATTAGGCGCGGGCGCCTAGCCGCCATCGTGCTATATCACATGGCCGATCATGCCGCGCTCGATGGTTATGACGGGGCAGCAATGGGTGAGCGGCTTGGGGCGCTGAAGTTGGAATTGATTGCTTCCTGCCCTGATTTCGCACTCATTTGCGACATTGCCGACGCGTCGAAACATTCTCGCCTTCAAGTCCGACTGAAAACCCCAAGGCAAATTTCGACGGCCGGACAGGTTTCTCGCCCACTAGGTCTGTTCAATGCACCCTTCGGTCAAGGCGTGTTCGGTGAGGCAACGTTGGTGACGGTGTCGCTCGACGATGGGACCGTGCGCCCACTCGCCGGTATCGTGCGGGCAGTGATGATGATGTGGGAAAACAAGCTGTTTCCTGTCGGCCCCTTCCAACCGCCGGAACCATGAATATCACCAAAATCCTAAACATAGCGAGCGCCGCTATTGGCGTGCTCGGAACCTTCTTGATGTACAAAGGAACGTTCGGATTAGTTGCCCCAGGCGCCTATATGAATACTGCCCTGCTGGCTGAAATGAAAAAAGGCAACGATCGTCGGCAGTTGCTTCAGCGCGCCGGTTTGATTCTGCTCACGATCAGCTTTTTCATGCAGGGAGTCGCCCAGTTCACTCCTGAGTAATCGAGGTGATTTGGCGGGTTGATGGCGGGTCGAGATGAACGTCCGGCTCGGATGCTGCGCCAGAGTTGGAGGCTGGGAGGAACCTAGTTCCGACGGCATGAAAAGCCCCGCTCGGGGCGGGGCTTTGGACGAGCATAGGTCGATCAGGAAACGTGCTTGGCAATGTAGTAGACAGCGCCCACAAGAACTGCGACCGCGCCGATGATCTTCCACGTCATGGTATGAAGTGTTTCGTGGAGGTCTGCCTTCGTCGCTACACTTTCCAGGCGCGTCTCAATCCTCGTGAGACGGTCACGAGTCTCAAGACTAGCGGCTTCGAGCGCTGCGATTCGAGATTCCATCCCTCCATCATTACCTCCGCCGCCGCCCCCGTCAACAGAAAACGCGTTTAATGCACGCTCCTGCCTGTTCAGTCGATCCATCAAGCTGTAATCAGGATTTGCCATGTTCGCTGGCCTTTTCGATCAATTCACGCGTTTTTGCCAATACCTCATCAAAACTGGTGACTGCAATTTCTAGCGCATCGTGAATCTCTTTTTTTACCTCATCGGGAGAGTCATCCGATACAACGATTGCAAGTTTCGTCACCGCTTTGAGCGTCTTGTGCTGGCAATCCATCAATGCAAAAACGACTTGCGCGATTTCTTTATTCACGGAAGCTCCTAGTTACCGCCTATTGGTCGACCCCAACCGATATATGACCTCGCCAGCAATCTGCTGCCTCGCGTCTTCTGTTTCCACTGCCGCCATGAAGTCGCCCGGCTCACGCACGTTCCCGACTCCCTCCGACACTTTTTTGAGGCGGAAGTATAGACTAACGACAAATTCATTTGCGCACCCTATAACCGTCGATGACGCACCGCTTCTTCGGTTCGTGCACGCCCATTGCAGCCAGTAATGGGCCAACGGTAAACCGCCCGTTCTTAGTCAGACGTTTTACTAGCGCCAATCTTTTCGAGATAGTCGCCCCACCACTGCATCATCTTCGTCGCTCGGGCGCAGTTCATCTGCCGGCCGAGACGCCGCGCCGCTTCCGCTCTTACGCAGCCTTCGGTGGCTCGATCAGCGTGGCTAGGCGCCGGATCTCCAACGCCATGCCAAGAAACCGCGGCGTCCAGCCGGGGATAGGGGTCGTCCCTTTGAGCCAGCGGCTCGGCGTGTTCTTGTCGACGCCGGCCATGCGGCAGAAGTCGGACTGCTTCCAGCCCAATTGGTCGAGGGCGGTTTGAAACTCGTCAGGTGTCATATGCCTTGCGCGCGCGAGGGGCGATCATGTCCGGAGCATAGCACGTCTCCCCAAAAGCGGAGATACGAGCACCTTTTCTCCTCAATTTTACATAACCTCGAATTATCAAATGTGGAGAAGTGAATAACTTTTCTCCTCTTTCCGGGAGACGCGCACCAGGACAGGCAGTCAAGAAATCGCGCCCTACGCCTAATTTTTGAGCAAATCATGCAGCCAAAGTTATCCACAACCAGGCCCCAGATTTGAACGATCATCCAACTCATTGGCAGATCGACTTCCATCCGGCCCCTACATGCCTCCCTCTCAAACTTCAGAAAGGTCACGAGACAGCACGGCCACCACCAACTCCAAGAGCGGGCTACCCCCAAAAGGGTTGTGGTCAGCAAAGACAGCTTGCCAAATCACTGCGTTCATATACGTACACATCTCCCGTCCCTGTTTTTCTGATCTTGACTGATATAGCTTATCTCGAAACGCACTGTTTTTTTATACAGTAGTGGCGACGTGATGAAGTCGCGGTGGGCTTACATCTGGGAGTACGGGTTCATGGGCCCCGAAACGAAAATGCCGCCTCGATGGGCGGTTGTGTTGTTTGAGCTAACTAAGCTCTATTCGAAAGAAGTCGCTATGGAATATACGAACTGCTGTACACTTTCGCCCATATTCCTGAGCGCAGAGGCATAAATCTATGCAATTCGCATCAGAAGTATTCAATTGTCCAGAATGTGCGGGTCGCTTACTGTCCCAAACAGATCGCATCGCCTGCAGCGCTTGCGATTGGCAGACCCACAAACATGCCGGTGTTGTCGATATCCTTCCCCGAGCGCGCGAATCCAAACGGAATCATGTCGACGTCTCAGAATGCGAGCGCGCACTTATAGCGAATCTGGGTTTGCCTGGAGATGGCGATGACCTTCTTGCGATCAGGGCAGCTCTGGAACCTGTCTCGTCAATCGGGAATCCATTTTTCGATGCTGAAGAAAACCTTTTCTTGGATCGGTTCAATATTTCCAATTTCGATCCGAAAGTAACTCTCGGGCCGCTCTATCTTCCGGATGCCGTTGGCTTGGGCGATTTTTTCCATGGAGCAGTACGCATCACCAACAATGGCGAATTCCCTGTCGACTCGAATGGGGAAAATGCCGTCGTCGTGAGCTATCACTGGCACCGAAATGGTGAGATGGAGATCTTCGAAGGCAATCGAACATCCATCCCTGTTGCGATCAAACCGCATCAATCGGTAACCGTCCCATTCGCGATAACTGCGCCTCAGAACGAGGGACGCTATACCCTGGACGTGACTGTTCTCCAAGAACACAAGCGCTGGCACGATGAGCGAACCATCAGCTCACAAATTCTCATCAGCAGAAAGGCTGCCCCCGTCTACCCCGATATGTCGAGGGAGCATCAATTCTCGGAAGCATTCGATGGCAAGTTGGCAGCCCAATTCGTAGATCAATTCCTCCAGCTCGATAGAAACGGAACGGCCCTGGAGATCGCTGGCGGCATCCGGCCAAGCTTCCGAGAATCGGAAACGGGTCGATACTGGCCTGGCGTGTTCATCAATAGTGACGTTTCGATTCGACTCCTGCGGATAGCTGATCTTCTGGCCCGGCGATGCGGGCACCCGGAAACCATACAGGCACGATTCGACGCAAACAGAATGCCAATCAATGCCGGTTCCGTTGATGTTGTTTTTGTATCTCGCGCGATCCACCATTTCGAAGACCTGCATGCGATTTTCAGCGAAATCACGCGAGTCCTGAAACCCCACGGCCAGTTGTTCCTTTTGTGTGAGCCGGTCGGCGTCGCCTACGACGAATTCACCAAGAATCTGATCTTGTCGGGAGTCAACGAACAGGTGTTCCCGCACGGGATCTATGAGCGATCCGCAAAGGCCGCCGGCCTGCGCCTCAAAGAGACGCAGTGCGACTGGGGCTTTTCGTTCAAGGGGATGTTCCGCAAGGAACGCCCCTAGCGATCAGTGGTGCCACATTTCACGCCAACAAGCGCACCCTGTCTGGTCATACCAGAGGGCGATCGTCGTTCCCGCGGCAGTCGTCATGTTGGCTCCGGACGTGAGAGCGATGTTGGCGTTGTTCGTCAAAGTCAACGCGCCGCCAAACGTGAGGATGATTTGACGATCTGCCCAATACCCAGAGATGTTGGTAATCGTGGTGGAACCTGTCACGAGAAAGTGATTGTATTCCGCCGGCGGCGCGAGCAAAGCAGCACTGGCAACTGACGGAAGCGATTGACTGTTGCCACCGAACAATGTGTTTCCAGCTGGCAGGTCCGTATATGCAACCTTTGCGATGCTCACCTGGTTGGCTAGCCAACCGACTAGTCCAACAATGTACGGGCCCGCGCCGCCGTTGATGCCCGTGAGAATTGCGCTCCCGATTACGATTCTCGCGGTAGTCGAACCAACGTTGATCGCGTAGGAGCTTGATTGAGCAACGTAGAGGCTAGAAATCTGGACAACTGGGCTCACTGCGGCAGCGGTCCAAATGCAGCTCGCGCTCGCCACCCCATTGCTATTGCAATACATATAGTCAATAGCCGGATTACTAGAACTTTCGAATACAACTCCGGGCGTGGTCCACGCTTCCAGTACATCGAACTTGCTCTGGTTGTTGTTGTACACGTACATGCCCATAGTCGAGTTCGTGTCCAACCAGACATGTGAGTAATGGACGTTCCCATTTGCTCGCGTGTCAACGCCAACAGCATGGCCGTAGTCAAACAGTTCCATGCGGCTATCGTCGTTGGGGCCGGGCAAGACTTGGACGCCGATACCAGTTCTTGTATTGGTTGCCGACGTTGCAGCTACCGTCCCCCACGGCCAATTCCGGATTTTGAAGTAGGAGGTATCGTTGCTCGTACCGATGATCACCGCCCCTACCCCAGTTGCCGGGTTTGCATCGCACTCGACATTCCAGCGCTGATGATCGCCACCATTTGTTCCATCAACACAAGTCGCAAATCCGATGATCAGAGCATTTATCCGAACGTCATTTGCGTCTCCGGTCGCCAGCGTGATCGCCGTACCCGCATAGGCGCTCGGTGTTTGAACCGGGATCGTCATCCCGCTCCGAACAATCACTGCGTCGATTGCTGAGTTGCTCGACATGGTGATCGTCGCAGTGCTCGCCAGATTAATGTGAGAAGGCGGCGTCGTGTACAGGCCCATACCCTGCGGATTGTTCCCCGCACACTGCTTCACCGTAACGTTGGCCGGGATCGTGACGTTCGACAGGATCGCGTAGTTCTTCGTGCAGTCGAGGAACACGAGGCCGCCCGGCGTGCCGAGCGCGGCCATGGCGTTCGTTAGCGCCGTCGCATCGTTGGTCGTGCCGTCACCGACGGCGCCGTAGCTGTCGATGTATGCAATCTGCGCGAAGCGGCTCGCGAGCGTCTGCGACACCGCGCCCGTACCGCTCGCCGTGTACGTCAGGTTCGTGGACGGGATCGCCAGGCTGCCCGCGAACGTGCCATTCAGCGTCGGATTCGAGATGGTCGGCGACGTACCGAGCACCGGCGCTCCCGAGCCAGTCGCCGCATTTGCAAGGCCGGCCGCGACGCCCGTGCCGAGGCCCGAGACTCCGGTCGAGATCGGCAGCCCGGTGCCGTTCGTCAGCGTGATGGCCGACGGCGTGCCAAGGCTCGGCGTGACGAGCGTCGGCGAATTGGACAGCACGGCCGAACCGGTGCCGGTCGACGTAGTAGCGCCGGTGCCGCCATTGGCGACGGTTAGCGGATTCTGCAGCGTCAGGCTACTGAACGTCGGCGACGGAAATATTTGTGCGGATGCAATCACCGGTACGGTGAGCGCGAGAAGTAGAAGTCGTTTCATTGAGGATCTGAAATAAAAAAGCCCGCTTGGAAGCGGGCTATGGACTGAATGGTAGGCAGATCAGGAAATCGAGAGGAGACCGTCGTTATTCCATGGGATGCCAGCTTTCGACGGGAGTGTGGAGGGAAGGCTTGCCATTAACAGCTCGGGCTCGTTGGCGGCGATGTACTGAAGGAACTCTGAGACGGCCATGCTGCATTCAGCCATTTGCCCGTTTTGCTCCTGTTGAATCGTGACGGTTTCAGCACCGGATAAAGGTTGAGGAAGGACGTAGATGGTCATGATTGACTTCGAGTGGGAGTGACGACGTAACGACGATCCACGCCGCGCGAAGAGCTGGAGCCGTATGTCATCGGGGTGGCCCGCGAACGGGGCATAGGAACAACGAAAACGGCCTATGGTGGGCCGATTGGGGAATGGGAAATCAGCGTTGCGCCGGTTTCATGGAACCATCATGCAGTTGACGACCGTTACCCATTGCTTCGCATCGGCCGCGCGGAAATTGCCAATCTGCCGCAGCTCTTGGACGATGAAGTTATTCTGAAACGTTGTTTGATATTTGATGCTTGATGGGTAAGCAGTTTGCGTAGTCGTGACGAATCCCGGAAGATTTTGCAGCCCCTCGGGCATGCGGACGATCGAACCCATCTGAAGATCAGCCCGCGTAACTAGCTTAAGTTGGATCGTATTTACATTGATCCATGTCGGTTGACCTACAAAGTCCGTGAATGCGAGCTGAATCGGCGCTGGCTTGTAGTTCGTATCGAAGACAACTATTTTCCCGGCCTGAACACCAATCGTCACTCGGTTATCAAAAACCCCTTCACTGATGTCCCCGATGACCTGCGCCAGTTGGTCTAGAGTGTCATAAATGCCGATCTCGTCGTGATTCTGAACGAGGTTTGTGCCGACATTGATTGAGATTGGCGTATTGGGATAGGCGACGTCCAACGTTTGGAGCAGGGCATCCGAAAGTTCGGTCCCGGATCTCCAGTTCAAAACGAAGTTGCCAGGATTGTCGGAGGTGTAGATTCCAGGGAGCACCACGAAATCTAACGTCTGATTAACGCCCTCCCAGTTGCCGAAGCACTGGTAAACGAGGCCCTTCAAAATCGTGCCAGCCTGCGCTGGGTTGGCCAGTGGAAGGCCGGCACGCATCCCCGCTTTCAACTCCAGCGTCATGCCAGCGTATTGCTGAGGTTGCGTGAGGTCTTTTAGGGCGATGCCGCGCAGCATGACCGTGGATGCCCCGGTGGGTGTCCCGTATGGGCCAATCAGCGCATCAAACTCGATTTGGAGAGCGCCCGGATCGACGACGTTGCTTAGATGCGATTCCCATAATCGGATGGGCTTAGACGCACCGGAAGGGGTGATCGAAAGAGAGTAATACCTCATGATTTCTGTACCACTTCGTTTCGATCGAGCAATCGGTGAATGGCCTCAATGGGCCACAAGAGGCGACCGTTCAAACCCTTGACTGGCAGCACGCCCCAGAAGTCACCTTTAGCACAAAGACGTTGATAAACGGTCGCGGGAGCAATACGCATGCAATCTGCGACCTCCTTTGTTGTCATGAAACGAGATGCACTCATACTTTGCTCCTTGGCAAAAGAAAAGCCCGACGGCGTGATGCCAGTCAGGCTGATGAATAATGGGGAAACAGTCTGTCAGGGTGTCGACGCCAGCATCCGGGACATGCCAGATTGGTGAGCGTTGATAGCACGGTGGATGCACTCCAACACATCCAAATAATCACGCTCGTATCGCGACCATACGGAACACCTCACGCTGCATGCGGCGGCGCGCTCTTCGTCGGTATAGCGTCGCTCACCGCTACCGTTGCAGGTGGAACAAGCGACGACCTCATTCGCATTGATCGGAATCGCCATTCGGCCACCACAAGCCGTGCAACGATCATCGAGGAATTCGTGCAATGCGGCGTGGAAATACGGGCTGGGAAGGTTCTGCCGGCGCCGAGCAAACTTAGAACGTAGTTCCTTGAAGCAAGGTTCATAGGCGCTTCGGTCGAAGCCGTATTTCAACCGGTACAGGTCCGCTCCTAAACGGGACCTCGACATGCCACGCGCCGCCAGTACATCAACATCGGAAACGCGGGATTCCGACCAAGACAGGTTATGCGAATTGATTGCATGAATCTCGCGTCGCCGCGAGCGATATAGATTGGCCATCGACACTTCCTTTGGCAGGCCGCTTAAGAGCGCGACCCGAATTTGACGCGCGACTCTTCCTTACGAATGAGTCGGCTTTTATGATCTAGTACTTGGTCGAGTTACCCGGCAGATCACTCGCTGTTTCGAGGAGAGCTATCCGGACCTGACCTTAGTCTTTGTTATCGCACTATACCATTATACATTCATTTTTTATTATTTTCATGAGTTTCTATATCAAAAAAACGATACAATCGTCAGATCAATATAGATCAATCCACATCACTACATGGACACACCCCACATTGCCGCAAATATTGCGTTTTGCTTACTGTTGATCCTTGCATTTCCCGTCGTTGCAACAGCGATAGCATTAGCTGCAGACCGCGTGATGGCGAAGCTTTTTTGTAATCTAGTTGTACCATCGCTCCAGCACCTCTATTTTCTAGCCAAGAGGTACTACATATTCCAAAAAATCGAAGGAATCTCGCTCGCAGTTCTGATGAGGTTTTCGTCACCGTGGGTTCGATCTGGGCAAATCGCCATTTCTTGCATAACCTTCTGGTTGTTCTATCTGTATATGGACACTGCAGATGCGTTCAATGCCTGCCTCATCTTGGTCGTGCTTAGTATCATGCCCCTTGCAGCTCTGGCGATCCTTCTGTGCAACGATGACCGAATAAAGAAGGCATTCGACTGCCCGTTCTGTGTTTGGATTCGATGGACCCTATTGCTGACACTAATTTGGGCGGGACACACTCAAGTAACGAATCGGTTATCCGCGCTGTTTTCTGGGGCATCCCCACATCTTCCCCAGGCGTTCAGTGCAGGTGCATTTTTGTCTGCCATCGGGCTGTTGTCCATCCTGACCGCAATCCTATTGCTTGGGTTTCAGTTGTTGATGTTGTTTGGATTTGGAGTTACCAAAAATCATCGCAAACAGGTCGGCACGGGGCGCCTAGCCCTTGCCACAGTCACCCTTGTTTTGACTTTTTTTCAATTCGCCGTATATTTTGGTGCACAAAATGCCCTTGGAACATCAAAGGTGAGCGATCTGATTATCGCCCGGCTTGCTTACGATTTCGACATGCTCAACGAAAGCACATGCACGGGGAAGGCTAGCAATCGAAAAATCGTCTACGTCGGGACCGACCAGTCAAGAGCGTTCGTGTTCAGCAATCCCGTCGCTACAATGAAGCCAGCAGAGCAAGCAAAGCCAATTCGGCTGCTGAGCGGTAAAGAAATCGACGCTCGACTCCCGAAATATCATGGTGTCGTAGAGTGCCGATATCCCAAGGCATGATGCCTCGACCGTCCTCGCTGCGATCGTCATGGCGGCTTGGCCGGTGGTCAGCGACGCGCTATGATCAGTGTTCAAAAAATGAGCTACGGGGAAATCACGATGATCCGCAACCTCCTCGCTACCGCGTTGGCAGCGTCTCTTGCCGCATTTACACTATCGCTTTTTGGATGGCAGAGTCAGGCAAGCGCTCAGACAACTATCCATCTCTCGCATACGGCTACCATTCTTTCCGATTGCCAGGACTTAATGCGCAAGCTCCGGGAGCGATATGGCCGAGCGCCGTTGTGTATGGAAGTGAAGGGTTTAGGCGGACGTAGCCTTACGGAGCTTTCCGGAATCGTCGGGCTAAGTGACGACATGCAACAGGTTTGGTATCAAATGCCGCTCACGGTGGACGCGATCGACCGAACCCAGTATCGCTATAACGAAAACGATCTTCGTAACGTCGCTGCAATGATCCAGTACTCAAACCGGGGGCTTACCGATAGTGAAATGGGTCGAGTCGTTATCAAAGCCACCTGCACGCAATTCGATAGCAGACTGAAGGCGATGCGAGAAACCGGGAAGCTCACTGAGAAGCAATATCTGTCGGCTTTGGCTGATTATCATAAGTCCGCGGCCGACTGTACAAGGTGAAACACGATCGCCCATAGCGCATGAGAATCAATAAGCCACAAAAAAGCAAACGAGGCCGCACCGAATTGCTCGTCGCAGCCTGCGTGGGTACCGCTTCGAGACTCAAGCCTCGCTGGTGAGCTTGAGCCGCTGGCGACAGTCCCTCAGGAAGTCCGCTACGAGCCGCCTCTCCTGCTCCCACTCGGACGAACGTAGACCGTGCTTCCGTGCGTTCTGCGCAGATGTCGCCTTACCTTCCAGCGTCGTCGGTCCGGTCGATCGCTCCCATGGTTTCCATCGCCTGATTGCCTCGGCCTGCTTCGCCCGCCGTTCCGGTGTCCAACCATTCGCCATTCTGGTGCTCCAAAAGTTCGTTCGTCGTTTCTTTTTTTTCTTCACGCGCGTAGGAGGGCGCCCCAGACCCGTTGTTGACCTGCTGAGGGCCGTTGGCGATATTCGCCTGCTTCACGAATGCCACCGGTCGCGGATTCTTGATCTCGGCAAGCGCTTCGACCGTTGAGCGACATTGAGACTGCGCCTTGAGTGCCAGTCGCAAATACGACTCCATTTTCGCCATGTGGTCACATTGAGCTGATTTCAGCGCTAGTGTGTTGAACATCAGATCGAGTGTATTTGCCTGGGCCGTAAGCATAGCCTCCAACCCAGCAAGATTGCCCTCCTGAACGCTCTTTGCTTGTTTCAATAACTGCTCGGAATAAGCATTCAGACGAAGCTCATTGCTAAACATCTGCTCCGCATATGTCATTCCAGCGGACGCGCCACGGATGATTGGTGTCGACGCGATTACCGCATTTCGTTCGTGCTCGTCTTTGAATATCGCGCCCTCGATTCGCAAAACTCTTTTGCTCGGATTCTCTGAGTCATTCTCTACGGCGCCAACAGCCGACGCATTGTCTCCATTCGTCATGAGGCTACTCCTCGCCATTTGTTGCTCCCGCGCACGCACGCGCGTGCGTACTGGTCGCATGATCGACGTGATCACCGCACCAAGCCCACCCAATTGCTTCCAGCGGCTCGTCGTCGCTCGCGAATGCATTCGTGTAAATGGTCGGCCCGATACCGTTGGCGACACGCGGTTTCACCGCCATGGCTTGCGCATCCCCCTTGGTCGTGATTCTTGGCCGCCTGTCGACCGCACCTGTCACCCATCCATCAATCATCGGTCGTCTCCGCCGGGATTGCCGCAACGAGGTCAGCAACCAAGTCCTTGCGTGACTGGGCCTCAAGAATCAAGCGGAGAATCGTCTCGCCTACGTCCGCATAGGCCAGCGTGCTGAAACTGCGGCCGGCGGCGATAGTCACCTTGCCCGGCGAGTGCGGGATAAGGTCGATACTCAGCTTTGCCGCCGAATTGCCATAAACTCCCTGAATAAAAGTTTCCAGCATCGTTTGCTCTGGAACCTGTAGGTCCTCGTACGCGTATGCAAGGTCCGATTGCTCCTCGATGGTGAGCGGGATTTTCCATTGCGCGTCGTCGGTCTCCGCAATCACATGATCCGGACGCTTTTTCGGTTCATTGCGGATAGTCACATCACGTTTCCCACCGGTGTTCACCGCGCCCTCTGCTTTTTCATTAGCTTTACTGAACATCTTCATTTGTATCTCCGATAGCTTTCTAAAATTGATGTCCTAGTTGCCGAAACAGCAACCGTTACCGAATGAGCAACTGGAGTTACCAGCTTCCTCAGCACCTGATCCACCTTCAAAAGGAGCCGTCTTCATTGATACCCTCCCGGTAGTCGATCTGGTCGAAGCCGCAACTGCGTGACGGTTTCCGGTTGCGATTCACGTACGCAACCGGATCGAATTTGCCGGGTTGCTGCCGCACAGCCTTTCCGTGCACGCGCGCAGCCTGTTCCCCCTGGACGGTCAGGACACATTGCCCATCGGCAAAACGCCATATGCGGAACCAGCCATCGCGCACACTATTCCGAAAGGCCGCCCGCCAGTCCCGGTATTTCTTTGTCGGGTTGTCGAGATGGCGTTCACGAAACTCAAGCCATGCGATCTCAAGGAAATCATCCGGAATGCCGGCGCGCTCCGCGTAGCCATAGATCGAGTCGTCGGAAGGGATGGCCTTTTGGCCAACGGCCTTGCACGCATCAAGGAACTCGGCCATCGTGACCTCTTCCTGCCGACGTTTCCGTTTCGGTAACGTTTCGGTATCGGGCAGCATCGATTGCTGGTTCATCGGCGCACCTCCTTCTTGGAAATTGCTTGTGTAGATGGCTTCTCTAGAGGGTCACCGTCTGGCGGTGTAGGGAGAGTGGCAAAAACGGCCTCTATTGCACCGTCTGGCGGTGTAGGAAAGGCGGCCTCTACACCGTCTCCCGGTGCAATAGAGGCTCTCTCTACACCGCCTCGCGGTGTAAGGACTGCGTTTTCAAATAGGCACTTCGAACGAAGCCGGCCTCCGCTCCCTGGTCGTACCCGTCCAGTTGATCCAACGTCTGCCACGTCAATGCGTACCAGCTGGCGCGATTCGGTCGGCGCCCCTTTACCGTCTCGTAGATCAATCCAGCCTCTAGCAACTCCTGCTTTGCGCGCTGAATCGTGTCGTAGGAAGTCCAACCGCGGGGTTTCAAGTACGCTAGCGTCGCGATTAAACGCCCGTTGTCGTCCCCGTGGTACTGCCTCGCCATTTCGAGCAAGAGCGACCTGGCAGGGTGAGACAGATTGAGATACGCCCGACTGTCGAGCACGGTCCACGGAATCGCGAGAAAGCCGCCAGCATCGCGACTGGTCTTGCTGTGTCGCCGCTTGTTCCCCATACATCACGCGGCCTCCATCATGTCGACGAGATCCAGTTCGCGTTCAAGCAGGCTGTATCGCGCCACATTGGCGTGCAAGAAACCGTCTGAGTCGACCGCTGAGACGCGATGCGCATAGATGCGATATCCGAGCCGGACAAGCTCCTTGATGCGTTGCGCGGGATGGCTAATACCTTTGGCACGTAGGCTGTAGGTAGTTTGTCCGTCGGACTTGAGATATTCAAGCACGCGCTTACATTGCGCAGCGGCCGACATATCTCTATGATTGACCTTGCTGGTCATCTGGGTCGCGCCCTGGCAGGGGTTGCGGCCCTTGTTGTTTTTGCCGGTCATACGCAGCCTCCTTACGCGGCAACCATGCCGCGCGATTCAGCAATGCGCTTCTGGAGATAGGCATCGAGTTCAGCCTCGATGAAGATGGTCGTGCGAGTGCTAAGTTTCACCGGTTTCGGAAAGCCGACTTCACTCTTGGCGCGAGCCCACAATGTGCTTACCCCGATTCCGAGCTTCGCCGCCGCAGCGGGTGCGCGGAGACCCTTCAGACTGTTTGCAGACATGGACATTTCTCCGTTAGGTTGTCCTGTCTCGTATCGCTGCATCCCACGATGCCTAACGAGACATTGGAACCCATTCCGCACACGGGGAAATCTACGCACAACCTCCGTTTTCAGCTAACAAAAAAGCCAGCAAACCCTTGTGGTTGCTGGCTTTCTGATGATTTGACGCCGCGGGAGAAACTCCTCGCTACCGTGTTCCCCGTTTTTCCCGCATTTCCCGCAATGTCACTTCTGTTTTTTTGCCCACCACTTATCACCTTGGAGAGCCTCGCGCTGCACGGTCAGTGGGTTGTCGATTCGACCGCGCGGGCCGTGTATTTGCCGCTCCTGCATCACGTTCATGACGCGCTTCGAGTAGTTCTTCAGGCTATCCCGCGTTTGTAGGGATGTATCGTGGTCGAATAGTTCGTCAGCAATTCCTCGCGCCTTATCTTGCCAACTGCCCGTGTTGGCCCATTCGGATGGACCGCTGGTACTCACGGCAGAAGTCATTGCGATCTCGGTCGCTTGCTCTGGCGATTCCGTGTTCACAACTGCCAGATTTGGCTCGGCAAGCAATCGTGACTTGGCAATCTCCGGCGCGTGAATTTTTGCCCATTCCCGCAAATCGCCTTTTTCTAAAAGCAAACTCGTGAGCCAGTCCGATGGCAATTGCGCCCCCCGCCACCGCAGTCCGCTGACCTCATATGTCAACGGCAAGGTGTCAGCAAGTGCCACGAAGATATTCAGATATTCGGCCCAAACGACTCCAAATTTTGCGTCGTACTCCTTCCCCTCCCAGCGTTGGCCTTCAGCTACGTCACGGGCGAAACATTCCGTCCATCCGTGCGCGGTCATGCTGATGGCCTCATCCCGCGATAAGTCGTCCAGTTGTTCCGACCACGGAATGAGATGCACGCGGACATCTTCGGGCTTGCCTGGATAACCCCACTTGTTGGTTTCTTTGCGAGCTATTGCCACACGGGCTTTCTGGTGCGCATCTTCGATTTCATCGTTAAGCCATTCGATGAGAGCTGCCGATGAAAGAGTCGACTTCGACGAATCAACACGGGAAATGTGGCTTACGTTCTCGTAGTCCGCAACCAATACGACTTCTGCCAAAAAATAGCCCTGTTCGGCGCAATCGGTCAGGTACGAGATGACGTAATCCCGCAACTTCCCGGTTTCTCTGGCAACGAAGTCGGCAGCCTCATCTAGAGTCAAGCGGTCTGCAAGGCCAGTCGCGACTACATGCTTGATATTCATATGCGCCCTTCGTGCGCAAACCCTCAATTGAAAGCCCCTGCCAGGCCGGTGAAGGTTTCCGGCTCTTCGCTCCGTCGAGCTAGACAGGGGCAAAGCTGTTTACGCTACCGGTCAGAATTGGTTACGCATCGCCCGTCGAGCAGTTCCTTCACTTCCTCCAGCACTTGCACTGCCGGCGGCAAATATTGATCTCGCGCATGGCGGCGGCGCGCCTGGTAGAGGTGAAATAACGCCACATCCAGCTTGCCTTGCACGATTTCGACTTCGTATTCGTTCATCATAGGCGCTTGATATCGATCAGGCCGGTGACAGACCGACACCCAACCGTCTATCATTCGGGGGTATTTTTGGGGGTACAAATCCACTAAATCCCCCGGTCAGCTCCACGCAGTGGCTAGACATGAATTCTGTCGGGGACCAGCCAAGCTTCCACTTCCCCCAGGTTTGCCCCAAAAGTCGCGCACAGCCTTGTGCCGCCTGGACTTTTGCTGCCATCATTGCCAAAGGTTGGCCGAGTCCGACCTTCACGCCTTTGACCCTAGCCCACAAAACTGTCCCATTTGGAAGTGGAAAATTCCGGCATGACGTTGTCATCGAGACCAGGAGGTCATGCCGTGAAGAAGAGCAGGTTCACCGAAGAGCAGATCACATACGCGTTG